>NZ_JBJYIN010000019.1:0-102425 GCF_046237015.1 Pectobacterium hainanensis
TATCGAATATCGAATATCGAATATCGAATATCGAATATCGAATATCGAATATCGATAATTGGTAAACCTGAAAGAATAAAGGAAATAAGTGTTTTGGTACACGGTTATACTTATGGGACTATGGTGCCAGGAGTCGATTTCAATAGAAGATATAAGATTAAAGTTCTTGATTAAATACATCGATTTTATTTTTTATGCTAAAACGATCATGCTCATCCATTATTAAGGTGTTTATTACCGATGAGAAGAAAGTTGGTGCTCGTTATATGATCGTGAAAGTTAAATTGGTGGCATCTCTGATGCCTGATCACTCCAGCTATGCTGTTATGCACCGAAACTGGTGCATGTATCATTGGGGGATGGAGTTGGTTGCGAAGGCGATCAAAATTGAGGTGAAAAGTAATCGGATATGTTAGTGCAACAGCAGCAGGATTATGTGTACTGGCCTGATTAACTTAAGGAACATCAATGGACTTTTTTACCCGTTTTGAGCAGGCTCGGTGGGAATTTACATACGGAGCACCGGACGCTCCGGAGGCGCATAACGCGTTACAGGTAGGGTTGGTGGCTTATTTTTATCTGGATAAAGGCTATTCGGATGAGAAACGTCAGGCTATGGCGGAAGTGCTGGCGCGTTACGACAGTGAGTTTGGCGATAAACTACATTGGGGTTTTTATCGGAATCCTAAAAAAAAGGAACTGTATAGCAAGAGGACGTTACAGCAAAAGCAGGTGCAGATGTTGGCGGAGGATGGAGATCATACGGATTTTTGGTGGGCGTCAGAAAACGGGACCACTTATGCCAGTGATTATTTGATTAATCTTGTGTCACCCGCAGATTGGTTTGAATATATTCATAAATCAGTTAGCTATGTTAAGTTTTATTTGCCTATTGAAGAACTAAAAAATGGAGGAGAGAAACGCTTTATGGCTTTACTGCTGGCTTTTTGTCAGCGACTAAAACCGATGCATGGCTCAGCTGGATTGGGGATACAGCAATGTTATGCTCGAGATAAATATCAACATCTGGAATACGAGATAGGACAAACGTTTTCCGCCCTAGATATTACTAATTCTAATACGTGGGAAACTGGGCGCGATGGTATCCGTTCGGTGAACTGGTATACCTTTGTGCAGGATAGTTGGTTGGAAAAACTGGGTGGTATAGCTGGATTGCGTCAGCAGTTAGACGATGAGCGTATTGCTCTGCTGCCCTATGAGGGAGGCGTGATGATCCGAGCGGGAGAGTGGCCAGAGCTGGGGTGGAATAAGGTAGATCCGTATCCTGAGCTGTATGTAAAGGTGAATCAGGTATTAAAACCGATTCGCGCCCCCCAAATTTATCCTCTGGGTTATGGTTCAATTGCGGGTGAGGTTCGTTTTGATAAAACGTCAACGGCCGCATGGTTGGCACGTTTTGATAATCCGAAGCCTTCTCTTCAGGAAGCCGTATCAGTGGAAGAATCGACGCTATCCGTGCCGGAGCAAGATGTTCGCCGCCAGTTTTTAACGTTACCGAGTGGTGAACGATGTCCGATGAGTGGCATCTGGACTACCTATCAGGCCGGTCGCATTGTGCGGCAGCACTTTGCTCAGGGCGACATTCTACCGGAGTGGCAAGACACGGCTACACAGAAACGCGCTATCCATTGGACGCTGCTGGAGCGGGATGATGGCATGAGTGCAGAATTCCCCGCATAAACGTGATGGCACAAGGTTAAGAATGGACTTTTTTACCCGTTTTGAGCAGGCTCGCTGGGAGTCTCTGGTGGTGTACTAGACGCCCAGAGGCATGGATGCATTGGTAAGAGAACATAATGGCAATACTACACCCGCAGGAATGCTATCTTCTGGAGCGTTACACCAGCGAAGATTATTATCGCAAGCGCTGGGAAGCATATAGTGCGTTCATTGAACACTGTGAACAGCAGTTGGAACAGTATGTGCAACAACTTCCTGCCAATCAGCGCAGTCGCCCAAGCTGGGAGCAGATTGATATCATCTGGCAGAATCGGGTGCTCCCTAATCTGCGTGGTACACTGATGGAATTATCGGGTAGCTATATTGAACGTCAGCATAACGATCCTAACGCTTACATTACGGGGGGGGGGATTCGTGGTGATAACAAGGGGTTGACGGATTACTGGCCGGAAGGATGGATGAGCGCAGAGGCGCTGCAACGGTATTCCGACCTGTTTAGGCTGGGACTTATTTACGATAAGATGGTGAGTGGGACAGTGAGTTCATCCTGGAAAGATGGCAATCTGACTTACTTATACAGTGAGGAGTATTTTGGTCCTCTGGATTTGCCAGCCCAACTTCCAGTTTATGAGTTGGACCCCTTGGTCGTGATGGGGCCGAATGATCCAGTTAAGGTAGCGGGGATTTATCTGCCGGACGTGGAGTTTGCCAGTGCTCAGTTTTTTCATTCTTTCAGTTATTTACCTCATGTTTCCCCTCAAGGAAAAGAGCGAAGTGATTATATTAGTCCAGAAGGAGAGATAGACTATCATTGGAAAGAAATAGAAAATGTCCCCTCGACCTGGACACTGGTCCGCCGGGTGGAAAATCAGTTTATCCCGGTTCCCGCAGAAGGCTTTTTCCCGACAGGGCATCCAGATGAGCTTTATCGTTGGCCGGAGCGTGAAAGCGGGTTGAGGAATAGCGGTAAACGTAATCTTACGTTACCCACTGGTACGTCTTGTCCACATAGTGGCATCTGGACTACCTATCAGGCCGGTCGCATTGTACGGCAGCACTTTTCCCAGGGCGATATTCTGCCGGAGTGGCAAGACACGGCTACACAGAAACGCGCTATCCATTGGACGCTGCTGGAGCGGGACGATGGCATGAGTGCAGAATTCCCCGCATAAACGTGATGGAACAAGGTTAAGAATGGACTTTTTTACTCGTTTTGAGCAGGCTCGCTGGGAATTTACGTACGGAGCACCGGACGCCCCGGAGGCGCATAACGCGTTACAGGTAGGGTTGGTGGCTTATTTTTATCTGGATAAAGGCTATTCGGATGAGAAACGTCAGGCAATAGCGGAGGTGCTGGCGCGATACGACAGTGAGTTTGGCGATAAACTGCGTTGGGGATTTTATCGAGATCCTAAAAAAGAGGAGCCTTACAGTAAACGAACATTACAGCAAAAACAGGCGCAGATGTTAGCGGAGGATGGAGATCATACGGATTTTTGGTGGGGCTCGGAAAAGGGGACAATCTATGCCAGCGATTATCTATGCAGTGCTATTTCTCCCGCTGACTGGTTCGAGTATGTCCACAAAACTGTAACTTGTGTGCTGTTTTACCTCCCGATTGAGACACTAAAAGTGGGGGTGAAAAACGTTTTGAAAGCTTACTGTTAGAATTCTGCCAGCGCTTAAAACCAATGCATGGTCTGGCTGGGTTGGGCGTACAGCAATGTTATGAAAGTGAGAATTATGAACATCTGGAGTATGAGATTGCTCAGGCATTTTCTGCTGTTGATATTCCTAATTCCCATACTTGGGAAACTGGGCGCGATGGTATTCGTTCGGTGAACTGGTATACCTTTGTACAGGATAGTTGGCTGGAAAAACTAGGTGGTATAGCTGGATTGCGGCAGCAGTTAGACGATGAGCGTATCGCGCTGCTGCCCTATGAGGGCGGCGTGATGATCCGGGCGGGAGAGTGGCCAGAGCTGGGGTGGAATAAGGTAAATCCGTATCCTGAGCTGTATGTAAAGGTGAATCAGATGTTGAAACCTATTCGTGCACCTGAAATATGTTCTATGGGCTATGGTTCAATTGCGGGTGAGATTCGTTTTGATAAAACGTCAACGGCCGCATGGCTGGCACGTTTTGATAATCCGAAGCTTCTTCTTAAAAACTACTGATTGCTCAGATTGGTAAGCCAGATGTAATCGAACAGGGTAAAATTGTGAGTTTTTTTTCAAAACAGACCCTTTTTTTGCTTATTTTTTATATGGATGGGTATATGGGGAAAATAAAAATTTGTTTTATTATGTTTTTTTTGCTTCATGCAACAACAGCATTTGCAAATTATTATCCAACAATTCAGACGTTGCTTAGTGAACATTATTCTCATTCTAGTGATAAAGAAAATCCATGGCATAAAGATAACTCAGAGAGTGAAATGGACAATTATAGAATATGTGAAAATAAAAATGTTCCTTTTTCGTCAACGGATAGTTTGTTAGTTATGTGTCCGGATACAAAACTTGCTACTTCACTAAATCAGGACATTCCAACGGATATTTACTTACTTCAGAAATCTGATAAAGGGTATGAAATTATCGGTGCAGAGAAAAATATTGGAAGTCATTATGCTGGAATGACTGTTATTGCCCCTGATAAATGGGCGGTTGAGCTATCTTTTGGTTCAAATAGTCAGGGGTATCTTCAAGTTCAACGTTATTTAGAAATATTTTCCGGAAGTAATTTAAAAAATATTGCTCAATGGACTGCTCACATGGGAAACAGTAATGATAGCAGTTCAATCGTTAATAATTTGATAGTTGAGCGAGACAAGCCTCTTGTTAATGGGTTTTATCCTTTATTGGTTTCATCTACGTCAACAGAAAAAAGAAAAAAATCAAAAAAGAGTTATAATATTTTTTATGATGAAAAATTGGCTCAATATAAGATCCCTGATGATTTAATGCAGGGTTATTGATAGATATTGGATGACCCCTCCAATCAGTTGAGTACGATAGTTTATGCTTCTATTTTTGAAGAGTATGCTCATCCTGAGGATGTTACGCAATTTTGTTGATGGCACACAGTATAAATACTCAAAAGGTGAATTAGAGAAGGTGAAATAACATTTTATCCGTCTGAGTTTCCATTTCTTATATACCTTAAGTAATTCAAGTTTCAGGACAAAAAAGCAAAACGTATCAGTTTTTTCTTTTCTATAGAGAATGCCTGGATATAACACGCTGATTTTGTTTAACGATAAGGAATAATCGCCATGCCCGATCTGCTCACGAAGACCAGCAGCATGCTGCTGTCCGATCACGCCCGCTATCAGCTCACCGTAGGCGAGGAGAGTGCACCGCTGTCGGTGCTGCATTTCAGTGCCGAAGCGCATTTGAGCCAGCCGTATGTCTACCACATCACCTTTACCAGTCCGGAGCCGGATATTCAGGCGTCGACGATGCTCAATCAGGTTTCAACGCTGACCTTTAACGCGCCGCCGATGAACACCTATGGCGTCCTGCCCGCGATGGGGCCGTTGCGCAAGGTACACGGGGTGGTGAGTACGTTTACCCGGTTGTCACGCTCGGTGGATGAGACGCGTTATGCGGTGACGCTGGTGCCGCGACTGGCGCAACTGGACCACAGTCGCTATCACGCGATTTACCAGAACCAGTCGGTGGTGGCGATAGTCGAGCAGGTGCTGCGTGAGCGTCATGATTTCACGGGGAGCGATTTTCTGTTTCAACTGGTGAACGATTACCCGGTGAGGGAGTACGTGTGCCAGTGGGGCGAGAGCGACCTGACGTTTATCAGCCGACTGCTGTCGGAAGTGGGTATCGGTTACCGTTTTGAGATGGATGCACGGCTGAACCGTGACGTGGTGGTGTTCTTTGACGACCAGCAGCACTACGTGAAGACGGCGAGCCTGCCGTTGAGATTGCCGTCGGGGCTGGACGCGAACGGGGCAGAAGCGGTATGGGGGCTGGAAGTCTCGCACCGTACGGTGACGGGGAGCGTGGTCCATCAGGATTACAACTACCGGACGGCCTTAAGCGGGATGCAGGTCACGGAAGCGGTGGCGGCGGACGACCCGATGACGGGTGAAACGTACCGTTATAGTGCGAACTACCGGGCGGCGGGCAAGGGTGAGGAGACCGAAAGTGGGGCCTTCTACGCACGACTGCACCATGAGCGAGCGTTGAACGGTCAGCAGGTGGTGAGCGGGAAGAGCACCTCGGTATTGCTGGCACCGGGACAACTGGTAGACGTGACGGGGGATATCCCCGGCGTGATGCAGTCGGGGCTGGTAATTACCTCGGTGACGGTGGAAAGGGCGGGGCGAGACAGCAGCTATGAAGTGAGCTTTACGGCGATGCCGTACCGGGAAACGGTGTGCTATCGTCCGGCGTTGCTGGCGCGGCCGGTGATAGCGGGGACGGTGCCGGCGCGAGTGAGCAGCGTGAACAAGCATGACACGTATGCGTGGCTGGACGGGATGGGACGCTACCGGGTGAAGATGGACTTCGACCGGGACAGCTGGAAGGCGGGTTATGAAAGCCTGTGGGTGCGGCTGGCGAAGCCGTACGCGGGAGAAACCTATGGTTTCCACCTGCCGCTGCTGGACGGAACGGAAGTGGCGATAGCGTTTGAAGAAGGTAACCCGGACCGGCCGTATATCGCGTATGCCCTGCATGATTCACGGCACCCGGACCACGTGACGCAGGAGAACAACAAGCGGAACGTTATCCGAACGCCGTCGAACAACAAGCTGCGGTTGGATGATGAGCGAGGGAAAGAGCACATCAAGCTGAGCACGGAGTACGGGGGCAAGAGCCAGCTGAACCTGGGTCATCTGGTAGACAGTGGCCGTCAGCAGCGAGGCGAGGGATTTGAGCTGCGCACGGATGATTGGGGCGCGATACGTGCGGGTAAAGGAATATTTATCAGTGCGGATGAACAGGGTCAGGCGGGTGGTGACGTACTGGATATGTCGGGAGCATTGTCGGTGCTGACGCAGGCGCGGGAAGTGGCGTCGGGATTACGTTATGCGGCGGAAGCGGCGCGAGCAGAGCTGGCGGATGTGAAGTTACAGACGCAGTTGATGGAGGAAAAGCTGGCGGGTTTGAAGGCGTCGGTGCTGTTGTTGTCGGCACCATCGGGTATCGCGCAGGTGACGCCCTCGAGCGTGCAGTTGTCGGCGGGTGAGAATCTGATAGGGACGTCAGGGGAAGACACAGATATTAGTGTGGGCAAGGATTTGCGGGTATCGGTGAGGGAAAAGCTGAGTTTGTTTGTGCACCGTATGGGTATGAAGCTGTTTGCGGGTGCGGGCAAGGTGGAGATACAGGCGCAAAGTGATGCGCTGGATATGTTGGCGCAGAAAGACATCACGATAGCCAGCCAGCAAAATAAGGTATTGATTTCAGCGAAAACCGAATTGTTATTAAACTGTGGTGGTGCTTTTATTCGACTTAAAGATGGCAATATTGAACTGGGCGCACCACAGAATGTGACGGTGAAAAGTATCAATCTGGAAAAGGTCGGCTCAGCCAGCCTGAATACTGAAACGATCTTGCCTAAAGGATGTAGCCCGAGTGTGAAAGAGGCGACTTCCGCACAGCAGGCTTCAGTCAAATTGTAATGGACTACGCGAGATTACATGCAAAACTCCCCTGTATCAGTAGAGAACGATGCCAAGATTGAGGCATTGTTCGCGCGTCTTTCCCGTTACTTTGCTGAACGTCAGTATTGTGTTCTGTTATTTGATGCATTTGCTGCGTCAAATGCGGAAGAAACCAGAATTAGCGATCTGTATGACGTCTTGGAAAAACGTGAGCATTACGAATTACAGTTCGATCATCCTAATCTGAATCGGCGCGAGCAACCTTGGCTGGTGCCACTCAATCTGGAGAAGCAGGATGATATTGCGTTATTTCGCCATAGCGTCGAATTGGCATATGAAGAAAGTGAACCGCAGCATCTTGATAAAAACTATGGCAGATGCATTTGTGCCTGGCTGGATACAGAAAAAACACTGCCATATATTGCAGCGCAATTAGGTGGGCATGCGGTTCAGGCTGTTGCTGAAGACGCTTTTATTTTTCTGCGTTTTTACGATCCATCGGTATTACCTGCGTTATTGATGCTTTGCGATCGTTGGCAATGTCAGCGCCTTTTATCGGCAGTGAAAACGTGGGCGCTGCTGGATGGTGATTGTGGTCTGTGGGTCAAGGTGAATCAGGCAGAACCAACGACTCAGCTCAGTTTCTCTCTCTCTCTCTCAACGCAACAGGCTAAGGATATTGAGCTGATTGCACCAATGAATCAGGCATTGCGTGTTTATCGTCAAAAAACGTGTACCGATGAGCGTTTTTCTGAAACAGAAGCCAGAGGGAAAATGCTGCCTGCATTACGTCGGGCCATTACCCTTCATCATCTTACCGATGAAGCGGATTTGTGTTTATTTGCCCAGCATGCACTTGATATTCATCCTGATTTTGACTTTCATCCCCGAATAAACCGCTTACTTAAGCCGCACGTTTCGGCATCAACACCACCTTACCGATTTGCTATCGCTGATATTACGTCGGACGAGTGGCTGAAAATAAAGAGTGACTGTCAGTGAAACCAGCCGGCGTTGCTGGTGTGATCCCATAAGGATTTGATGAGGTGTGAATGAATAACTGTAAACATTGCTTACCGAGTGGGCTGGCGATCTTGCCCGTCTCTTATGTTGTTGTACCGGATGTGGTTAAGGTAAATTTACCCGCATGGGCAAATAATAACCGGATCACGGGGAATACGCTAAGTACGGGATATCATTATGCATTGCGGACACTACGTCGCGGCTATCTTTACCTGTATCAAGAGAAGTTAAAATCCTGGGAAGTCTATGCCATTAACAACCGGGGACAATTGCATAAGCAACCCGATGTTAACAAAGCCTCACCAATGGATGATAAATTCGAGTGCGGGAGCCCATTGCATAATCCTGTGAATCTGGAATATTTCTGTGTGACGGCACCTGAATGGCAAGAGGCAGTGTGGGTGGCTTATACCGAATATAAATGGTCAGAAAAGACACTGGCACGATATCAGCAGGATGAGCGATTACGTGCAAAACGCATGCAAAAAATCTCACTTTCAACATGGATTGTTTCTGCCCAGCAGCAATCGGCTACTGAAGCAACGAAAGCCAGTCTACAGCAAGTGTTGGATTTTAACCCTGATTTTCAACGGGTCAGCTATCCGGATAATATCTCTGTTTCGATGGTGAGCGAATTGCCACCAGACAATAAATCGGTAATTTATCATAAGGATATTGTTAATTTACAAACTACTCGTTATCCATGGGCAACGACACAAGCGCGCGAACCTGATGTAACGTTAGCCGCTATGAAAAAGCGAAGCCCAAATCCAGAAGGGGGAAGTTACCCGGTAATGCTGTTGGCGTTACCTGATGCACTGGGCATTGCGGCTGAGATGAATGGATGGCTGAATGAAGCATCTGCCCGGCTTATTCAGTTTGGGGAAGAACTCAAATGGGAAGTGAACAGTGATATTAACCTGACGTTGATAAAAGGTGTATTGCAGTCATCAGCGAAAGCCGGGTTTGAGAAACGCGCTGAAATTTACGAAACCCAATTCCAGAAAACGCGCGGAGGGATGCTGGAGGCTTATCAGCGTTCACGTGAGACGGTTACTAAAAAATTTGCGGATGATCCATTACGCCAACAGCAGGAAATGCGGGTGATTGCGCTAAAGGAAAAGTGGCATAACGCTGGAGTAAGCGAGCCTGAGATCTGGAAACTTGATCGAATTTCCCGTACTGAGCCTGGTTTTTCACAGGAACTATCTCGCCGGGAGAATGAGATGGATGAGCGGTTGCGACAGCGGGATGCTTCGCGCGGGGATCAAAAAGATCAGGAAATGGCCGATAGTTGGGAAAAATATTTGGCTCGTCTTAACCGCCCACTTTATAACAGTTTCCAACAGACAAAAGATCAGATTACCCGGCAGGTGATGGAACTTCGCGAAGTGCGGGCGAACCAGCTTTCGTTCTGGTTGCAAAGTGACATCATGCTGACAACATTGAAGGATTTTCATCCGGAAGATGTGAGAGACGGTGTGCAATATGAACGGGTATATAACAATTTGACCTTGGGGATGAATGAAACCAAAGCCGGGGATTCATTGCTGGATAAGTGGTTGGCGGCTTACACCATGCAGGATGAGAAAAACCTTTTCTGGCGCGCGTTTGCATTAAATCAGCAGGCGATTATCGATGAGATTGAACCCTTGCTTATCGAGGTTAAAAAGGAAAAAACGGCTCAACCTCAGGATGAGATTGAGCCTGCCTCGACAGTTAACGAGGATAAAGAGGAAGCTGACGCATTAGCGAGATTCATCGTCATCAGTAATCAGTTAAAAGACGCCTGTGGTCGCTATATTTATGCATTAACCGAACACGACAAACTGCCGCAAAACGCCACCAAGGTAGAAAAATTCCTGAATAAAATAGACAACATGGTTGTGAATGCCGGGAGCCGAGTTTTTAATCCCGGTAGCCGAGCGTATCGTACCACGGGACGGTTGGCCGACCCTATTTTGAAGGGGCTATTGTTGCTGCGTGCGGGAGTGGAAAAAGAGGTGATGTTGAGGGTGGTAACACAAGAGATAAAAGCAGCTAATGATGCAAACAGAGATACAACAGAATTAATGAAAAAGAAAATGAACTACAAGGAGGCTAGGGCTGAGGTTTTGCGTCGGGCGAAATATCGAAATTTAACTTCATCGTTGGAAAGAGCATTTGAGTCGGAAGGTGGCGAGAAGGCGGCAAAATTATCACGTCTGAATGCGGCATTAGCAGTTTTTAATCTGGTTGATTTGGTGAATTGTTTGAGTCGATTGAATGCGGATACCACGGCCGATAAAGAGGCTTTAGCTAAGGCACTTCAAGCGGCGGGCTACACGGCAGCAGCATTTGCGGAAGTAGCGCTCTCACCGTTAGAATTGATGAAACCAGAGCTGACAAAAACACTGGGTGGCATAAAAGTTCTTGCTGGCGGAGCTATGAGTTTTGCAACTTATTTTAATGTAAAAAAATATAGTTCATTAATGATTAATAATTTTGATAATGGGGATATTCATGCAGGATTCTTTTATTTGACATATTTTGTTAATTCAGGATTAATTATGTTAAAGGCATCAGGGCAACTTTCTTCAGGTTTAGGAGTCCTTTTAGGAAAGGTGGCCTTAGAAAAGGCAGGGCAAAAAATGGCCACTTTTTTTGCCGCAAAAATCTTGGTCGTAGCATTAAGCTGGCAGGTGCAGATGGGACTGGTTATTGTTGAGCTAATCTATGATTCGTTTAAGAAAAATGAGTTAGAAAAATGGTGTTTGAATTCACGGTTTGGTCAAGAGAGTATTTTTCTTAAGCCAGGAAATGAATATGCCTATCGAAACTCTGATAAAGAAACAGAAGAGTTGGAAAAAGCTTATGAAGCAATGGGCTGGAAAGAGAAAACAAAAAAGACTGAGGGAGAGGATAATAATAGAGAGGGAGTGATTTAATGAAAAATATACCAGATGAATTAATTGAAAATGAAGAAGAATTAACGTTTGCAACTGATGAAGAGTACATTCGCGGTATTCTTTTGGAAGCAAAGATGATGGGGTGGTCAGAAAAGAAAACAGAGAGGGAAATAATAAAGCAACTGAAAGAACGGCCTAAAATACAGCGAAAACGAATAAGGGAATTTGAGGAAAAAAAAGCGAAAAAACGTCATGAAGCCCAGTTTGGTAAGGAAGAGAAAATAGCCTTTAATGCTGAACATCCGCGCCCGGTATTGCCGCCTACGGCACCGTTGCAAAAGTTGATGGGGAAATTGACGCGATTGCAGGTTAGCAAGGCACGGGAGAACTTCGACGATAAATATTATCAGCTGGCGATGAATAACCGACTGGAAGAGATCGAATCCCGCTGGGGCACGCTGGGAATTTTACTGGTATTTCTGACTCGGGGGGCGGGAGAGGCGTCGGCGGCGGCGTCGGTGGCAAATCAGGATAAAAGTGAGGTCGGTCATTTTGTTGAGGCCGAGGTTATGGGATTAGGCAAACCGGTACGTGGCTGGCTGGGGGTGGTACCGTTTGAAGAGGGGGAAACGGTAGAACTGGTGGTTGCCGAGCAGGAAGACCACTATGAGGTGTATGCCATGACCCGTCCTACAGAGCGGATGATTAGCGTATGTCCGCGCTGTTTTATGGGGAAGTGGGCGAGTTTTTTTTCCAATGTTCGTGAGCTATTTGTTTTCTTTTCATTTTGTTATGTTATGACAACATTTCTTCTATTATGGTTTGCGTTTAATGATGACTTTTTAACTGTCGGCCGATTGTTGCTTTTACCATTTTTAGGTGGAGTGTTAATGGTTTGCGTTGTTTTTATTCCTTTTGTGTTTTTCATTTTTCGGGATAACAAAACGACAGCAGGGTTAGCTCAAACTATATTCACTACATTAGGTTTAGATAATCCGTCAAAAATAAACCTGAAAAAGATCACCAAGGCGCGAATCGAAGAGCGTGAAGCCAATGGCACGCTGGCCGAATATCATTACAGAGATAATATCCGCCCTCATCCGGAAGTAGAAAGCCAGTATTTGTTTTATTATTAAATGCTTGCTTTTAGTTTTTAGTATGCCGTTGGATAGCTGAAACTCTACTATTAATAGATTAAAACTAATGAATAATCAGGAAGCGAGAGCCACTAAAGAGCAAATGATTGCTTCAATAAGAAAAGTTGCAGAGATGGAGGGATTAAATGAACGGCAAACACAACGAAAAATAAAGAAATGGTTAAAAGATATTGAGAGGGATGATCTCAGAGAGCATGAGGAAAAACGTCATGAAGCCCAGTTTGGCAAAGAGGAAACGGTAACCTTTAATGCCGAACATCCGCGCCCGGTGTTGCCGCCTACGGCGCCGTTGCAAAAGCTGACGGGGAAATTGACGCGATTGCAGGTTAGCAAGGCACGGGAGAACTTCGCCGATAAATATTATCAGTTGGCGGTGAATAACCGGCTGGAAGAGATCGAATCCCGCTGGGGCACACTGGGTATTTTACTGGTATTTCTGACGCGGGGCGCGGGAGAAGCATCAGCGGCGGCCTCGGTGGCAAATCAGGATAAAAGTGAGGTCGGTCATTTTGTTGAGGCCGAGGTGGCGGGGTTAAGCAAACCGGTACGTGGCTGGCTGGGGGCGATACCGTTTGAAGTGGGGGAAATGGTAGAACTGGTGGTCGCCGAGCAGGAAGACCACTATGAGGTGTATGCCATGACCCGCCCTGCCGAGCGGATGATTAGCGTATGCCCGCGCTGTTTTATGGGAAAGTGGGCGAATTTTTTATGGAATATGCGTGAATTATTTTTATTTTATTTGCTTATTACAGGGTTCGCGGTAGCTATTGGGCTTGTAATGCCTTTTATTGATGGTGATGGCACATTTGATACCGAGTTTTTATTCGTGATTGCACCGTTAGCGGGAATTGCAATGATAGGGGTAATATTTATCCCCTATTTCTTTAGTATATATAGGGAAAATAAGACTACCGCTGGACTTGCTCTGGCTATATTCACTACATTAGGTTTAGATAATCCGTCAAAAATAAACCTGAAAAAGATCACCAAGGCGCGGATTGACGAACGTGAGGCCAATGGCACGCTGGCCGAATATCATTACAGAAATAATATTCGCCCTCATCCGGAAGTAGAAAGCCAGTATTTGTTTTATTATTGATAAGCAGTGTGATGACGTGAGAGAAGACGCTAAGGATCATAACAATAATACTCAGGGAGCCACCTAATGAAAAATATCTTGGATGAATTAATTGAAAAAGGGGAAGAGTTAACGTTTGCAACCAAGGAACAGTTAATTGAAAGTGTTAAAAAAGAGGCGCGTTTTTTTGGTTGGTCAGAGGAGAAAACACGTAGAAAAATCAGACAAGAATTACGCGATGACGAAAAAATAAAAAGAAAAATGATTCGTCAATATGAAGAAAAACTGGCGAAAAAACGTCATGAAGCCCAGTTTGGCAAGGAAGAAACGGTAGCCTTTAATGCTGAACATCCGCGCCCGGTGTTGCCGCCTACGGCACCGTTGCAAAAGCTGACGGGGAAATTGGTGCGATTGCAGGTTAGCAAGGCACGGGAGAACTTCGCCGATAAATATTATCAGTTGGCGGTGAATAACCGGCTGGAAGAGATCGAATCCCGCTGGGGCACACTGGGTATTTTACTGGTATTTCTGACGCGGGGCGCGGGAGAAGCATCAGCGGCGGCCTCGGTGGCAAATCAGGATAAAAGTGAGGTCGGTCATTTTGTTGAGGCCGAGGTGGCGGGGTTAAGCAAACCGGTACGTGGCTGGCTGGGGGCGATACCGTTTGAGGTGGGGGAAACGGTAGAACTGGTAGTCGCTGAGCAGGAAGACCATTATGAAGCGTATGCCATGACCCGCCCTGCCGAGAGGATGATTAGCGTATGCCCGCGCTGTTTTATGGGGAAGTGGGCGAGTTTTTTTTCCAATATTCGTGAGTTATTTGTTTTCTTTTCATTTTGTTATGTTATGACAACATTTCTTCTATTATGGTTTACGTTTAATGATAACTTTTTAACTGTCGGCCGATTATTGCTTTTACCATTTTTATCTGGAGTATTAATGGTTTGCGTTGTTTTTATTCCTTTTTTGTTTTTCATTTTTCGGGATAATAAAACGACAGCAGGATTAGCACAGACTATATTCACTACATTAGATTTAGATAATCCGTCAAAAATAAACCTGAAAAAAATCACCAAAGCGCGAATCGAAGAGCGTGAAGCCAATGGCACGCTGGCCGAATATCATTACAGAGATAATATCCGCCCTCATCCAGAAGTAGAAAGCCAGTATTTGTTTTATTATTGATAAGCAGTGTGATGACGTGAGAGAAGACGCTAAGGATCATAACAATAATACTCAGGGAGCCACCTAATGAAAAATATCTTGGATGAATTAATTGAAAAAGGGGAAGAGTTAACGTTTGCAACCAAGGAACAGTTAATTGAAAGTGTTAAAAAAGAGGCGCGTTTTTTTGGTTGGTCAGAGGAGAAAACACGTAGAAAAATCAGACAAGAATTACGCGATGACGAAAAAATAAAAAGAAAAATGATTCGTCAATATGAAGAAAAACTGGCGAAAAAACGTCATGAAGCCCAGTTTGGCAAGGAAGAAACGGTAGCCTTTAATGCTGAACATCCGCGCCCGGTGTTGCCGCCTACGGCACCGTTGCAAAAGCTGACGGGGAAATTGGTGCGATTGCAGGTTAGCAAGGCACGGGAGAACTTCGCCGATAAATATTATCAGTTGGCGGTGAATAACCGGCTGGAAGAGATCGAATCCCGCTGGGGCACACTGGGTATTTTACTGGTATTTCTGACGCGGGGCGCGGGAGAAGCATCAGCGGCGGCCTCGGTGGCAAATCAGGATAAAAGTGAGGTCGGTCATTTTGTTGAGGCTGAGGTGGCTGGGTTAGGCAAACCGGTACGTGGCTGGCTGGGGGCGATACCGTTTGAAGAGGGGGAAACGGTAGAACTGGTGGTCGCCGAGCAGGAAGAGCACTATGAGGTGTATGCCATGACCCGTCCTACAGAGCGGATGATTAGCGTATGCCCGCGCTGTTTTATGGGGAAGTGGGCGAGTTTTTTATGGAATATGCGTGAATTATTTTTATTTTATTTGCTTATTACAGGGTTCGCGGTAGCTATTGGGCTTGTAATGCCTTTTATTGATGGTGATGGCACATTTGATACCGAGTTTTTATTCGTGATTGCACCATTAGCGGGAATTGCAATGATAGGGGTAATATTTATTCCCTATTTTTTTAGTATATATAGGGAAAACAAGACTACCGCTGGACTTGCTCAGGCTATTTTCACTACATTAGGTTTAGATAATCCGTCAAAAATAAACCTTAAAAAGATCACCAAAGCGCGGATTGACGAACGTGAGGCCAATGGCACGCTGGCCGAATATCATTACAGAAATAATATTCGCCCTCATCCGGAAGTAGAAAGCCAGTATTTGTTTTATTATTGATATCTGAATCAATAGATACGCTTGAAATATCTATCATATTAAAATGCCAGTTTTGAATTGGCTATGTGACCATTTATAATGGGTTAATTAAGTTTTTAGTGTGGAGCCTACTATGCGAATAATATTTGTCTTAATATTAACACTGTTGATTAGTGCTTGTTCAAAACTTGAACCTATAGAATGTGATAATGAAAAAATTAAAGAGACATACGTCGATATTTATAAAAGGAGTTTAGCGGTAAAAGTATCTATGATGAGTGGAAGAGTTACCAGCCCTGTTGATTTGAAGTGGGATGTAACCTCAATAAAAACCTTAGCTAAAGATGAAGAAAACCCATTTTATCGGAAATGTGAGGTTTCACTTGTCATGTCGGGTATGTACATGGGGGTGACTAAAATTTATGAAATTAATAAAACTGATGATGATATTGTTGTTAAGTTGGCTATGTAGTATCTAATATATAGGAGTGGTAGTTATGGAAAAATATTCAATCTTGGAAGTGGCTTATAATAATTACGATAATAAGTCAAAATTGTTACCACTTGGTAATATGAGGACAGTTATTGCTGATTTTTATGCTAATAAAGTAAAATCAAAGTATTTTACCTTTATTGGACTTTCTGATGATATTGATCTGAGTTTTATAAAGAAAGTGCTCTATGCCAGTGATTTTATGTGGCCAACTGTCATTGGGCTTTGTGGTATTATTGTATCTGTTTATCACTTCATTAGTGAAGGCCGCGCCGACTGGTTCGGAGTGGGAATGTTTCATTTTGACTTGGTTTTTGCATTGATTTTGTTTTTATGCTTGTTTGTAAGTTCATATCCATTTTTTATAGAAAGCTTTAATGCTAATATGCAAGAGGTTAAAATAGAATCATCCTATTTAAAAAGAATGGTAAGGTTGTTTTCTATTTTTATTGTTACCAGTGCTGTGATAGTTTCTATTCTTAAATTTTTTAATTTAATTTATCTTAGCGTCTATTAAATTGTACCCAAAATAATTCGAGCCGCGTGAAGGCGGCAGACTTGAACACTGCTTGCAGCGGCTCCAATAGGGCGAGGCTCATGGATGAGTCGAGTAACGAACGCAGCCAACGCACAAGCAACTTGAAGTATTACGGGTATATAATTTTCAAAAGCGAGATATCATCGGTAAGAGAGAATACAGTTAACTATATCTGTCATGTTTCAAATCACTTTTTCGTTAATTTCGTTCACTTACCGCTTTTTTGCAACTGTAATTATTTAGAGTGTGAGTAGTTACAATTTTAATTTATTACATTATTTTAAAGGACGTTGAATTATGGCTAAAGCGATCGTCAGACTTGGTGATAAACTCAGCAGTGGAGGGAGTGTGATTTCAGCATCTTCAACAATGATCCTTGAAGGTAAAAAAGCAGTATTAGTCGGTGATGCGGTTTCTTGTCCTATCAAAGGACATGGTGTAAACAAAATAGTAGAAGGTGATCCTAGCTGGATTTCTGATGGTAAACCAGTCGTTACTCATCAATGTAAGTGTCAGTGCGGTTGTTATGTTATCGCAAGTTTACAACCAGTAAATATAGGATAAAGTTGCATGTCATGGAATATTCCTATTATTGCTGAGGCAACGCCACCAGCACCACTTTCTTGGAAACTCTGGTTAGCATTGTTTTTTATTTTCTCCTCTTTATTATTGCTAACTTGTGTATTTGTTTATTTTCTGAATCTTGATGCTGAAAATTATTCTTTTGTTTTATTTTTATTTATTGGCGAAAGTGTTTTTTTTATCTTACTCGCGAGTCTGAGAATATATCGACATAGCGTGGTAAACACTCACTATGAGGCTTGGGTATCTGAACGGAATGCTTTACATATAGAATGGCAGCATTGGGCTCAGGATGTCATTTCAGTGTTGTCTTATAGTATGCTTTTCCCAGAGAAAAGTTGTCTTTCTAAAAGAGAAAATAAAGCCGAAGTACAAGCAAGAACCTCACAAACACTTTTGTTATCGACGGAGGGAGAAAGGCCAGAAAAACTTAAAGAAATATACAGTGAGCTGTTAGCGCCGATGAGGGAAATACTTATGCGCATTTCTCAGTCATCTTCCATTGAAGTGAATTTTATTTATAATGCATCATCTGTATCGTGGCCTGATTTTATGCTGGCGTGGCGTGAATTAGGATTAAAAGAATCTGTATTGTCTGCTCCTGTTTATCCAGGTGTAAATTATTGTGATAGTTGGAATAGCTGGTATAAAAAGAATGACAGCACAGTCATTCTCGCCGTGATTGTGCAGTTTCATGAGGGGGTAGCCAGTGATGATTGTAAAGGAAAAGCGAGTGAATCGGCCGCCGCTTGGCTTATTTCGCCAAGTGTCTCAACGTCGAGTGCAATAAAACCCCAGGCATTTTTACATCGACCATTGTTGTCTGATAAGCACTCTGTCCCTTATTCGATTAAGCAAATGGCGGATTTTCAGTTGTGTATTTTTGAAGCACAAGAAATGTGGTTATCTGATCTGGATCAGGATGAGTGCTATACAGTAATAAAGTCACTGTGTGATAATAACATTGATACAGACACCCATACGCTTGACCAAAATTTCTTCGATTTAATGATGGGAACATCGGGGGAGATAACACCGTGGTTTGTTATTTCAGCAGGGATAATGGCTGTCAGAGAAAAGCAAAAGGCACAACTAGTATGTTGTGGTTCAGATCAACATATTTTGTTTTCACTGGTTTCGCTGCCAGAGCATTTGTCTAATTGAAAGGATACGTTATGTCTAAATATGATTGGCGGCGAATCTTTGTAATTTTCTTCATTGTACTCGTAGTCGCGGTTTGTATTGTTACTGTGTTTTATCTCTATGCCGATGGCTGGGGGTTAAAAACGATTGGTTCGAAGTTACTTGTGGCGACGATATCGTTTTTAACTATTGTCGGATTGCTTTTTTTACTGACGTTTGGCGTATCTGAAAATAAGAAATTATTAAGAAAGAGCACGCCCTTAACATCGTCTATGCCAGAAAAGAAAAAACGGCATGAGTTAACAAACTCGGCAGACTATTTGGGCGATGCTTGTGATTACCTCCGTACCCGCTATGGTCGTTTCTGGAAACGTCATGTCCGCATCCTGCTGGTGGTGGGGGAACCCGCGATGGCCGAAGCACTTGCGCCGGGATTAACGGTGCAACAATGGCTGGAAGGGAGCAAAACGCTGTTGGTGTGGGGCGGAGAAGTCAATCATGTTGATGCCGACCAACTGACGATGATGCGCCAACTGAGACGCTATCGTCCGCTTGATGGTGTCATTTGGGCGGTGAGCGCAGCGCAGCGACCCCATGCTGCCGAAATGGATAATGCCCGGCGTCAATTGGATAAATATTCCCGGTTACTTGGCTGGCAAGCCCCCGTCTGGCTGTGGGAAATCCAGCATAGCGAATGGCCGCAGGGTGAGCGAGAAACGCAGACGGTCGGTTGTTTATTACCCTCGCGCTGTACGGCTGAAACCGTGCGTGAACGGTTGTTACAACTGGTCCCGCGTCTGACACAATCGGGTATCCATCAGATGTTACAGCAGCCTGAGCATGATTTCTTATTCAGGTTGGCACATCACTTTGAAAATGGCGGTGTGGCACGATTAACGACGATGCTGGCACCGTTGTTATCCGGCACCGCTGCCTTACCGTTGCGCGGCTTATTATTTAGCCTGCCGGTTGCTGCGCCGTCAGGCGCGGCTCCCCATAGTTGGTACCCTGACCCGGTATGGCAGGGAGTTCTGACAGAAGGGGCGGGTGCCAGCGGAAAACGTCTGGGCTTGCCGTGGGAAAAAACGACACAATGGGGACTGATAACGTTTAGCCTGCTCTGGGCAATCGGCAGTCTCGTCTCTTACGTTACCAACCGTCACGATATGCAAAATAGCGCCGAACTGGCACAAACGGCGGTAGGGACCGAGCGAACGCTCGGTGAACGTTTGCTCAGCCTACAGTCTTTGCAACAGGAAATGGCGCGCCTCAAACACGATGCTCAATCAGGCGGTACATGGTATAGCCGTTTTGGCCTTAACCAGAGTCAGGCGCAGTTGACGGTGTTGTGGCCATGGTATTTTACCGCACAACAGGCGTTGATCCGCGATACGGCGGCTCAGCGCCTGTCTGGCGCGTTACGTAAAATGGTGAATTTACCTGCGGCCAGCCGCCAGCGTGCGACGGTTGCTCAGGCGGGATATGAACAGTTAAAAGCCTATCTGATGATGGCTTATCCGGAGAAAGCGGAGCCGGCATTTCTGACGAAAGCACTCCTTGCCAATTTGCCGAGCCAGCCCGGCGTGCCTGACGGTGTATGGCGGGGTGTTTCGCCTGCACTGTTAGGGTTTTATGCTGAAAACCTTTCTGCTCATCCTGCCTGGCGTATTGAACCCGATCGCGCGTTGATTGGTGAAGCTCGTCAACTATTGCTTAACCAGATAGGTGTGAGCAATGCAGAGTCCACGCTCTATCAGCGTGTGTTGCAACAGGTTTCCCAGAATTATGCTGACCTGACGCTCGCGCAGATGGTGGAAGAGACCGATGCCAGCCGTTTGTTTACGACGGACAGCGTCGTGCCAGGCATGTTCACCCGTCAGGCTTGGGAAGAACAGGTTGAAGAGGCCATCGATGCGGTAGTCAGTGAGCGTCGGGAAGAAATTGACTGGGTGCTGAGCGAGAACGAGCAAGGACTGTCTGAAAACGTTTCGCCAGAACAGTTGAAAAACCGACTGACAACACGTTATTTCAATGATTTCAGCGGTGCCTGGATCAGTTTTCTTAATGATTTACGTTGGAATTCGACCGCGACCTTATCCGATGTTGCCGAGCAACTGACGTTGATGGCCGATACGCGCCAATCCCCGTTGATTGCCTTGATGAATACGCTGGCCTGGCAGGGAAAAACAGGACAACAAGGCCCCGCGTTGACGGACTCGCTGATGCAATCGGCACAAGGGTTATTGCATAAGAAGAAAAAACAAATACCGATGATGGCTCAAAAACAGGGGCCAACCGGACCACTTGATGAATCGTTCGGTCCGTTGCTGGCGCTGATTGAGGGTACGGCCGGTGGGCAGGGTAATGCTAATCTCAGCCTGCAAACGTATCTGACGCGGGTCACTCAACTGCGTTTGAAGTTACAACAGGTCACCAATGCGGTCGATCCTCAAGCGATGACACAGGCACTGGCGCAAACGGTATTTCAGGGAAAGGCGGTGGATCTCACGGAAACGCGTGATTATGGATCGTTGATTGCGGCCAGTTTGGGCGGAGAATGGGGCGAGTTTGGTTACACGGTTTTCGTACAACCGCTGGAGCAATCCTGGCAACAGGTGCTACAGCCTGCGTCAAATAGCCTTAATGGTCAGTGGCAACGCGCCATTGTTAATGACTGGAATCACGCATTTTCGGGGCGCTATCCGTTTGCTGACACCACGAATGATGCGTCGCTGCCGCTGTTGGCTCAGTACCTGCGTGCCGATTCAGGTCGCATTGAACAATTCCTGAAAACACAGCTTTCCGGCATGTTACACAAAGAAGGCAACCAGTGGGTACCGGATGTGATCAACACGCAAGGGCTGACATTCAACCCGCGTTTTCTGGCGGCGATTAATCAGCTTAGCGCCTTGTCTGATACCCTGTTGGCGCAAGGCGATGCCGGTGTTCGCTTTGAACTGATGCCAAGGGCGGCGAGCGGTGTGGTGCAAACGGTATTGACCGTTGACGGACAAACGCTGACCTACTTCAATCAGCAGGAAAGCTGGCAGCGGCTCAGTTGGCCGGGTGAAACCTACAAACCGGGCTCGTTATTAAACTGGCAAGCAAATAACACGGGCACACGGTTATATGCCGATGAAGAGGGCGTTTGGGGATGGATCCGATTGTTGGAAAAAGCAAAAGTCGAGCAAATAGACAGCAGCCGTTATCGTCTGATGTGGCGTACGCCTGACCACCAGACGTTGACCTATATTCTGCGTACGGAGCTTGGCGAAGGGCCGTTGTCGGTGCTTAAACTACGCAATTTTACCCTGCCCACACGAATTTTCACCACGGATGCAGCGACGGGAGAATAACGGTATGTTGCAACAATTACTCGTGACCTGTTTTGGTGAACGAGACGCGCTGGCGCTGGCCCGAGAACGACTAACCGTCTGGCTTGACTGGCTGGCACCGTTGGAAGGCGATTCGCCCGTAGGGGACGATCCTGGCTATGACGATGATTTCCAGCGCATGCGTGAAGAAGTCAATAAACTTTCCGGTGTGGATACTGCACAGGTTTGTCAATTGGCTGAGGGGTTATTGAAGCGTCACTGCAAAGACGTTCGCGTCGCCACTTACTATGTGTGGGCTCGATTGCATCAGGATGGCGAGTCGGGTCTTGCTGATGGACTGGAGTTACTGGCTGGTCTGGTTCAGACCTATGGCGAATCACTGTTGCCTCGCCGAGCAACCAGCCGTCGATTAGCGTTGGAATGGCTGGCGGGGAGCAAATTGACCGACAGTCTCTCGCTTTATCCCGAGGTGGTTCGTGCTGATTTTGAACGCGCACTGGCGGCGTTGGCGCTGTTACAGCATCACTTTGCCGATTGGCATGATGATGCCCGTCCGGGGCTACAGCCGCTAGTCGGTGCGATGGATGTTCGGCTGGCACAATCTGGTGGGGTGGATGCGGTCGTACCGCAGAATGCGGCCAGCGCGGCGCCTTCGTCAGCAGCTGGGGCACCACCGGAGGCACGAAAAATCCAGTCCGGGCGTGATTTACTGGATCAAACGCGGGAATTATCGCAATACCTGCGCAATCAACAGCAAGGCTATTTATCCGGTTCACGGCTGATGCGCGTGGTTCGTTGGGATACCGTTCATCAGCTTCCGCCGCAGGACAGTGCCGGACGTACGCGTTTAGTTCCGCCGCGTGCCGAGTTGCGCGCTCAGCTTAAACGTCTGTATTTACAACAAAGCTGGAGCGAGCTGCTCGATCAGGTTGAGCGAATGTTTGCCGAGGGCGTGAATCATTTTTGGATCGATCTGCAATGGTATGCTTGTCAGGCGTTAAATAAGCAAGGGCACCCTTTTGATCTCTGGGCAGATATCGCTAAACGGGATTTAGGCATGTTTCTTGAACGTTTACCCGGTCTGGAGAAACAGGCTTTTAATGATGGAACGCCTTTTGCCGATGATGCCACATTGGCATGGATTGAACAGCAGGTCAGTGGTAATCAGGCACGTTGGGAACCCGCTGCGCCAGCACAGAGCGAGACGCACGATAACGATATTTTGTCGCTTGAAGGGGAAGCATTGGCGCAGGCTGATGCCTCCGGTATTGAGGCTGCGCTTGGCTGGCTTGCTGGCTTACCCGGTGTGACGACGCAACGTGACCGCTGGCTACAGCGCCTGTTAATGGCGCGAGTGGCAGAGCAATACGGCAAAAATGAAATGGCGATCCACTTGCTGAATGAGTTGGATAGCGATCCGGCACCATCACTGCTGGCGCATTGGGAGCCAGAGCTGGCTTTTGAAGTGAAAGCACGGTTGCTAAAACTGCTGCGCCTGAAGGTTCAGCGTAGTGAAAGTGACAAAGTCGCGTTAGCGGGCCGAATGGATACGCTGCTCTCTGGCCTGGTCAATATCGATCCCGCTCGCGCTTCGGTACTGTGTGGCTAGTCACGTATCTTTTTCATCGCTGAACATCAATAATTTTCTGTTTTTAAATAAATAAGGCTTCTATGGATGATTTAACGCTGCGTTATTTCGAGGCGGAAATGCGCTATTTGCGCGAAGCGGGTAAAGAGTTTGCTCAGGCACATCCCGATCGTGCCGCTATGCTTAACCTGGATCGGGTTGGCGATCGCGATCCGTATGTGGAGCGGTTGTTTGAAGGTTTTGCTTTTATGATGGGGCGCTTACGGGCAAAGCTGGATGATGATTTACCCGAACTGACGGAAGGACTCGTCAGCCTGCTATGGCCGCATTATTTACGCACGATACCGTCTTTATCCGTGGTGGAACTGGCCCCGGACATAAAACAACTTAAACAGAATGAAACGATCGGTACTGGCTTTGAAGTGGTTTCTCAGCCTGTTGGCCCCATGCGAACCCGCTGCTGCTATCGGACGACGCGTGACCTCGTCCTGCAACCGTTAAATCTGGCTTTAGCGGGCGTTCATACTCAATCGGATGGACGTTCGGTGATACGGCTGAGGTTTGAACGTGGTGCCTTGGCTGACTGGGGGAAAATTGATTTACATCGTTTGCCGCTGTACCTCAATGCGGATAGCCCCATTGCCTCTGCGTTGCATTTGGCGTTGACTCGACAGGTAGCCAATGTGTATTTGCGTGTGCCGGGCGAACGGGGTGCTGATCGACAACGGTTGGACAGTTACTTTTCACCGCTTGGATTTGATACCGATGATCATCTTTGGCCAAAAGGGGAAAGCGCGTTCAGCGGCTACCAATTATTGCTGGAATATTTCACCTTCCGTGAAAAATTTATGTTTATCGCCCTTAACGGGCTGGAGCATGTCACCCTGCCAGAGCAGGCATCCTGGTTTGAACTGGATGTGGTGTTAAATGAAATTTGGCCATATGACATGCCGTTTGGTACAGAAAATATTCGGTTGCACTGTGTGCCGGTCATCAACTTATTCAGTCTGGAAGCCGATCCGCTACGGCTCACCCAATTGGAAAGTGAGTATCAGATCCGTCCGTTGCGTACTCAGGATGGACATACGGAGATCTATTCCGTTGATGATGTTCGCTCATCAAAACGTACTGATAATCAGCGTTATGTGCCTTTTTCCAGTTTCCGTCATCGCGGTGGCATGATGCGGCACGATGCGCCCGAACGTTATTATCATACGCGAGTCCGTCGTGGGGCGTCCGGGCTGCATGATACCTGGTTGATATTGGGTGGCGCGGCATTTGAAGAAGAACGAAACCTGAAAGAAGAGATCCTTTCGCTGAGGATCACCGGTACAAACGGGCAATTGCCGCGTAAAGCGTTGCGGAGCACGTTACTGAATAGCAGTCTACAATCCACGCCCGTTGAATTAACCATTCAGAATCTTTGTGCGCCGACGTTGCCAGTCTATCCGCCAGCGAATGACCGTTTCCATTGGCGAGTGCTTAGCCATCTGGGTTCCAATTTCCTCAGTATGATGGATAACGCTGAAGTGTTGCGTGGCACGTTGGCTTTGTATGACTGGACTGACGATGAAATGAATCGTCGACGTTTGGAAGCCATCGTCGATGTGAAACATAGCTTGATTCAGCGTTTCGAACGGGGATTTTTACTGCGCGGTGTCGATATTCAGGTCACGTTGGATGGCGAAGGGTTTACCGGAGAAGGCGATATTTGTCTGTTCGGTGAAATGCTCCACCGTTTTTTCGCGCTGTACGCCGATATTCATTTGTTTAACCAACTGACGCTGATCGTTCAGCCAACAGGGAAGTGTCTGAGATGGAAAGAGATCCACAGTCACCATATTCCGGGATGATCCCCGTACTGCAATCCGTGTTGCCAAAAATGAATTTTTATCGTTTTTGTCAATTATTGGAGCGGTATTCCAACGATAGCCCCCCATTAGGCAGTACGTCATCGCCTGGCGATGACCGGGTTCGATTTCGTCCTCATCCAGGGATGGGGTTTCCGGTTAGTGAACTGAAAGCGATTGAACAGGATGAGGATCATCCTCAACGGCCACTCACGGTGCGTACCACCTTTCTTGGCTTATATGGCGTTGATTCTCCACTCCCGTCCCATTATCTGGACGATATTTCGCAGCGTCGTGAAGGGCATGAAGCCGTTGAGGATTTTCTCGATATTTTTAACCATCGGGTGATGACGCAATATTACCGGATATGGCGTAAATATGCCTATCCAGCCAGCTTTGCCGAAGGGGGAGTCGATGACACGTCACAATGTCTACTCGGACTCATTGGACTCGGTATTCCCGGCAGCAGCAATTATATTGCGACGCCAGTTTCTCGCTTTCTGGCATTACTTGGCACGATGCGTTTACCAACCAGAACCCGAGAAGGCGTTATTTCGCTGGTTCAACTGTTGGCACCGGGAACGACCGCAACGGTCACGCCGCATTACCCCAAATCTATCCCGCTCAACCAACCAACCCGTTTGTCCCGAGAAACTCGGACGGGATTGTCTCAACGGGCGGTGTTGGGAAAACGGGGAACTGATGTCAATAGCATGCTGCATTTACAGCTTTACACCGAACAACCGGACGAGGCACAAGGCTGGTTGCCCGGTGGACAGTTACATACGGATTTACTCATTCTGTTACGCGTTTATCTGGGGTATCGCTGTCAGGCTCGTCTTCAACTCACACTCCCACGCTCAGTCTTGCCGGATGCCAATTTGCGTCAGCAGCGAAAAGGCGTACAGCTTGGGAGAACAGCGGTACTCGGGTTTAAACGAACGCAGAGCGATAAGCGTGGCGGCGCGCTGATTAGTATTAATCTGGGGGATTATCAGGGGTTAACGATGAAAAATAATGCAAAAGGAGCAGTCAATGGCGGCTATCGATTTTAAGCGTAAGGCTCGGTTAAGCGTATGTTGTCTGGCCATGATCGGCGTGTTGAGTGGTTGCGGTCTGACACAATCAGTGAGTCAGGGGACGGTCTCCATGACGAAATCGCTGTTTTATAAAAAGATTGATACGTTGCACCTCGATTTCACCCCCCGCAGTGCATTGAACACGGATGAAGATCGTACCCCGTTGTCGGTGGTGCTTCGGGTTTATCAGTTAAAGGCCCGTCAGGCGTTGGATGATGCCGATTATCAGGATCTACTGATGTATGACGACGCCACGCTCAAGGCGGACTGGCTGGCCCAGCGTGATGTCACGATAAAGCCGTTTGGCAGTGAGTCACTGAACATGCCGCTGAATCCGGATGCAAAATTTATCGCCATCGTTGGGCTGTTTCGTGCGCCAGAACAAAAAGGGGGATGGAAGTTGATACTGGAAAGGGAAATGCTCGATCCGGATATGCCCCGAGTGATTGAAGTCGGCAATGGCGCGTTGACATTGTTGCCGATGAAGGATTAGGCGATGAACCCTTCGTTATATGAAATGCTGACATTCAGCTTTGAGAACGATCTGGATATTCGGCAGGTGGATGAACGTCAGCAGGTCATTCTCTCCGTGCTCGATAATATGCAGCGTATCCTGAATAGCCGAGCGGGTGCCATGAGCCATTTGCCTGACTATGGTTTACCCGATCTTAGCCACATTCTTCAGGGATTACCGGCATCAGCACACAGCCTGGTTAGTGTATTGCAAAGCACGTTATTAAAGTACGAGCCTCGCTTGAAAAGCGTCTCGGTTGAACTTCTGCCAGACATTGCCCCTGCTCACCTGGCGTATGAGATCCATGCTGAATTAAAAGGCATTGGGCTGGTGCGCTATGGCTCGGCGTTTGCGCCTGAAGGTCGTGTGATGTTACGGCATTTAAAGCAACAGGGACGGTTGGGTTAACGTTGTTACGTCTACTCATCGCATCAGTTTCGTTTCAGAAAGAGAATTGAATAATGAACACAATGTTGTCCGGTAGCACCGTGCAGACCGGCGGTGATCCGCGCGCCTTTGCCGAGTTTGGCGCATTGCGTGAGGAGATGGGAAAACTGAGTCATCCCGCTCGCCCGGATGTCCATTGGGAGCGGGTGGAGCAACTCTGTTTGACGCTATTTCGTCGTAATGGGGTGGAATTACAAACGGTTGCGTATTACACGCTAGCGCGGGCGCAACAAGCCGGACTTTCCGGTATAGGAGAAGGTCTGGAATTGATGGAGGGATTGGTGACCCATCAATGGGGTAATTTATGGCCATCTCAAACCCATGCACGGGTCGATATTTTTGCTTGGATCAATGAACGTTTGCATCAGGTGTTGCGTACCTGCGTGCTGAGTTATAGCGATCTGCCACAGGTTTACCGGGCGGAGCATGTTTTAGAACGGGTTTGCAGTCATCTTCAGGTGCTGGAACTTAAGCACCTGAGCAAACTTGATAATCTGCGTATGACGTTGCACGGTGCTGCATTGAGGCTGGAAAGTACGGATATCCAGAATGGTGCGGCGTTACCGCCTTCGGGCGAGCTTCCCTATAACGTTGAGGCATCAATGACATCATCATCTTCCTCTTCTTCCCCCTTGCTTTATGTTGCACATGTCGAACCCAATGACAGTCGAGCTCGTATTCAGGTTGTTACTGGTACACCGCAACCGCGCTGGAAATGTTGGCATGGATTTCTTGCCGGTATCGTGCTGACCGCGCTGGTGGCGGGGAGTGCGATAGGGCTATATTCCCACCTGACTCAGCGGACGCCACTGAAGGAAAAACTTCTGGCAACGGTAGCACCGTTACCCCGTGCGCTCAGTACGGAGCAGATTGATGAATATCGTCATACCAGCGATGTGGCGGAATTAACGTCGTTGACGGGTGAAGTCTTACAGGCGAATAGCCTGCAACTGGAAAGATTGAATTCACTCTCTCCATTATGGGCAATGCAATATGGTGATGCATTGATTCATCAGTCACAGCGTTTGTGGCCCGCCAGTGAGCAAGCGCGATTGCAGGAAAAACAGTGGTGGCAGCAACGTCAGGCTAGTGCGGTAAATACCGATGATTTACAACAATATCAGCTAACCAGGACTCAGTTGCAGGCGCTATCCAGCCAACTTAATGCATTGGATGAAAAACGAGGACGTTACATCACAGTATCGGCGTTAAAATCTGCCGTATTCAATCTTCAGCAGCCCTTAGACCGCCACCAACCGCTGGAGGAGTTGTTACGTCAACTGGGTGAACAGCAGCAACAAGGACAGATTTCTCCCGCCTTACAACAGCAGATTGATAATCGGTTTAACCAATTGCTGAATCGCTACTACTTATTTTCCCACCCGGCAAAAACGGAACGTTAATCTTTTAATCCGATGACGATACGGATCTCGCCCCCATGCTCGAATCAGGTATTTAAATCAGTGGCAAGGGCGAGGTGAAATTCACTTCGGTAGTCTCGGAATCGGATGCGTTTGGCAAGCAGCGACGGATCACTAAGTCAAGGAACAGCGATGTTTTATGAAGGCATGAAATCTAAGGGGTTCAAGGTAAACCGTTCGCTGACCTCTCAGGAAGTGCACTGGCGTCTGAAACAGGGGCAACGACTGTCTTACCGCCAGCGTGAGCTGGTGGATGATATGTCGCTTATCTGCATTAACTCGACATTTCTGGAAGTGGTGGATGCCTACCATAAGGATCGAGGGTTTCTGACGCTTGTGATAATACTTTTGGGGGGCGTATTTTTGACGGGGGGAATAGGTTTTTTGTGGTTGTTTCTATTTGGAAATCAATCCCCACCGGTTGCTTTTTACGTTCTCATTTTTTTTATTTTCACTTCACCCCATATTTTGTTTATTTGGCTCCTGCGTCTCGAATGTTTTACCTGGACACATTATCCGATCCGTTTTAACCGTGAAAAACAAGTGGTGCATATCACACGGTTAAACGGACAGGTGGAAACCTATCCCTGGCAAGCTATCTATTTTACGTTGGGGCGCACTGCAAGCGGATTTACCGGAAGGTTCTGGTATCTCCAGGGGCATATTTTAGCGGAAGATAGGGACACAGTACTGGACACGTTCAGCGTCAGCGTCTATGGGCCACGTCAGGAAGAGATTAAGCGGTTCTGGGAGCTGGTGCGTCGCTACATGGAAGAGAAGGATGGAGTAAAACATGTGGCAGATATTGCTGGCTGGCTGCTGCCGATAAACAAACGCAAAGAGTCGTTTGGTCTGGGGTTGAGAATGCTGATGATGCCCGCAGGTTTCGTTGGTGTATTGCTGTTTCCATTTATATTTTTACAGGCAGTGGCCCGCTGGTTGTCAATACGAAGCAGCAAGATGCCAGTATGGCCGCCGGAGGTGGAGGCGCAGTGTGAAATTGCGGCGGATGACCCTTATGATTTTGACAGTGACGATGCGGATATGGAATGGCACTGGCACTTTCTGTACCGACCGGTGAAAACGCAGAAATCAGTTACGGGTCGGGAATGGCCGGTAAAGGATGATGGCCGACGATGAATGATAGAAGGGCATGGTTGCGCTCGTTACCCGACCATCCATATTTTTCCCTTTTCTTCCAGATGAGTTACTGCAAGTCGTATTCAATACCTTGGTATTATCGTCCTGAAATTCGAATGATTTAGGGTATCGTTACATGGGAGTCAAAATAAGGGGTAAATGGATTTATTACTTTTGGGCAGCAATGGATGCAATTTATCTTCTTCGTTTTTGCTATATCAACATCGCTAACGGTCGAGTTCCTTTCTATGATGATGCCGTGGATGTCATTGCTATTTATCCACAGCATGGGGCGTATTCATTAATATTTTTCATACTGTCTCTGACATTAAATCTGTCAATGATAGGTTCAATAATCGCGTTTTTCCGTCAACAGAGAGTGGTGTGGATGATGGTTTATCTACAAACGCCGTTTCGTTTTCTGTTTGCCGTACCTTCGTTGTCCTTCATTCCTTGGTTGGTGAATGCCGTTGATATACAGACTGTTATACTCCCTCTCTTTCTTGTCACGCTTTCCGAGTTGATAAAAATATCCAGCATCGTTTGGGCACGAAAACATGCTGATAGATGAAAAAGAAGGTGAGAATAGGACTCTCGCTAAATTTTATCTTCTGGTTCCGGCATACCTTGTACCCAATAGATGGCCTCAAATGGCCGTAGGGTTAATGTTCCAGGTTGGTCTGCGGCATCGGCATAGTTACTTAGCAGCAATCGCCAGCGGTGCCCATCCACCTTGTTTAATGAATGCCATTTCTGGCTCGTTTTTCCGAGATTAGCCAATACCAATAGGTGTTGACCTTGCCAGCTTCGCTGATAGCACCATAGCGACGGGTGCTCAGGTAGCAGATCCTGATAGTCCCCATGGGTGATTAATGGGATCACTTTGCGCATAACGATTAGCTGTTGGTAGGTATAGAAAATAGAGTTTTCATCAGCCAGCGCTTGTTCTGCATTGATCTCCATCGCATTTTTGCTTGGTTGCAGCCATGGTGTGCCAGTGCTGAATCCGGCATTTTCACTGCTATCCCACTGCATGGGCGTGCGCCCATTATCTCGGGAGCGTTCGGAAAGGATCGCTAAAAGCAACTCATCCGTTTGTGTCTTGCCATGCCGTTCGGCAAACATGTTCAGGCTTTCAACATCCCGGTACTGACTTAACGCTGTGTAGCCGGGGTTCGTCATACCGATTTCTTCCCCTTGATAGATATATGGTGTGCCCTGCATACCATGTAGCACCATCGCCAGCATCTTTGCCGACTCAACTCTGAATTCACCCTCATCACCGAAGCGTGAAACGATGCGTGGCTGGTCGTGGTTACACCAGAAAAGCGCATTCCAGGCGTGGTTATGCATGCCTTGTTGCCATTCGCGCATAATCTTTTTTAGCTGGACGAAATCCGGTTTCGCCTGAGTCCATTTTTCCCCATTAGGGTAATCCACTTTCAGATGATGAAAATTGAATGTCATGGAAAGTTCACTGCCATCCAATGCGCCATAGCGACGACAGTGCGCCAGTGATGTAGAAGACATTTCGCCAACGGTCATCAATTCTTGTGGTTGAAATACGTCACGACTGAACTCCTGAAGATAGTCGTGTATCCGTGGACCATCGGTATAAAAGCACCTGCCGTCTCCCTGATCGTCGTCTGGAAAATCCTGTTGTTTGGACACAAGATTGATCACATCTAATCGCAGGCCGTCAATGCCCTTATTTGCCCAAAATTCACATACTTTTTTCAATGCTTCTCGTACTTTTGGATGTTCCCAATTGAGATCGGCCTGCTCGGGAGCAAAAAGGTGCAGATAATATTGACCGCTCTCGGCATGCCGTTGCCAGGCTGGGCCGCCGAATTTTGAGCGCCAGTTGTTAGGTGGGGCATCTCCGTTGCCATCCCGCCAGATATAAAAGTGACGATAAGGGCTACGGCGATCCTGCGCGGCCAGAAACCAACGGTGTTGCGTGGAAGTATGATTAAAAACCATATCCATCACCACGCGGATGTGACGCTGATGGGCTTCGGCGATCAGTGTTTCCATCTCTTCCATTGTGCCGTAAGCCGGATCGATAACGCAGTAGTCAGCGACATCGTAGCCGTTGTCAATTTGTGGTGAGAGGTAAACTGGCGTCAGCCAGATAGCATCAATACCCAGTCGTTTCAGGTAGTCAAGACGTGAGATGATGCCGTTGATATCACCAAAACCATTGCCTGTGCTGTCTTGAAAGCTTTTGGGGTAGATCTGGTAAATTACGCCGTTTCGCCACCAGGGTAGGGATGTTGTCATGAATCTCTCCACGTCAATCAAGAATTGAACCCGGACGGATGTCTGTCTGTTGCCGTACGTGTATCAACACAAACCTATCAAATAGAGTGTAACGTACCATTGTGTTGCTTGCGTTTATAAACCAGCGCGGTTAGCACAATGGGAATAATGGTCGCAACGATCATCGCCAGAAAGAACACGCTCCAGAATTGCGGTTTGATAGAGAGTATTCCAGGCAGGCCGCCAACACCGATACCATTAGCCATGACGCCGTATAAACCACAAATAAGTGAGGCAACGGCGGAGCCGATCATGGCGCAGAACATGGGGAAACGATATTTCAGGTTAATGCCGTACATCGCGGGCTCTGTTACGCCGAGGAAGGCGGAGATCGCGGCGGGTACAGAAATCTCTCGTTCATTTTCTTTACGGCTGACGATGATAATACCGACTACGGCAGCAGCCTGTGCGATGTTGGAGAGGGCAATCAACGGCCAAACGGGCGTACCCCCCATACTTTGGATCATCTGCATATCGATAGCCAATGTGGTCTGATGTATACCGGTAATCACCAGTGGCGCATACAGGAAGCCAAACAGTGCGGCACCTACAGGGGCAAAACTGCCGGTCATTACCGCTTTGACCGCCCACGCCACACCGTCACCAATCATGCGGCCAAATGGGCCAATCAGCGTATGAGCGAGGAAAACCGCCAGAATCAGCGATGTTACGGGGACGACGACCAGATAGAGATAATCCGGCGTCCATTTTTTCAGACGTCGTTCAATGACGGCGAGCGCCATACCGGCTAACACCGAGGGGATGACTTGTGCCTGATAGCCAATTTTTTCAATAGAAAACCAGCCAAAATTCCAGACTTCAGGCGTTTGCTGGCCGATAAGGTAAGCATTCATCAACTGGGGCGACACCAGTGTAATCCCCAGAACAATACCAAGGATCGGCGTTCCTCCCATTTTCCTGACGGTTGACCAACATACTGCGACCGGTAGATAGAAGAAAATGGCCTCGCCCAGCAGCCAGAGAAAATCATAAAGGGTTTGCCAGGTTGGGGAACGTTGCGCCAGCGTTTGCCCATCGATGATAGGGATATCACCGATGACGTTACGTGCGCCCAGAATTAAACCACCACTGATTAATGCTGGAAGTAATGGGAAAAAGATTTCTGCAAAGTGGGAAATACTGCGTTCAAACCAGCTCATATTCTGGCGAGCGGTGATTTTCGCCTCTTCTTTATTGACTGCATTTTGCCCGATGGTCGCTAAGAGTGCGTGGTAATACGCATCGACATCGGTGCCGATGACCACCTGAAACTGACCGGCGTTGGTAAAACAACCTTTAACAATGCGCAACTCCTCAATAGTCTTGGGATGTGCTTTTGACGGATCATGCAGCACAAAGCGGAGTCGGGTAATGCAATGGGTGACAGTCGCAATGTTATCGCGCCCACCAACCAGCTCAATAAGACGATCAATATCTTGTTGTTTAACCTTACTCATATCAATGTCCCTTATTTTGCCCCGATAGCCTGATATAACCTCTTCCCGATGGTTTTCTGGCTAAAAGGTAAAATGTGCAAGATACAAAGAAAGGGTAGTGCATTAATCTGTTTTTAAACGGAATTTTTTTGATGGTGGGGCGTGGATCACCAATTTGGCATCGATTTTACGGGCTAAGATATATCGCCTATCATCAAAAAACGATGGGGAGAATGGCGAAGATCATCGTTGGGAGACATCTTCACGTGGCAGCATGCGGGGCTGAATGGAATACAACAAAAAGCCGCCTATATTGAGGCGGCTTTAATCATCGGATAAACGACGATCAGAATGGGCTAACGACAGATCCAATACGCTCACAGTAGCTGACATAAACATTTCCCACTCTTTTAAAAAATTTCCCGATATTGCGAAACATTTTCATTATTAGTCTCTCCTATTTGCCGGATTAAGTGTGATGTTCGTCACGTTTTTAATAGTAGCGGAGATGAAATTGGATTTCAATATTTTTGTGATTTGAATCACAAAAATTAGAGTGACGATTCATCCCTTTTGAGGATGAATCGAGCGTGCGTTTTTTCAGAAGGCGTTTTTCTGATGATGATTTTCATCGGGAATCGGATCACCATGACGTGAGTCGCCAGTGGGATCCCTAACGACATGTTACGCTTGCAGCGTACCATCAATAATGGTCACGCTGTGGCCACCAACCCACGGTTCATCGTTTAGATAAGAGATAAACAAACGACCATCGCATTGCCGTTTGGTGCCTTGTCTGACGGTGTAACCTAATTTCTCTGCAATATTGTCAGGATAGTGCTGGTGACGCAGAAGTTCGGCCAGACAGGCATTGGCGCTCCCGGTTACCGGATCTTCTATCAGTGCACCCTGCTCAATACAGAATGCCCGCATTTCATAATCCGTAGGTAATGCATTATCGTGCGGGCCATAGATAGCAATACCTGTCATGTCGCAGGCTTGCAGCAGCATCGCCAGAGACGGCGTATCCGGCGTGATATTCAGACAGGTCGTGGCGCTATCCAAACGAATAACCAGCCAGCGAATGCCCATATGAACATTGGTGGGGGGATAGCGTTTATCGATTTTTGCGCTACCAAGCGTTCGCTCCAACAGCGGATACCATTGAGCATCAAAAGGAATGAGGGTGGCTGGAGGAACATGGAACGCTAGCATGCCATCATCGCCGATATTAATGGGGATCAACCCCACGCCGCATTGCTGGACGATTTGGCCCGGAACCTTGGTTTGTAATCCGGATTCTAACAGTGCATGAGCGGATCCCAGTGTCGGATGACCAGCAAAGGGAAACTCGGTCTCCGGGGTAAAAATACGAACATGATAATCTGCCAAGGGATCGGTAGCGGGCAGGATAAATGTGGTTTCTGACAGATTTGTCCAACGTGCGATATCCTGCATTTGCGCATCGGTTAACCCCTTCGCCTCCATAACCACGGCAAGCGGATTGCCCTTGAAAGGTTGCTGGGTGAAAACGTCGACCTGTTTGAAACGACGTACTGTAGGCATCGCATTTCTCTCCTGTATGCGCTATCGATTAAATATTACTCAAAACTAACCGCGACCCTGTTGCGTGCTTGTGGCATAATGCGCGCCAAATCACATTCTGACTTGAGTAAGTGCTGTGTTAAGTACCAACAATATCACCATGCAGTTTGGCAGCAAGCCGTTGTTTGAGAACATTTCCGTTAAATTTGGCGGTGGTAGCCGTTATGGCCTGATCGGCGCAAATGGATGCGGTAAATCCACGTTTATGAAAATCCTCGGCGGCGATCTGGTGCCGAGCTCAGGTAATGTCTTCCTCGATCCTAATGAACGTCTGGGGAAATTGCGCCAGGATCAATTCGCTTTTGAAGAATACAGTGTGCTGGATACCGTCATCATGGGCCATACGGAACTGTGGGCGGTAAAAGAAGAGCGCGATCGTATCTACGCTTTAGCTGAAATGAGTGAAGCTGATGGTTATAAAGTTGCCGATCTGGAAGTGCAGTACGGCGAAATGGATGGTTATAGCGCCGAAGCGCGAGCGGGCGAGCTGCTATTAGGCGTCGGTATTCCTGTTGAACAACATTACGGTCCGATGAGTGAAGTAGCTCCCGGCTGGAAACTGCGTGTATTGTTGGCTCAGGCGTTATTTGCCGACCCAGATATCCTGCTGCTTGATGAACCAACCAACAACCTGGATATCGATACTATCCGGTGGCTGGAGCAGGTGCTGAATGAGCGTAACAGCACCATGATTATCATTTCGCATGACCGCCATTTTCTAAACATGGTGTGTACGCACATGGCGGATCTGGACTACGGTGAACTGCGTATTTATCCCGGTAATTATGATGAATATATGACGGCCGCCACGCAGGCTCGTGAACGTTTACTGGCGGATAACGCCAAGAAAAAAGCGCAGATTTCCGAGTTGCAATCGTTCGTGAGTCGCTTTAGCGCTAACGCTTCAAAATCGAAGCAGGCTACCTCTCGTGCCCGTCAGATTGATAAAATTCAGTTAGAGGAAGTGAAAGCCTCCAGCCGTCAGAACCCATTTATTCGGTTCGAACAAGACAAAAAACTGTTTCGTAATGCGTTGGAAGTGGAGGCGCTGGCAAAAGGGTTTGATAACGGCCCATTGTTTAGCAAGCTGAATCTGATGGTGGAAGTCGGTGAAAAAGTCGCCATTCTGGGGACAAACGGTATTGGTAAATCTACGCTGTTGAAAACGCTGGTTGGTGAAGCGCTGCCCGATAGCGGCACGGTTAAATGGTCTGAAAATGCGAAGATCGGTTATTACGCGCAGGATCACGAATACGAGTTTGACGATGCTTTGACGGTATTTGACTGGATGAGCCAGTGGAAGCAGGAAAAAGACGATGAACAAGCCGTGCGAAGCATTCTGGGGCGTTTATTGTTCAGTCAGGACGATATCAAGAAGAAAGTGAAAGTTCTGTCTGGTGGAGAGAAAGGCCGCATGTTGTTTGGTAAGCTGATGATGCAGCGTCCAAACATTCTGGTGATGGATGAACCAACCAACCATATGGACATGGAGTCTATCGAATCGCTGAATATGGCATTGGAAATGTACGAAGGAACGTTGCTTTTTGTTTCCCACGATCGTGAATTTGTGAGTTCATTGGCGAACCGCATTCTGGAGATGACGCCGAATAAAGTGATCGATTTTACAGGTAATTACGAGGATTATCTCCGCAGTCAGGGTATCCAGTAACTTACTATCCAGAATGACGTATTCTGTCTAAGGCAGCACGGTAAAGACCGTTGCTGCTTTTTTTGTTTTGAGATCTTTTGGGGAAAAGGGAACCTTCAAATATTAATTTCTCTTTAAACATTGCAAGATAAAACATGGACATTGGGTAAAATTCAAAAAATTTGCACTTAAATCTCATTTTTAACTAAAAAAATTAAAGTAATTATTCTTATCTTGCGCTGTGGTGAGTATGAAATGTTTTTGCTATATCGGAAAATAAATAAACTCATGAAATGAGATTTTTGTTTTATTTCTTTTTTAATCAGTATGTTGAGTGATTTAAATAAACAGTTGTTTCCGGTGATTAATCGATTTAGCTCACGAATGAAAAATTAAACAATAATGTATTGGTGTTATTGCGATTATTTCTCATTTAAACAACGTAATATCCATTTTAAATAGGATCGTTGCGTATAAAGTCACAGTTATAACAGAAATAAGAAATCTATTGTTGCAGCGGTTGATGGAGATCAAGTCTGTTAACTTAATTTACTTATTACCATATCCCCACACATATTGTGTGTTATACCCGTCACCTTTCAAGTTGCCAATGCAGGGCGTTGTTGAGCATGACAGCGTTTTGTCTGGCAACGGGAAATCTATTGGGTAGGCTCCGTTCGAGTTACAGGAGAATAATAAAAAATGAGTGGGGAAAATTTAATGCTTTCCCATCACGGCGTGAATCGTCGTGATTTTATGAAGTTGTGTGCAGCACTCGCCGCGTCAATGGGGCTGGCAGATACTGCCGTCGCAGAAATGGCTAAGTCAATCAGCTCTCCACAGCGTCCACCAGTGATCTGGATCGGTGCGCAGGAGTGTACGGGGTGTACGGAAAGCCTGTTACGGGCAACCCATCCCACCATTGAGAACCTGTTGTTAAACACGATCTCGCTGGAATATCACGAGGTGCTTTCCGCTGCTTTTGGTGAGCAAGCGGAAGAAAACAAGCACCGCGCTATTGAGCAATATAAAGGGAAATATGTTCTGGTTGTTGATGGGTCGATACCGATAAAAGACGGCGGTATCTACTGCATGGTTGCTGGTAAGCCGATTGTGGAGCATATCCGTGAGACGGCTGAGCATGCGGCAGCCATTATCGCTATCGGTTCTTGTTCAGCCTGGGGTGGTGTGGCGGCGGCGGGAAGTAATCCGACCGGTGCAGTCAGCCTACAGGATGTTCTGCCTGGAAAAACCGTTATTAACATTCCAGGGTGTCCACCGAATCCCCATAATTTCCTCGCAACCGTTGCGCATATTATCACTTATCAGCGCCCGCCAGCGTTGGATGCCGAGGGGCGGCCAACATTTGCTTACGGTCGTTTGATCCACGAAAACTGTGAACGTCGGCCGCATTTTGATGCCGGACGTTTTGCAAAAGAGTTTGGTGATGAAGGCCATCGTCAAGGCTGGTGTCTCTATCATCTGGGCTGTAAAGGACCTGAAACCTATGGTAACTGCCCGACGTTGGAGTTCTGTGACGTCGGCGGTGGTATCTGGCCGGTGGGTATTGGGCATCCTTGTTACGGTTGTAACGAGAAGGGAATCGGGTTTACCAAAGGCATTTTCCAGCTATCGAGCGTAGAAAACCCCACGCCGCGCGCAGAAAAACCGGATGTTCATATCCCGGAAGGCGGACAGGTCTCTGCGACGGCTGTCGGGTTGATCGGTGGTGTGCTCGGTGTGGTGGGCGGCGTCAGTTTGATGGCCGTGCGTGAGTTGGGTCGTCAGCAAAAGCAGAATCAGCAAGACGCCGGAAACGCATCCCGGGAGGGTTAAACCGTGAACAGACGCAATTTTTTCAAGCTGGCTTCTGCCGGTGCGTTACTGGCCGGTACGCCATTGGCGGCACGTGCCGCTGCGGAAAATAAGCCACCGATCCCCGGTTCATTGGGTATGCTCTATGATTCAACGCTGTGTGTCGGTTGCCAGGCCTGTGTGACCGAGTGTCAGCAGGTCAATCAACTGGCTTATAACCCTGACAGCAAAATCTACGCGGGTGGTCGGGCCACGTTTTCCAACAACGATAAATTGAGTCCTTACACCAATAATATTATTCAGGTGTGGAGTTCCGGTGACGGAACAAACAAGGATCAGGTGGATAACGGCTATGCCTACATCAAGAAACAGTGTATGCACTGTGTCGATCCTAACTGTGTCTCAGTTTGTCCGGTCTCGGCATTGAAGAAAGATGCCAAAACCGGTGTGGTGCACTATGACGCCAGCGTCTGTACTGGCTGCCGCTATTGCATGGTGGCCTGTCCTTTCAATATTCCCAAATATGATTATGAAAACCCGTTCGGCAAGCTACACAAATGCGAACTGTGTAATCAACCGGGGCTGGAACGATTGGATAAAGGTGGCCTGCCGGGTTGTGTCGATGTTTGCCCGACCGGTGCCGTGATTTTTGGTACGCGTGAAGAGTTGCTCTCTGAAGCGAAGCATCGTTTGTCGTTGCAGGCAGGGGAGGAATACCACTACCCACGCCAGACGCTGGCGAAAAAAGATACGTATCTTCATACCATACCGAAATACGATCAGCATGTTTATGGTGAGAAAGAAGCGGGTGGTACGCAGGTTCTGGTGCTGGCCGGTGTGCCTTACCAGAATCTGGATCTGCCGGAACTGGCTGAACTCTCTACTGGCGCACGTTCTGAACATATCCAACACACGCTTTATAAGGGAATGGTATTGCCATTGGCGGTGCTGGCAGGGCTTTCCGTGCTGGTGCATCGTAATACGCGGGCTGATCGGCTAGATCACGATGATCATCACTCGGATGCGGACAAGAAACAGGAGAACGATCATGACGGCGCATAAAGCGAGTCCATTAGGTGGACGTCTGGTCAGTTGGCCGGTGATGTTGCTGGCACCGTTCGTGGTGTTGTGTGCGGTACTGATCGTAAAACGTCTGGTGTTCGGTATCGGTGATGTTGCCGCGCTCAATGGCGGGTATCCGTGGGGGATCTGGATCGCCTTCGATCTGCTGGTGGGAACCGGTTTTGCCTGTGGCGGTTGGGCGCTGGCCTGGGCGGTATATGTCTTTAATCGTGGTGAGTACCATCCTTTGGTTCGCCCGGCGCTGCTTGCCAGTTTGTTCGGGTATTCTCTGGGGGGATTGTCGATCACCATCGACGTCGGGCGTTACTGGAATTTGCCGTATTTTTACATCCCAGGTTTTTTTAACACGTCCTCAGTGTTATTTGAAACCGCTGTCTGTATGACCATTTATATCGGAGTGATGGCGTTGGAGTTCGCTCCTGTCGTGTGTGAACGCATGGGATGGAAAGTTTCTCTCAAGCGTTTGAACAAGGTGATGTTTTTCATCATCGCGTTAGGCGCGTTGCTGCCAACGATGCATCAGTCCTCAATGGGGTCGCTGATGATTTCCGCCGGTTATAAAGTTCATCCACTGTGGCAAAGCTATGAACTATTGCCACTGCTTTCGCTGCTGACCGCATTTATCATGGGTTTTTCTATCGTGATATTTGAAGGGTCGCTGGTACAAGCGGGGTTGAAAGGTCGAGGCCCGGATGAAAAACCGCTGTTTGCCCGTTTGACGCAAATTATTCAGGTTTTGCTACTGCTGTTTGTGGTATTGCGTTTTGGCGAAATCATCTGGCATGACAAAGTGAGCTATTTGTTCAGGGGCGATCGTTTCTCACTGATGTTCTGGTGCGAAGCGACGTTGATGATCTTCCCGCTGGTCATGTTCCGCATCAAACGACTCCGTGACGATTCACGTCTGCTGTTTATTGGCGCGCTGAGTATGTTGTTCGGTGCCGCGTTGTGGCGACTGAGTTATTCCCTGCTGGCTTTCAACCCCGGTGGTGGCTATCACTATTTCCCCGCTACATCGGAAGTGTTGATCTCCATCGGTTTTGTCGCGATTGAAGTCTGCGCATACATCTTGTTAATCCGGCTGTTGCCGGTACTTCCCGCGCTGGAAGGCGTTCATAAGAATTATCAGGCCGAGGTAAAGCATGAGCCAACGCATCACCATTGATCCTATTACCCGCATCGAGGGACACCTGCGCATTGATTGCGAAATTGAACAGGGGAAAGTCACCAAGGCCTGGTCATCCGGCACGATGTGGCGCGGTATGGAAGAAATTGTTAAAGGTCAGGATCCGCGCGATGCGTGGATGATTGTGCAGCGTATTTGCGGTGTATGTACGACGGTACACGCGATTGCTTCTGTGCGTGCGGTTGAGAATGCATTGAAACTGAACGTGCCAGTTAACGCGCAATATATTCGCAACCTGATTCTGGCGGCACACAGTATTCACGATCATATCGTCCATTTCTATCAGCTTTCTGCTCTGGATTGGGTGGATGTGACGTCTGCTCTTGAAGCTTCGCCGCAAAAAGCAGAAGCGTTGTTGAAAGGGTTGTCTGACTGGCCGTTGAATAACGCCGCCGAATTCACCAAAGTCCAGCAAAAGCTGAAAGATTTGGTCGCCAGCGGACAATTGGGCATTTTTGCTAATGGTTATTGGGGACATCCGGCAATGGCATTGCCGCCGGAGGTTAACCTGATCGCGGTGGCGCACTACTTGCAAGCGCTGGAATGTCAGCGCGATGCCAACCGCATTGTGGCGATACTCGGTGGTAAAACGCCACACATTCAGAATCTGGCGGTAGGTGGGGTGGCTAACCCGATCAACCTTGATGCGCCAAGCGTACTGAACCTTGAACGTCTGATGTACGTGAAGTCGTTTATCGATCGCCTGAGTGACTTTATCGAGCAGGTTTATAAAGTTGACTGTGCAGTGATTGCCGCACATTACCCTGACTGGCTGCACCTGGGTAAAGGTGCCGATCATTACCTCAGCGTGCCTGAATTGCCGACGGATAATCAGGGAGGAAGCTTCCTGTTGGCGGGCGGCTATCTGGAAAATGGTGACTTTGCGAAATATCGCCCGATTACCAGCCATGAGGATAGCTTCCTGATTGAGGGGATCAAAGAGAGTGGTAAACACGCCTGGTATCAGGACGATGAACCGCTGGCACCGTGGGAAGGATTAACTCGTCCCAAATATACCGGTTGGGAAGATGACGGCAAATACTCTTGGGTAAAAGCGCCTACCTTCTATGGCAAGACGGTGGAAGTCGGCCCATTGGCGTGGCTGCTGTGTGGCTTAGCGGCTAAGCATAAAGACACTGAAGCGCATTACGCACAGGTGGCAGCAGCCTATCAAAAATTAACCGGACAAACGCTGGAAGTGAAACATCTTCATTCTACGTTAGGCCGAGTAATTGGTCGTACGGTGCATTGCTGCGTGTTGAAAGATACGCTGGCTCAGCAGTGGCAAGCGTTGGTCACGAATATCGGTAAAGGTGACCACCAAACGTTTATCAAACCTGATCTGTCACCGGATACGGAATTCCGAGGTGTGGGCTTTGGTGAAATGCCGCGTGGGATGTTGTCGCACTGGATTGTATTTAAAAACGGCAAAATCACCAATTATCAGGCGGTCGTTCCATCAACCTGGACATCAGGGCCACGCAATTTCGACGGTGTTCCCGGTCCTTACGAGCAATCGTTGGTAGGTACGCCGATTGCCGATCCGCATAAGCCGCTGGAAGTGGTACGAACCATACACTCGTTTGACCCGTGTATGTCTTGTGCGGTGCATATCGTCGATACGGTCGATGGTAGTGAAGTGACCCGGGTGAAGGTGCTGTGATGAATATACTGGTGTTGGGTGTCGGTAATCTGCTGCTCAGCGATGAAGCCGTTGGCGTGCGTATCGTTGAAGCATTGGAGCAACGTTATGCATTTTCGCCGAGGATAGATATCGTTGACGGCGGTACCTGTGGGTTGGAACTGATGGAAGCGATGGCTAACCGCGATCATCTGATTGTTGCTGACGCGGTTCTGACGGGGCAAGCGCCAGGAACGGTGACCATCCTGCGTGATAGCGAAGTCCCTGCATTGTTTACCCGCAAGATTTCCCCGCACCAGTTGGGTTTATCCGATGTGCTGATGGCGTTGCAATTAACGGAAGAGTTTCCGCAAAAGCTAACGCTCATTGGCGTAGAGCCTGCTTCATTGGATGTTCACATTGGCTTGACAGAGACGGTACAGCAGGCGCTTGAGCCTGCTGTACAGCAGGTGATCGCCGCTTTGGAACAAAGCGGCATCACGGTAAGCGAACGATGTGAGGTCTGTAGTGAATAGTGCATCAGAGGTAAAAAATTTACACAGGATGCCGATTGAGCGCAAAGAATCGTTTGTCGCACGGCGGCATGATGAACATCCTGCGGTATGGCTGGAACAGATGTTTACGAAAATTGCAGATGAGGAAATGCAATCACTGCCTTTTTTTCGTCAGGGTATCCCGGTTAAAGCTTGTGGATTCACTCTGTTTGAACAGCAGTGGGTGGGCTGCCTGTTAACTCCCTGGATGATGAGTTTGTTTGTTCTTCCAGGGCCGGATCAAGATTGGCCCGTCAGGCCATTGGCCGATCGTCTGGCACTGTCGCTCCCCTGTGGAAATGTCACATTCATTGTGGGAGAAATGGCGGGAAAGCAGTATCTATCCTGTTCGCTCATGTCGCCGATTGATAGTCATTTGCAAGGGGAACACGCTGTTTTGTTAGCCGAACAGAGTGCCAAAATGGCGCTTTCGCTCCCTGTTGCCGATGGCAACGTGCCACAGAATAGTCGTTTACGAGCGCTTTTCAGCCGCAATCGGAGTGAAGACCATGCATGAGATTTCCATGTGCTTCAACGCGCTGGAATTGATAGAACAACAGGCCCGTCAGCATCAGGCTCATCGGGTTACTGAAGTTTGGCTGGAGATTGGTGCACTTTCCTGTATCGAGGAGAGTGCTCTACGTTTTTGTTTTGAATCGGCCTGTCGCCAGACATTGGCTGAAGGATGCAAGCTGCATGTCGCTGTCCGGCCTGCACAAGCATGGTGCTGGGAATGCAGTGCGGTGGTGGAAATCGTTAAGCACGACACCGGATGCCCTCAGTGCGGCAGTTATAACCTGAGAGTCGATGACGGTGATAGCCTGCAAATTAAACAGCTGGCGATTGAGTAACGGCCGTTAAGTCATTTTTGAGTCATCCTTGCATTGCTGAGGTGACGATACTAAAGATAGCGGGAGGAGATCCTTATGTGTACCACATGCGGTTGTGGTGAAGGTGAACGCAGAATAGAAGGTGACGAGCATACTGACGCTCACACCCATGATAGTCATCATGATCACCCCCATCACCACGCCCACGACCATCATGGTCATCATCACGACCATAGCCACGAACATCATCATGGCAATCATGCTCAGAAAAATAAATATATTCACCATACGCATGTTCATGGTCATGACGTTTCGAGTGAGAGTGAACCTCACTGCGTGATTATTCATCATCATTACCACCATCAGGGTGACGTTCATCATCATTATTATTCCGGCCCAGTACCGGAGAGCGCAGCGCCACAACGCGCCCCAACTCATGATCATGTTCACCATGAACAAGAAGAGGCACCGTTTCAGCCGCAAGTGAACCAGCAGGATTTACATTATGGACAGGGGGCCGCAGGGACCCATGCGCCGGGCGTTGGCCAGCAGCGTCTCTTACAGATTGAAATGGACGTGCTGAGCAAAAATAACCATCTGGCTGAGCACAACCGTGAACATTTTAAAGCGCAAAATATTCTGGCGTTGAATCTGGTTTCCAGCCCAGGCTCGGGTAAGACCACGCTGTTGACGACGACGCTAAATCATATCAGTAAGCAGGTGTCTTGCGCGGTGATTGAAGGCGATCAGCAAACGACCAACGATGCGGAACGCATCCGTGCTACGGGGGTTACGGCCATTCAGGTGAACACCGGAAAAGGATGCCATCTGGATGCACAGATGGTGCACGATGCGGCCCATCGCCTGCAATTGCCCGATAACAGCCTGTTGTTTATCGAGAATGTAGGAAATCTGGTTTGCCCGGCGGGCTTTGATCTGGGCGAACGCGCCAAAGTTGCGGTGCTGTCTGTCACCGAAGGTGAAGACAAACCGTTGAAGTATCCGCATATGTTTGCAGCGGCGTCGTTGATGATCATTAATAAAATTGATCTGTTGCCTTATCTGGATTTCGATCTGGAGGCATGTATCGGTTATGCCAGACGTGTGAATCCAGAGATTCAGGTGATTGCCCTGTCTGCTCGCACAGGCGAGGGGATGGATGAGTGGCTCGCCTGGCTGGAGGCGCAGCTATGTGCTTAGGTATTCCGGGGAAAGTGGTTTCTGTCGGGGAGGATATCCACCAGCCTGCGTATGTTGATGTTTGCGGTGTACAGCGCTCGGTCAATATTGCGTTGGTCTGTGAAGACTCGCCCGCAGATTTAATCGGTCAATGGGTGCTGGTGCACGTTGGTTTTGCCATGAGCCTGCTGGATGAACAGGAAGCACAGGACACGCTGGAGGCATTGCAGTCCATGCGTGCCGTAGGGCTGGAAATGGATGAAATGCGCGAACTCGGAGAGGATCATGCAATACGTTGATGAGTTCCGCGATCCTGAATTAGCGAAAGCACTGTTACAACGCATTCGAGCGCTGGTAGCGGAGATGCCGCATCTGCGCGAACGTCCACTGCAACTGATGGAAGTGTGCGGTGGGCATACGCATGCGATCTTTAAATTTGGGCTCGATCGGCTGTTGCCGCCGGAAATTGAGTTTGTGCACGGGCCGGGTTGTCCGGTTTGTGTGCTGCCGATGGGGCGAATCGACGCTTGTCTTGAGATTGCCGCTCATCCTGATGTTATTTTCTGTACGTTTGGCGATGCCATGCGGGTGCCGGGACGGAATGGCTCGTTACAGGATGCGCGTCGGCACGGTGCTGATGTGCGCATTGTGTATTCGCCGCTGGATGCGTTGACGCTGGCTGAAAAAAATCCCGAGCGGCAGGTCGTCTTTTTTGGCTTGGGGTTTGAAACCACGATGCCAAGTACCGCACTGACGTTGCAACAGGCCAAGCGGCGTAATATCACTAACTTTACGCTGTTCTGTCAGCACATCACCATCGTTCCCACCTTGCGTAGCCTGTTAATGCAACCCGACCTGCGTATTGATGGATTTCTGGCACCGGGCCATGTGAGCATGGTGATCGGTGCTTATCCGTATCAAGCGTTATGCGACCGCTTCCATAAGCCGTTTGTTGTGACTGGGTTTGAGCCGTTAGATATTTTGCAGGCGTTGTTGATGCTGGTTAGCCAGATTCATTCAGAACGTTGTGAGGTTGAAAATCAATACCGTCGCATCGTTCCGGATAGTGGTAATCTGCTGGCGCAGCAGGCAATGGACGAGGTGTTTGAAACCAAGTCGAGCAGTGAATGGCGCGGTTTGGGAGAAATAGCGGATTCAGGCATGCAGTTGCGAGCCGCGTATGCCAATTTTGATGCAGAGCGTCGTTTTCATCCGCAGCAGCAACGTGTTGCGGACGAACCTGGATCGCGTTGCGGTGATGTCCTGACCGGGCGCTGCAAGCCTGCGGATTGCCCGTTGTTTGCTCAGCGCTGTACTCCGCAAAATGCGATTGGCGCGTTGATGGTATCATCCGAAGGCGCGTGTGCGGCTTATTATCAGTATCGGCGAGAATGTGCCTGAATGGCGGGATGCAATTGAATGAGTAGCACGACACAGTCAGAAAAAGCAGGACAGTTAAAAGAGGCGTTGCCTAAAGAGATCACGCTGGCGCACGGTAGTGGTGGTCGCGCAATGCAGCAGTTGATCGAACAGCTTTTTTTGCAGGCGTTTAATAACCCATTGCTGGGTCAACGTGAAGATCAGGCCAGATTACCGCTGGCACCGTTGATGCAATTGGGCGATCGACTGGCGTTCACGACGGATAGCTATGTTATCGATCCTATCTTTTTCCCCGGTGGGGATATTGGAAAATTAGCGGTGTGCGGTACGGCGAATGACATCGCTGTCAGTGGCGCTCAGCCGCGTTATCTTTCCTGTGGCTTTATTATTGAAGAAGGTTTTCCCGGCGCGGATTTATTGCGGATTGTTGAATCTATGGCGAAAACGGCGCGTGAATCCGGCATAGAAATTGTGACCGGGGATACGAAAGTGGTGCCACGTGGTGCGGCTGATAAAATTTTTATCAATACCGCTGGTATTGGGGTTATACCGACAGACATTCACTGGGGCACCGAAGCTATTTGTCCCGGCGATAAAATTATTGTCAGTGGGACGTTGGGCGATCACGGCGCGACAATCCTTAACCTGCGTGAGCAACTGGGGCTTGAGGCTGAACTCATCAGCGATTGTGCGGTTCTGGCCCCACTGATTGAACCGTTGCTTAAGATTGAGGGTGTGAGAGCATTGCGAGATGCCACCCGTGGCGGTGTGACCGCAATTTTGCATGAGTATGCACAGGCCAGCGGCTATGGTATGGAAATTAATGAGAGCGCGCTACCGTTGAAGCAAGCGGTACGGGGGATCTGCGAAATCCTGGGGCTGGAGGCGCTGAATTTTGCCAATGAAGGTAAACTTGTGCTGGTGGTCTCCGCCGCTGCGGAAACCGCTGTGCTGGCGGCACTGCACGCTCATCCACTGGGGCGAGACGCGGCAACGATAGGTGAGGTAACGGAAAAGCAACAGGTACGCTTGTGCGGCGTATTCGGCGCATCACGGTTGTTGGATCTACCGCATAATGAGCCAATGCCGAGGATATGTTGATCGCCTCTTTTTACTGAAAAAATGCCGTATATCTCCATCATGTTTCGGGTTGCCTGAAACATGACGGGTATATCACATGAAATGGGATACGGTTCGCGTGGGCATGATCAAACCCGGTATTGAGATTCGTGTTAAAGGCAAGGTACAGGGCGTTGGCTTTCGGCCTTATGTATGGCAATTAGCGCATCGTCTCAATCTGTGCGGAGAGGTGAGTAACGATAGTGCCGGCGTGCTCATCCATCTTTATCCTTCCGAAAATGTTGAGCAGTTTCTGGCGGACCTGCCTGCTATGTGTCCGCCGCTAGCCCATATTGACAGCATCGTTTGCCAGCCGTGGTTGTTGGATCATATCCCTACCGAATTTGTTATCGAGCATAGCGGTGCGGGGCAAATGGATACGCAAGTGGTGCCGGATGCGGCAACCTGTGATGTATGTCTGCAAGAATTGAATGATCACACCAATCGGCGTTATCACTATCCATTCATTAACTGTACCCATTGTGGTCCACGTTTCACCATCATTCGTCAAATGCCTTATGACCGCCCATTTACTTCCATGGCTGATTTTCCGCTGTGTCCTCAATGTTTGGCTGAGTATCAACACCCGGCGGATCGCCGCTTTCACGCTCAGCCTACTGCGTGTTCAGAGTGTGGTCCGCGGATCTGGCTGGTTGACGCAACCACCTGCCAGCAAGCTGAAGGGGATGAAGCGATCCTCCTGGCTGCCAATGCGCTGCTTAATGGTGAGATCGTGGCGATCAAGGGATTAGGTGGTTTTCATCTGGCTTGTGATGCTACGCAGTCATCTGCCATCGCCAGGCTGAGGCAACGAAAACATCGACCCGGTAAGCCGTTGGCCGTGATGCTACCCAATATGGACTGGCTGGAGAAATGTACTGCGGCGGACGATATGTCTGCCGCGCAGCGGTTGCTGAAAAGTACGGCGGCACCGATTGTATTATTGCCGTTACGTCAGGATGGGCCTCTGTCTATCCTGATCGCGCCGGGGCTATCTGAAGTGGGCGTAATGTTACCGGCGAACCCGTTACAGCATCTGCTGATGGCTCAGGTTAACCGGCCGTTGGTTATGACATCCGGTAATGCCAGCGGTAAACCGCCAGCATTAACGAACGAACAGGCAATGACGCAACTGCGTGATATCGCCGATTTGTGGTTGTTGCACAATCGCGACATCGTACAACGCGCCGATGATTCATTGGTCAGGCTGCATCCACATAAGGCGGAAATGCTACGTCGTGCCCGTGGCTATGTGCCAGATGCGTTTCCGCTACCGTCAGGGTTTGCCGGACAACGTGCGGTGCTGGCAATGGGGGCCGATCTGAAAAATACGTTCTGCCTGTTACGTGATGAAAATGCCATCGTCAGCCAGCATCTTGGTGATTTGGCTGATAGCGATATTGAACAGCAGTATCGCCAATCTATTGCGCTATTTGAGGATGTTTATCGTTTCGAACCCGATACGATCGTGGTTGACTCTCACCCCGGTTATCTCAGTCATCAACTGGGGAAATTGTTAGCGCAGCAGCGACACATCCCTTGTGTTGAGGTCCTGCATCATCATGCGCACATTGTCGCCTGTCTGGCTGAGCATCAATGGCCACGAGACGCCGGGCCGGTTATTGGCTTGGCATTGGATGGTATTGGTCTGGGGGCCGATGGGCAGTGGTGGGGCGGGGAATGCCTGCTGGTGGACTATGCGACATGCCAACATATAGGCGGCCTTCCAGCGGTCGCCTTGCCCGGTGGCGATCTGGCTGCACGACAGCCGTGGCGTAATCTGTTGGCGCAGTGGTTACGGTTTGTGCCGGGTTGGCCTGCATTACCCGAGGCGGTGGCGATCCCTACCGACACGTCAGGGCTGCTCAGCCGAGCCATCGAACGTGGGGTTAATTCACCTTTAGCCTCATCGACAGGACGATTATTTGATGCAGTTGCGGCGGCTAATGGGTTTTATTCCCGCAACCAAAGTTGGGAAGGGGAAGCTGCCTGCTGGTTGGAGTCGTTGGCATGGCAGAGCACACTTCAGCACTCGCCAGTGACGATGCCGCTGCGGGACGATAATCAACTCGATTTACAGACTTTCTGGCAACAGTGGCTGGAATGGCAAGCAAAGCCTGCGGATAAAGCCTATGCTTTTCATTTTGCTTTAGCACAAGGGTTGGCTAACCTGGCAAGACGTGCGGCGTCGCAGCACGGTATCAAAACCGTCGTATTGTCTGGCGGTGTAATGCATAACCGTCTGCTTTCTCTGCTGTTACATCAGCAATTACAAAGTGTAAATGTGCTGCAACCTGAACGGTTACCTGCCGGGGATGGCGGGTTGGCATTAGGACAGGCGTTAATTGCGATATCAATAGCCTAATACGATACATTTGCCTGAATTTCCACAGCCAATTTTATTTTGGCCCATAAATCACGCTTATCGTATGTCAATTCAGAAACGAAGCGCGTGTTATGGGCCAAATGATTATATGGCTTTTTGAGTGGCCAATTGAGTCAATTGCTCAGCAGTGAGTTCAAAGTAATGGTGTTTTTGCAATTCAGCCAATCCATAAAAACGTTCTACAATCATGAATTGAGAACTGGATTCTGCATTATGGTGAAAAACATAGACCGCTAGCATGTAGTCATGGACAAATTTATCCATTGATTCAAACTGATGGTGCATTAACTGAGAAATTCTTTCCTTTAGTTCATTCCATTGTTCGAGAGAAATCCACTCCAGTGTCACTCCCCAGCGTAACAGCATCGCTGCTCTTTGCAGATTAAATGCCGCATTCATATTATTACTTGCATAATTGCGAGTTAATTTAACGCCGGTTTTATCTGCAAGCTGATACAAATGCATTAGTTCTGTTTGGTATTGTGCATTATCTTCTTCATGAAAATATTCAGAATCAAGAAGTGATTCAAGAAAGGATTCAAGCTGTTGTTCATCCTCAATATCATAACTACAGGCAAACCAATCTTTAATGGTTTCACATGCCTCTTTTTCTGCCAGATTGCGTTCTTCAAGACAGTTTATAAAGTCAGGATATTTTTTATTCTCACCATTACCTGCGGAGGTAATACTCATGAGACTTCCCATTTTAACTAGCAGAGCATCATTTTCATCTTTGCAGGGATGGACAATGTTATGATTAATTCCAACGTGGAATAAATTGTCGGTAGGTTTTATGCTATATAAAAGGAATAGCTTCCATATGAGCTTGATGATCACAATGCTCATTAAGAACAGAACCAAATAAAACATCATGTTGTAAAAAGATAAAGGCGAATACCCAGATGTAAACCAACTTCTGATCTCTCTACTCTCGTTAGCATATTCGGCACCTAGCTTAAATAGAACCAAAAAAATGGTAACCTTGACAATAGAAAATGATATTTTCTTCAAGTCAGACTTATAAAATTGAAACATGATCCCTGATCTCAACATTTAGCTGTAAAAGAACGGTACAATAACATAAATAATAATTTGGTCATATCTTGTATAGGTGTCGGAGTCATGACTCATTAGGTATGGCTGAATTCTACATTGATAAAAAACACAGATCTTCTTTGATAAATTCAGTGTATTAATAAAAGCCTATTAATTGACAATATATTAAATTGTATGTTTTTTGAGTTGTATTTGTTTGCATTTTAACCGTGATAGCCAAGCCAGAGGCGAAAGAGCTCGTTAGGCGTAGCCCTTTGCCCATCAAGTCGTCTGAGTTTATTGTGGTTTTCCCTTGGGGGCTGACATAAAAACCACAAAATAATCAGTTGATAAGAGACAAGATCTAACCTCTTTTTCTAAAATCACATCCATTTTGATCGGTACAAATAACATTGGGGATAAACAGTTTTTCACGCTCTTGCGTCGGCATTTTTGCGCACATTTTGGTCAGATCATATCTCCGCTTGGTCAGTGGGGAAATTGCTTTATCTTTAGGAACATAAAATCTTACATCAATATCGCCTTCATTTTTTCCCCAAAAATCATTTGTACCAATAATTGAGACGAATTCATTGCCATCATGCTCATAGACATAAAAGGATCCCATGCCACTTCTGTTTTCTATAAGAGTAATTGCGTCAGTATCGACTTTATTAACGATAGCATCTGCTTGCCACATTCCTCTAACACAATAGGCCATGCCAATAGTGCCATTTGTTGCAGGGAATTGGTCATATAATCTATTATTACTACAGGATGCTAATAGTGGGATAATTAATGAAATAAATATTTTTTTCATCATGGTGTGTCTTGTTTAGGTCTTAATTAAATGATTATTTAATATAATCTGCTTTTTGAAAACTGAGAAAAACATCCTGCATTATCTGGCGTAATATCATTAGAATATGATTTTTTACTCTCTCGTGACCATTGACCAGACGTGTTGACTATTTCGTAAATATTTGCCCGACAATGGCGGCGACTCCAGGTAAATTCGACTTCATAATCTTTCTTGTCATCAAATGTATAACTGAATGGTACGCCGCAACTGTACATCATTCCCTCTTTTATTTCGCTGCCTGTAAACATTCCTGTTATCTCTTTTCCTGCCCGAACGTATACTTCTTTAGCTGCATTCTTATGGTATTTATTCAATGGTAAACCAAGATATTTTTCATGCGTATTGATCAGCGTACCGTTTTTGAGCCTCATCCATTCAGTTTCATTTATCCTGCAAGATTTATCATCGTAGGTTCTTAGTACGGTGATTCCCTCAAATTCTGTAGCAAATCTCACTCTTGCTTTAGGACCAGAATCTGGTTCTTCATAAGACAGTGTTGAACATCCCGTTATACTTGTTGTGGCAAAAATAATGAGAAAAAGGGGAAGAGACTTCATTGTGGCTTTCCTATCAATCCTTATCCAATATGACATTTAAATTTTCGGTATTCCTAACTATCAAGGATAAAATCCCCGATTAAGTGCGACCACTGCTTCGGCTACACGGGGCCCCATGCCCAGTAAAATAGACTGATCGAGCGCGATAATACGTTGGTTTCTCCAGGCGTCGGTTTGAATAATTCCCGGTATAACTGCCAGTGCTTCAACGCCATTTCCCATGTTTTGTGTTGTCACAACGATAACCTCGGGATTTGCTGCGATCATGGATTCACCACCATAGTGACGGTATTGCGTATGATCTGCGATGTTTTCCCCGCCTGCCAGTGTGATCAACCCATCAACGACCGTATTTTTTCCCGCGACCTGCGCAGCGCTGTTGCCAACGCTCAGCAAAAATACCACCTTTACCCGTTTTTTCTGTTCACTCACACGTTTGGTCACCTCATTCAGTTGCTGTTTGATCATGCCGATAAGCCGTTCGGCGGCGGATTCTCGATTGAGCAATGTTGCCGCTTGGCGGATGTTGATAAACAGTTGTTCCGGTGTACTGGGCGTTCTTTTAAACTGCGCAACGTTAACGCCAGCCTGTGTAAGCTGAGGGATGACTGACTGAGGAGACGCATCCTGCCACGTCATCAGCAGAGAAGGGCGAAGTGATAAGATACCTTCGGTATTGAGCTGTTGCCAGTTGCTGATTTGAGGTAAAGACTGGCTTTGAGGTGGGTAGGTGGTGGTTTGATCCACGCCGACGACATTGTCACCTGCGTCCAGTGCATAGACAATTTCTGTTAATGAGCCGCCTGCAATCACAATGCGCGGCTTAGCCGCGCAAGTGAGTGAGAAAAGCCCGAGTAGTAATACGACAGCTGTCGTTTTCATACTCAGCTCCGTCAGAATGAGAAGGCCGCGCCGATTGCGGTGCTAAATCCAGATGCGGGGATACTCTCATGTGCTGTGGTGTAACGTTTATCCAGCAAGTTGTTTAGCGCCAGCGTGACCTGATACTGATTTTCGTCACCGAAGGTACTGGTGAATTCCAGGTTTGCTGTGGCCCAACCGCTATGCTGTATTTCATTATCTGCCGTATGATCTTTGGCGCGAGAGGCGGTACGAATATAGAAATCAGATTCCAGCTCCATGCGATCAAACAGCGTAATGTTTTTCACCCCAACGCGTCCTGTGAAGGTCGGTTCACCGGTGTGATAAGTGGTACGGGTCGGTAATTCCAACTCGCGGCGGATCACGTTTCCGTTGATATAAGGCGAGACAACCCAACCAAGGTATTCAGCATAGACTTCCATACCGTAAGTATTGGCGCGATTGGCGTTGGCATAGTACCGATCCCCCGTCGACGTGCTGCCGGAGCAGGCGGTGTTGCCAGCGCAGTTGAGCGTGGTGATGTAGTCTTTGGCGCGGGAATGATAAATCGCGCTATCTACCAACCAGCTCTCGTCTTTATAGCGCAGACCGATTTCATAATTATCTGAACGTTCTGCTTCCAGATCCGGGTTACCGTAGGTTGTACCGGCCCCGCCAGCGGAGGTGCTATAGAACTTATGCGTTAATGTTGGATAGACGTAGCCCTGTGCATAAGACGCGCGCAGTTGGATGTTATCAAAACCGGAATAGCGCAAACTGCTGGCGGTGACCAGCGTACTATCATGTTTCTTCTCGGTGCTGAATGTACTGTTGGTGGGGATGATCATGCCATTCATATTTACGGAGCCTGTTTTCTGTCCGCCATAGGAAAGCGATTCTACCCAGTATTGACGTGCGCCCAACGTCCAGGTCCAATCCGGTGTGATTTTCCACTCATCCTGTGCGAACAGCGCCCAACTGTTTTGTCGCCAGTGGTTATTAGATTCTGAACTGGGGTTAACGGATATTGTGGGAACACCAATAGGAGAAAATGAGCCATTTACTTTTACATCAGAAAAAGCATCCTGTTTGACCACATCGGATAGCCATTGACCACCGGCTATCAGCGTATGACCGGAGAATGGGGTCAAATCGGCTTGTACGGTTAACCCTTGGCTGGTTTGTTTATCGTCAGTGCCAGTCTTCATGGCCATTTTAGCTTGATAAAGAGACATCCCATTGTAATTCAATGGATTGCCGCTTTGTGCCAGATCGTTACGGAACTCGCGTTTAATACTCTGTCGATAAGCATCAACATGTAATTTTTTCAGTAGGCCACCATTAATGTCCCAGTCATAAAACAGGCCAATCTTCTGCCGTTCCAGTTCGGGAATACGTACGCTGAAGCTGTCGTAATCATCCGTGTCAGTGTAGGTTTGGGTACTGAGTTTGAAGCTATCCAGTGATAAACCAAATTTATGGTCGCCGAGACGATAACCCAACCATGCTGATTGGCCGCTGTTACGGAAATTGGTATCTGGCAGGCGTCCGTCTGGTGTACTGCGGTTGCCTTGATCGCTGTAGCTGCCGCTTAAGCGATAATCGAAATTACCGATTGAACCGTAAGCGAGCGCTGATTCTTGCCAGCCAGCGGTTGCACTGTCATAAACCGCTTTAATCTTTCCGCTTAGTGGTTTATCACCGCCCTTGCGGGTAATAAAATTGATCACGCCGCCAATAGCCTGCGATCCATATAATACCGAATGTGGCCCTTTTACCACTTCGATTCGTTCAAGGTAAGAAGGATCGATCAGCAGTCCCAGGCTATAATTAGGTCCGGCACGTTGGTACGTGACTTCCTGACCGTCAATTAAAACTAAAACGCGTGAGGCTTCTTCGCCACGAATTCTTATTTGTTTACGCCCTGCAAGTGAGGAGTCAGTAATATCAATGCCGGGAATATCGCGTAATGCTTCGGCAATCGAATCACCGGTATATTTGTTCAGTTTTTCATTATCAATAACCTGCATCGTAACAGGACTTTCCCATAAATTCTGTTCCGTTCTCCCTGCACTAATAACGGTTATTTCATCATTGTTAATGGCCGCATTAATTGTGCTGCTATAAATAAATGGCAGCATAAATATGACCATAGGTTTGGTCTTGTTATTCATGTTTTTTCTCTTGAAAGTCAATGATTCTCATTTACGTTATCATTTGGTGTGTTTTTGCTGGAAATTAAATTTAGATTAATTGTTCCTTATGTGATGCTGATCTCATTATTTGTAAAATAATGACTTGAATTTTTTTTAGTGTCGATGAGTTAATTAATTTTAATGAAGGTCGCTTTTATTTTCATTTTTGCAACATTATTGGGTTTCATAAATGTTAACTTCATGAAAATTATTAGAAATGCGAGGATTAATTTGTAGGTGATATTTTAAATAAACTATAAGAATCGGTTAATTGGAACGGAATTATTCAGAAAAATAAAATACGGCGAATTTATGTCCATCAAGCCATGTTGATAAATGCAATTAATTATCATTTAATTTATTACATTGCTTTTGATGGGGGCCATTAATGAATATTGATCTGACGCCGTATTATGCTCAGCCAGGCGAACAACCGTTCGGTTCGCGACGTATGGCTATGCCTTGGCGCAATCATGTGCCGCTTTCACCTGAACAGATCCCCGCCAGTTGGCAGGCGTTGAAACAACAGGTTTTACCTGCACGTAAGCGATTGATGTACTTGCATATCCCTTTTTGCGCGACGCACTGTACGTTCTGTGGTTTCTATCAAAATAAACTGCGCGAAGACAGCACGGAAACCTATACCCGTTACCTATTGCAAGAATTGGCATTAGAGGCCGATAGTCCTCTACATCAATCAGCCCCTATTCATGCGGTGTATTTTGGTGGTGGAACACCGACTGCGCTTGCCGCCAAAGAGTTATCACAGATTATTACGGCTATTCGCACCTCTTTACCGCTGGCTCCTGACTGTGAGATTACCGTTGAAGGGCGCGCCATGGATTTTGACGACGAGCGAATTGATGCGTGTCTGGATGCGGGAGCTAACCGATTTTCGATTGGTATTCAGACATTTGATAGCCGTATTCGTCAGCGTATGGCGCGGACTTCGGATAAACAGCAATCGATCCGTTTTCTGGAGCGGCTATGTCAGCGCGATCGCGCTGCCGTCGTGTGTGATTTGATGTTTGGCCTTCCTGATCAAACGCCGGAGATCTGGCGTGAAGATTTAGCCATTGTCAGCGATCTGCCACTGGATGGCGTAGATCTCTATGCGCTGAATTTGTTACCGACGACGCCGTTGGCAAAGGCGGCAGAAAATCAGCGTGTCGAATTACCCGATGTAACGGCGCGTCGTCGGTTTTATCGCACCGGCGCGACCTTCCTGGCTGACGCAGGCTGGCACCAACTGAGTAATAGCCATTGGGCCAGAACGACCCGTGAGCGTAACTTGTACAATTTATTAATCAAGCAAGGTGCGGATTGTCTTGCGATGGGCAGTTGTGCCGGCGGTAATCTGAACGGTCAAGCCTATATGATGGAACGTAGTCTGGAACGCTATTATCAGACGCTGGATCAAGGGCAAAAACCCATCATGATGATGACGCCAGCCAGTTCGACAGGCCCATGGCAGCACCAGCTTCAGGCGGGGATTGAGGTCGGGCGGGTTGCGTTGCCGAAGCTCACACATCGTGCCGATGAACTTCAGCCGTTGCTTAGTCAATGGCACCATGCGGGGTTAACCCGCGATGATTCTACCTGCCTGCGTTTAACCGATGATGGCCGTTTCTGGGCAAATAATCTGATGCAGGCATTACAACAAATTCTTCCGCAGTTAAATGCGGAAGAGCATGCCCATAAAGGAAAACCTGCTCATGACATTGCATGATTTACTTGCCACTAACCCTGATGGCACGCTGGAAGATATCGCCAGCCAATACAATGCATCGCTGTTTGACGTTGTTAGTGCGCTGCCTGCTGCCCAATGCACCATTGTCGCGGGTGACCAGTTTGACCGTGTATGGGATAACATTGCCGGGTGGGGAGAAGTGACCTTAATTAGCCATACGGCAGATGCTATTTTGGAGTTCAAAAGTGAATTACCAACGGGAACGCATCGTCATGGCTACTTTAACTTACGCAGTAAAAACGGGCTCAGTGGGCATATTCGTGCGGTGAATTGTCAGCATATTGCCTTCATTGAACGTAAATTCATGGGAATGGATACCGCCTCTGTGGTGTTTTTCAACGCCAGCGGGGCGGCAATGTTCAAAATTTTCCTCGGACGGGATAGTCATCGCCAATTGCTAACGTCGCAAGTTGATGCGTTCCACGCATTGGCGAGTGCATAATGTTCTGATATCACTGTCTATCCCAAGCGAATATTCTTGTGGTTCGATGGTACGTTATACCGCGCATGTTATGAATAACATGCGCGGTTAGTTCATTTACTGTTTACCAATAATAGGAGCACATATGGCGTGGCTACTTTTCGGAGCGGGTCAGGGGGTAGGTGGCTGCTTATTACAGCGCGCTATTGAATGTGAACAGCCTGTTGTTTTGGTTCTGAGAAATGCTGAACAGGCCACATACTGGCGTTCACAAGGTGTAACTGTCGTTGAAGGCGATGCCTGTGATGCTGATGTTGTTGCTCAGGCTTGTCGGTTGGCAGGGGAATCCGCCATCGTGGTCTCAACGATGGGAGGAGGCAACGTCAATTATCAAGGGCATCGTACCGTGATTGATGGCGCGGAGCAGGCTGGCATCAAGCGGATGTTAATGGTGACATCGTTGGGATGCGGTGATAGCTGGGGGCAATTATCGGCACGAGCCAAAGCGGCATTCGGTTTAGCCGTGCGTGAAAAGTCGCTGGCGGAAAGTTGGTTGCAAACCAGCACGTTGGATTATTGCATTGTGCGTCCTGGCGGGCTTCTGGATGTTGTTGCGACGCATAACGCCAAACTCACGCAAGGAGCGGCAACGTTGGGATTGGTGTCTCGGCAGGATGTGGCATTAGCGGTTGATCAACTATTACAACAGCCCGTATTTGGTAATCAGATTTATCATCTCATCGATCCCGATCTTGAAATGCCGGCGATGCCATAACTTGCCTCGCTTTCGTCTGTTAACCACCGCATTTCATCTCCTCCCCCGCGTAAGCGGGGTATTTTCAAATCGCTATCGTTAATATTTTGTAACTCGTATCTGTTATCTCTTGAATGTCTATGCTTTAATCGGCAACAACTTATGTTGTCTTCGTGTTAAAAATTGACTCAGGGTGTGACGGTGATGATGGACGAAGTGAAACGTATCCTGACCGAGGAAATTGATAAAATTAATCGGGAAGAAAAACGTGATAATAAGATAAGGTTCAGCCGTAAATTTATGCGCGCTCATCCTTATCTTTTCGCTGCCATGTTAGTGAGTTACGTACCTGTCGTTCTTATTCTGTTTTATGCGCCATACTTTGGTTTGGCTTACGTCATCGGTTTCACTGCTTTTTTACTGATCATGACGCTGGCTTTATCCATGGATATTAATCCTAAATACCGTTTCGAAGATATTGATACGTTGGACCTGCGTGTTTGTTATAACGGCGAATGGTTTACGATTCGCCATGTGTCTCAGGAAGCGCTGGATCGCATCATGCAGAATGAAAATATTTCAGAAGCGGTAAAGTCTGGAATCAAAAAAATTCAGCGGACGAAGGGGGACGTCGATTTTTACGATGTTTTCTCCCTGGCCTATCGGCAACAACCTTCAACCTGATCTTTCTTCATGCCCATCATCGACATATCTCCGCTGTCGCGTTTCCTATGTCATTATCGCATGATCGATATGGCATGGAATGTTGGGGGGAGCAAAGATGAACTTATTCTGGTTATTTTTCACAGACAGACAATGACAGCATTCTGCGTTGGTGTTACGTTCGGGATGGCATTTTCGTGGCTTTCAGCGTTAGCGGGTTAATTAGAATATGAACAAAAAGACATTGCTGATCATTCAAATGGGGGAACCTCCGGCAGGTATTGCCGCTCAGGTTGGACAGCAGGGGGAATGGTTTACGAGGGCGATCGCAGGGGCGACTGAGAATGTACAAATTGTTCGTCCGGATCGCGGAGACGTACTACCTGCGCTCTCTAAACTGTCGGCGGTCATTATTTCAGGATCATGGTCGATGGTGACGGACAGGCTGGACTGGAGCGAGCTAACAGCCCGCTGGCTACGTGAAGCCTATCAGGCCGATGTTCCTATGTTGGGGGTGTGTTACGGACACCAACTGCTAGCGGATGCTCTGGGAGGTAAAGTCGGAGATAATCCAAACGGTAAAGAGTTGGGAATGTTGAAGGTGACAATCCATCCCGCAGCGGCGACAGATAGTTGGCTGGCGAAGTATCCCAGGGAATTTGATGCTTATTTGACACACCAGCAATCGGTATTGATTCCACCCGAAGGAGCACAAGTGCTGGCTAGCTCTCAGGCCGATGGTTGCCAAATTATTCGCTACAGCGATAACGTGCTGACCGTGCAGTTTCACCCGGAATTTGATGCATCGATTATGCTGGCTTGCCTCAAATATAATGAAGCGGCGTTGCGTCGTAACGGGTGGGATGTCGATCGCTTGATGCAACTGCCGGAAGAACCGGTCTGGGCCCGCCAATTACTGTTGGATTTTGTTCGGCGTTACGTTGAGCGATAAGCATTGTAAAAGACACGATAGCTATCATGTGGGTGGGTCTGTCAGTCGCTGATTTGCAACGGTATACTGTCCGCGCCTATACGATGTTAAAGAGAGACAAGGAGTCCATATTATGTCCGATTATATTGTGCGTTATTTTCCCGCCGATCGTTTTTTTCAGCCAAGTCAGCAGATTGCCGATAAAGCGGCGTTGTTTCTTGAAGCGGTACTGGGAGCGCCAGTGACTTATGATCTGTATGACAAGATGGCCTTTATTGATGGTGGTGAAACGTTTGGCGATATCCATTGCCCTCAATGCGGAAAGAAGCTGGATGTTGAGTGGTGGAGCGATGAAATGTCTGAATCTTATGAAAAATCGCATTTCCATCGGTTGGATATCACTACACCTTGTTGCGGCGTGAATACCACACTCGATCAGCTAAACTATGAATTCCCTGTCTCGTTTGGTCGATTCTTATTAAATGTGGAGAACCCAGATGAGCTGCTTTCAAATAAGCCGGAGCAGTTTGCTGAACTTGAAATATTAGTAGGCGGTAATCTGAGAGAAATTGTCGCCCGTATTTAAGATCTGTCATATGTTATGAGCTGGTATTTTTTATTATTAGCGAATCGCCTATAAATAATATAGAAAACCATCCGTTATAATACGGATGGTTATTAATTGTACTCGTCAAAATATTTTTTCCTCATGTGTTCCCCATCGATGCAATAAAACATACCCGATATTCAATATGTAAAAATATATATAACGAATTGTTAATTTCGTTATTTGCGATTGATAATCAATTTCATTTGATCGGTTTTTTGACGCGATAAATCACTAAAAATGAGTTTATTGTGATTTAAATGTTATGTCGCGGATAAATATTTGAGATTTTGATGTTTCACGGTGATAATGCATAACGTTGTTGTGGATTTTATACGTCACGACCAAAACATCCTTTCAATATAAAAAGAAATAAAAATTCTTTGCGAATTTTAATGTGAGCTATGCGGTATGAGGAGCTTTCCATGCAGGTGAGCAGACGACAATTCTTTAAAATATTTGCGGGCGGCATGGCCGGAACAACAGTGACAGCATTGGGTTTTTCCCCAACGGTTGCACTGGCTGAAACCCGACAATATAAACTCTTGCGTGCTAAAGAAACGCGCAATAACTGCACTTATTGTTCCGTCGGATGCGGTATTTTAATGTACAGCCTTGGCGACGGGGCAAAAAATGCCAAGCCTTCTATCTTCCATATTGAGGGTGATCCTGATCATCCGGTGAGCCGTGGTTCATTATGTCCGAAAGGCGCGGGTCTGATTGATTATATTCATAGCGATCAGCGTCTTAAATATCCGGAATATCGCGCACCCGGTTCGGATAAATGGGAGCGCATCAGTTGGAATGACGCATTCGACCGTATTGCCCGGTTGATGAAAGCCGATCGCGACGCCAATTTTATTGAGAAAAACGCAGCAGGTGTTACGGTTAACCGCTGGTTAACAACCGGGATGCTGTGCTCGTCAGCGGCAAGCAACGAAACCGGCATGCTGGACTTTCGTTTTGCTCGCGCACTGGGTATGTTGGGGATAGACACTCAGGCGCGGTTGTGCCATGCCCCGAGTGTTGCCGCGTTGGCGCCTACCTTTGGCCGCGGTGCCATGACCAACAACTGGGTGGATATTAAGAATGCCAACATTGTATTGGTCATGGGCGGTAACCCGGCGGAAGCGCATCCGGTTGGCTTTAAGTGGGCGGTAGAAGCAAAAATCAAAAACGGGGCCAAACTGATTGTCGTCGATCCCCGTTTTAACCGTACCGCATCGGTAGCTGACTTGTATGCCCCGATCCGAGCGGGAGCGGACATTACCTTTTTGCTTGGCGTGGTTCATTATCTGTTGAGCAATAACAAAGTGCAGATGGAGTATGTGAAGTCATACACCAATGCCAGCCTGCTGATTCGTGAAGATTACCATTTCGACGATGGTATTTTCAGCGGATATGATCCAGAGGCGCGTAAATATGACCGCACCTCATGGCAATATGAACTGGACGAGAATGGTTTTGCCAAACGCGATCTGACCTTGACCGACCCTCGTTGCGTCTGGAATTTGCTCAAACAGCATGTTAGCCGTTATACGCCGGACGTTGTCTCCAATATCTGTGGTACACCGAAAGATGAATTCCTGACGATTTGCGAGCTGTTAGCTTCCACCTGTGTACCCGACAGAACCGCCACCATTCTGTATGCGCTTGGCTGGACGCAGCATACGACGGGATCGCAAATGATCCGTGCAGCGGGCATGATTCAACTGTTGCTGGGTAATATTGGCATGATCGGCGGCGGCATCAATGCCTTACGTGGTCACTCCAACATTCAGGGCTATACCGATCTCGGACTGTTGTCTCTGCGTTTGCCAGGATACATGGATTTACCTTCGGAAAAGCAAACCACGCTACAAGACTATCTGGGGCAAATTACACCCAAAGCGTTGTTACCTGAGCAGGTTAACTACTGGAAAAACACGCCTAAATTCTTTATTAGCCTGATGAAAAGTCTGTATGGCGATAAAGCGCAGAAAGAAAACAATTGGGGTTTTGACTGGTTGCCGAAGTGGGATCAAAGCTATGACGCGCTGAATTATACGCAGCGTATGATCGACGGTAAGGTAAACGGCTATATTGCTCAGGGATTTAACCCGATTGCGGCCTTTGCGGATTCCAACAAAGCGCGTGATGCACTGAAAAAGCTGAAATTTCTGGTCATCATCGATCCGCTGGCGACGGAAACCTCTAATTTCTGGCAGAACCACGGCGAATTAAATGATGTCGATCCTGCTCAAATTCAAACCGAAGTATTCCGCTTGCCGTCTAGCTGTTTTGCGGAAGAAAACGGTTCGATAGTCAATTCCGGGCGCTGGTTACAGTGGCACTATAAAGGTGCGGAACCACCAGCAGAAGCGCTACACGATGGCGTGATCCTGGCGGGGATTTTCCTGCGATTGCGGGAAATGTATGAGAAAGAGGGAGGTGCTAACCCTGAGCCGTTGCTCAATATGGCGTGGAACTACCTGAATCCGGAAGATCCTTCGGCAGAAGAAGTTGCCAGAGAAGGAAATGGCTATGCTCTTGCAGACCTTCATGATGAGCAGGGTAATCTGATTCTGAAAAAAGGACAGTTGCTGTCTGATTTTTCTCAGTTGCGTGATGACGGTACCACAGCGAGTTTTTGTTGGGTGTATGCCGGTTGCTGGACCGAGCAGGGTAACCAGATGGCACGGCGCGATAACGCCGATCCGTCCGGTTTGGGCAGTACGCTCGGTTGGGCATGGGCGTGGCCACAAAATCGCCGCATTCTTTACAATCGTGCCTCTGCCGATGAACAGGGGAAACCGTGGGATCCGAAACGCGTTCTGATCCACTGGGACGGTCAGCGCTGGACGGGGATCGATACGCCGGACTATGGGAATGCCGCGCCGGGCAGCGGTGTCGGCCCCTTTATTTTGCAGGCCGAAGGGCTTGGTCGTCTGTTCAGCATCGATAAAATGACCGACGGTCCGTTCCCGGAACACTATGAGCCGATGGAATCGCCGTTGGCGAAAAACCCACTGCATGAAAATACGCGAGTAAATCCTGTCGCCCGCTTGTATGAACCCGATCGGCTGCGGTTGGGCCATGCGGCGGATTATCCGTATGTTGCCACCACCTATTCGATCACCGAATTATTCCGTCATTGGACAAAACACGCACGTCTGAATGCCATCGTTCAGCCGGAACAGTTTGTCGAGATCGGTGAAGCATTGGCGGAACAAAAAGGAATTCGTGCGGGCGATACGGTGAAGCTCAGTAGTAAACGGGGTTACATCAAGGCTAAGGCGGTTGTGACCAAACGTATCCGCACCCTGATGATTGAGGGGAAACCGGTGGAAACCATCGGCGTACCGTGTCACTGGGGATTTGAAGGCACAACCCAGAAAGGATTTATGGCAAATACGCTGACGCCACATGTGGGGGATGCCAATACGCAGACGCCGGAATACAAGGCGTTTTTAGTGAATCTGGAAAAGGCGTAGCGGAGAACGATTATGGCCATGCAATCACAAGACATTATTCGTCGCTCTGCGACCAATTCCCTGACGCCGCCGCCGCAGGCGCGCGATCATCAGGAACCCGTAGCCAAACTGATAGATGTAACGACCTGTATTGGCTGTAAAGCCTGCCAGGTGGCCTGCTCTGAGTGGAATGATATCCGCGATGAGGTAGGGCATAACGTCGGTGTTTACGATAATCCGACCGATTTAACCGCCAAATCCTGGACGGTGATGCGTTTCTCTGAAGTTGAAGAGAAGGGCAAGCTGGAATGGCTCATCCGTAAGGATGGCTGTATGCACTGTGCCGATCCCGGCTGTCTGAAAGCCTGTCCGGCGGAAGGCGCAATCATTCAGTACGCTAACGGCATTGTCGATTTTCAGTCAGAGCACTGTATCGGCTGTGGTTACTGTATCGCTGGTTGCCCGTTCGATGTGCCGCGCATGAACAAAGAAGATAACCGTGTCTATAAATGTACGCTGTGCGTTGACCGCGTTAGCGTTGGTCAGGAACCTGCCTGTGTGAAAACCTGTCCTACCGGTGCCATTCATTTCGGTACGAAAGCGGATATGAAAAATCTGGCGGCGGAACGAGTTATCGATCTGAACAGCCGCGGCTATGCGAACGCCGGTCTGTACGATCCGGCCGGTGTTGGCGGGACGCACGTGATGTACGTTCTGCATCATGCAGATAAACCGCAGCTTTATCACGGCTTACCGGATAATCCGACCATTAGCCCGACAGTGACTTTCTGGAAAGGCGTCTGGAAACCGCTGGCGGCGATTGGTTTTGCCGCAACCTTTGCGGCCAGCGTCTTCCACTATGTGGGTATCGGCCCGAACCGCGTAGAAGAGGATGAGGAAACCGAAAGCGATCATCATGAGGACAAACACCATGAAAAAGAATAAGCGAATTCAGCGCTACAGTGCGCCGGAGCGTATTAATCACTGGATTGTGGCGTTCTGTTTTGTGTTTGCTGCCATTAGCGGGTTGGGTTTTCTTTTCCCATCGCTTAACTGGTTCATGAATATTCTGGGTACGCCCCAACTGGCGAGGATCCTGCACCCCTTTGTAGGTGTGGTGATGTTTGTGGCTTTTCTGTTAATGTTTTTCCGCTACTGGAAGCATAATCTGATCAACCGTGATGACATTGAATGGGCCAAAAACATTCATAAAATTGCCAGAAATCAGGAAGTCGGCGATACAGGCAGGTATAATTTCGGGCAGAAATGCGTGTTTTGGCTGGCGATTATCAGCCTGCTGCTTTTGGTCGTCAGCGGTATCGTCATGTGGCGGCCCTATTTTGCCGATGCGTTTCCCATTCCGATCATTCGCCTCGCATTGCTGGTGCATTCGCTTGCGGCGGTGGGGTTGATCATCGTTATTATGGTTCACGTTTATGCTGCGCTGTGGGTGAAAGGAACCATTACCGCCATGGTGGAAGGCTGGGTGTCGACATCATGGGCGAAGAAACATCACCCACGCTGGTATCGTGAGCTACAACGTAAACAACAGGAAAAACAACCCTGATGAGTATTCGTATTGTTCCTCAGGAACAGTTAGAAAAAAGTGAGAAATCGGCGTCGGAGGGACATATCCCTCCACTGCTTTTCGCCAATTTGAAAAGCTTGTATAGCAGTCGCTCGGAGCGCCTGCGTCAGCTAGCGGAAGATCATCCGCTGGGAGATTATCTTCTTTTCGCTGCGAACGTCGTGGAGGCGCAGCAGAAAGTGCTGCACGATCACCCGTTGCAGCGTGATCTGAGCGATATATTAAAACAGTCCGGCGTTCGCCCGCCGCTCGATATTGACGTGTTTCCACGAGATGCGCATTGGCATACGTTATTACGTGCGTTGATCGAGGAACTGAAATCGGATGCCAGCGGGCAGGTATTAGCCACGTTGGAAAATCTGGAAAAAATGTCGGAGCAGGCGCTTGAAACGCAGGCCACGGCTTTGTTACATCATGAGTTTAGTGCAGAAAATAATGATAAGGCCCCGTTTATCTGGGCTGCGCTATCGTTGTTTTGGGCTCAGATGGCAAGCCTGCTGCCTGGTAAAGCGCGAGCGATACCCGGTGAGCACCGCCAGTTTTGTCCGGTTTGTGGCAGCATTCCAGTGTCTGGTGTGGTGCAGCTAGGTTCGGCGAGTGGGTTGCGTTATCTGCATTGCAATCTGTGCGAGAGCGAATGGCATATGGTGCGGGTGAAATGCAGCAATTGTGAAGAGTCCAGCGATCTCAACTATTGGTCGCTGGATAGCGAAAACGCCGCTATCAAGGCAGAAAGCTGTGGTCACTGCGGGACTTATCTGAAGCTGCTGTATCAGGAGAAAGATCACCGCGTGGAAGCCGTTGCCGACGATCTGGCTTCGCTGGTACTGGATGTGAAGATGGAAGAAGAAGGTTTTTCTCGCAGTAGCATCAATCCGTTTTTGTTCCCAGAAAGCTCGATCTGATCGTTCGTTTTGTCTAATCGGTGGAGCGTGCTCCACCGCCTTTCTCAGGAATATCGCTATCCAAAGACACTATTGTTGCCACACGCCGCTGAAATGCAGCAATAAAACCAATGCCGTAAGTACAATCGACAGCGTCGTCAGTGCAATCAACCCATGACTGGCGCGCGACAATACCTGTTGGCAATGGGCGTCAAAATGATAACGCGCTACCGCCAGTAACGACATCAGCACCGCCACACACAGTAGTAAAATGGCGCAGGCAAACACCATGCGGCTGCCATCCACCATACTCAGGCGAAAACACAATAAGCTGTTTATTAGCGTGACAAACAGAGTACGTATCCAGGCCATACCCGTTCGCTGAGGCTGTAGCCCCGGATCGCGTGTTGTTTCCATGCGTTAACCGAACAAGATCATGGCAGCAAGCGCAATGGCAATGAGGGTGATCAGTAGCGTCACGATCAGCAGCATTGGCGTGTAGGGCATATCGTTTTCTTGCCGCATGGCTTTCTCGTTGCTGACCCAGCGGCGATAGGCCAGACTGCCGAGTAGCGCGGCACAGACGACAAGGAGTAGTGCTAATCCCTGGCGTACCAGTGGATCGATATGCACGGTAAACTGATCGATACCGACAGCACCGGCTAAAAATGCCAACGCGGTGCGGATCCATGCCAGAAAGGTACGTTCGTTTGCCAATGAAAAACGGTAGTCTGGCGCTTTCCCCTGGCTCCACCACGGGGTTTTGTCCTGCTTGGGGATTGTCATGTTGTTGTCTATTTTTAGGTTGAATGTTGTTTAATGCGTTCTTTGATCAACAGCTCTTTGATTGAAATACTCTGGCTGGCTAACTCTTTAAAGTTATGTTTTGCGATCTCCATGCACAGGAACTCAACCATAAACAGTTGGGAGACGCGCGTGCCGATCGAATCCCCCTGATAGCGCTCGCTTTCGCCGCAGGTTAACAGGACATAGTCCGCCAAGCTCGTCAGCGGCGAATGTGTACTGTGGGTGATGGCGAGTCTGATGGCTTTGGCTTTTTCTGCGAGTTTAAAGGCGTTCACTACTTCCGGCGTTTCGCCTGAGTGTGAGAAGGCGACGACCAGATCGTCGGACTTCAAATTCGCGAGTTTCAACGTCATGGAAAAACGATCGGTAAACGAATCGGAATCGATGCCAAGACGATTCATTTTGTCACGCGCTTCCTGCGCCGACAGGCCGGATGCCCCGAAGCCGATAAACATGATGCGACGGGCAGAGAGAAATAAACTGACGATCTGGTTTACCATCTGCATATCAATCAAATCGATGGTTTCCTTTACCGTTTTGTCTATCGTCATTGCGATTTTCTGGGCGACATCGTGACGCGTATCATTCATTAAAATATCAGGCGTGGTGGGGAGTGACAGATCGCTTTCATCAAACAGTTCGCGGTTTAATGCACTTTTCAGCTCCAGCAGACCAGTATAACCAATATGTTTGCAAAATCGGACGATGGTTGCCTCGCTGACGCCAATCTCCGCCGCGAGTTTCTTGACGGGGAGTTGAGCAACCATACTGGGATTTTGCAGCACATAATTTGCGATAATCTGGTTCGTATCGCTAAGCCCATGTAAGACGTTGGCAATGTAAGTCCGTACTTTTTCTTTATTGATACTCATGGGGGATTCCTGCGTCGCTATCGTGCGCAATAGTTGCTGCGTCCGAACCACGCTTGTCGAACGGATTGCAAATAATCCCCGTATCTTACCTTGCTCTTCCTTATCCGTCATTCGCCTGCCCGTATGGCGAAATTAAAACCGCATTCAAAGCGGTTTCCAGACTCAAGCAACACGATCCCACGTTTATGCTGCCATTCTCCTGTCGCATCGGGTGCATCGGTTGTGCCAAAAAGGGGCTCGATACACAGTAAATCCGATCCCGGCTCCGACCAGAGCGCAAGCCAGGGATGTAAACCGGTGTGGAATTGGAGTGTGTTGATCCCCGTTGGGGAAATGACTTCGATAGTCTGGTGTTCTGCCTGGCTGAAATAAATCGCCCCCTGCGCGAAGGTCTCGGGGGTTAATACCAAGCTGCCTGCAACAGGAGCCGACTCTTCGTGGCTAACGACGAGCGTTCTCTGATAGGTGGGCCAGGGGCCTTTGCAGCGCGTAGACGAGAAGCGTACTTGCCAGCCTGATTCATGACCAATAGGGATCGCAAACCCGGGGTGTGAACCCAGTGAAAACCAGAACGGTTGGTTATCGGTATTGCACAATTGATAGTGAACCAGAACGCGATTGCCCTCCAGTTGGTAATTCACATCCAACTGCCAGTCGAAAGGCCACATGGCACGCGTTTCTGGTGTTTGACGACAGCGCAGATGCAGATGCGCTTGGTGGTGTGCTACCACCGTAAAATCTTGATGCCGCAAAAAACCGTGCGCGGGTAGCGGCCAGTGCTGGCCGTTATGATACATCCCGCGATGAACAAGTTGCCCGACAACAGGAAACAGTAGGGGAGCGGTGCTCTGCCAGCCGGTATCGCCGGGCTGCCAGAGCCACTCCCGATTCGCATCCTGTAAGCTCTGCATTTCTGCGCCTTTGGGATGGACTTTCAGCGCAAGAAGCGCATTACTCAGTGTCAGCGTATCCATCAGTTTCCCGGTTAATCAATGCGCAGTAATAAACGGGCCTGATAGACCAGCTCAGGCTTTTTCTCTTCAGGGAACACTGCCTCAATCATGAGGAAGATATCCTGCTCTTGCAGCATTGGCGTCTGGTGGACGGTTTGCAGCAAAGCGGTGAGTGAGATATCCGCCGCTTTCCCGGCATTAATCAGCAGGCGCAGGGCTTCATAAACACCGCGATGTTCACAGTCGACACCTGTACCCGCCAATTCGGGATAGTGCTGATAGCGTGCCAGATCTTTCTGTTCCTGCTCGGCGCTCAGCGTGTCGAGGCTGAAGCGCGAGTAAAGCTCTGGCGGTGCATCATTGTCCTTGAAGAGTGCGGCGATTTGCTGGGCGTAGGTCATGGCACGCGGCGGATCCTGCAATGTGTGCTTTTGTCCGGGATCGTCAACAACATTGAACAGCTTGTCGCCATAGCGATAGGCATTGAGGTAGCCGAAGGTCGCAGGGATTTTCATGACCTGTGCGCCCTGAGTGAAATCAAACCCAGGGTGCAAGGTCATATGCTGAAAATCACTGAGCGCAAATGCACTGTCGATACGGGTTGGCATCAAGGTGTATTCAAACAGATCGGTCTTATCGCTATGCCGTGGGCTGCGCATGTAGACGTACTGTCCATCGGTGATATTGACGTGCCCGCCAAAGTATCCGTACAGCGCGGTATCGCGGATCGGCGTATCGTTTTCAATCGCCGGGCGCAATGATTTACCGTGCATGGTTGGCGGTATCGGCACATTGAAGTAATCAAGCAGCGTCGCAGGAATATCAATAGTTTGGGCTAATGCCTGACGCCGAACGCCATGAATGCCGCTGCGAGGATCGCGGATAAAGAACGGGGTGTTGGCGATTTCGTTATACACCGGCATGATGTTCTTGCCCCACCAGTGATGCTCGCCAAGCAAGAAACCATGGTCGGTACAGACAATAAATAGGGTGTCATCCCATAGTCCATTCTCTTTGAGATTGTCCATCACCTGTCCGAGGTAATCATCACACATGGTGATCAATGCCTGATAAAACTTCTTCACTTTTTCCGCATGCTCAGGGCTTTCCGTCGCGCAGTAGTATGGTGTCCAGCCGTTGAAGTCCTCGGCTTTGCAGCCGTACATGGCAAGGTATTTTTCAGGAACAAAGAAGGGTTCATGCGGATCAAAACACTCAATTTGCAAGAACCAGTTATCGTCATCCTTATTGCTATTGATGAAATCTAACCCTGCACGGATGGTTCGCTCGGTATAGTGTTCTTTTTGGGTCGGCATCGCGGCGCGATTGATGAAATCTTGCGTGATGCGCTTGGTTCTGCGCTGTCGGGTATTCTCATCCTCCATTCCCTGATAGTGGATAGCAGGCTTGGCGACTTTGCCCTGCCAGCAGTCGCCTTCCTGACCACGGATAAATTCGAAGGTGGAGTAGCGGGTGTGGTAGGTTGCCCCACCATCACGCCAGTAGTGTTTGTGATCGGTCACCATATGGGTGTGGATGCCGCGTTTATCCAGTGCTTGCGGCATGGAGAAATCAAAGGGCTCCAGCGGCCCCCAGCTGCGGTGCAGGAAGTTATACCGGCCGGTGTGCAGTTCGCGCCGGGCTGGCATACAGGGCATGCTGCCAACATAAAAGTTATCGAATTGAACCGACTCTTTTGCCAAACGGGTAAAGTTGGGCGTAATGGCCCCCCCGCCATACGGCGAGAGGTGATTACGAGTCAGTGTATCGAACATCAACATTACAGCTTTCATTTTCTTGTCCTTGCCAACCGCTAGAGGGAAACCAACTCTTCAACTTCGTTTTTAATCAATGTGACATGAGGGCCGTAGACGATCTGGACGCCTTGTCCGCGAACAAATGCTCCCCGGCTGCCAAGCGCCTTAAAATCCTCTGGGTTCACAATGGCTGGATCTTTAACGGTAATGCGGAGGCGAGTGGCGCAACAATCCACATCGACAATGTTTTCTTTTCCCCCCAGGGCGGTCACGATACCTTGCGCACGCTCTGTCCCCGTCAGCGCCGGTGATGTACTGCTGTCGACCGTTTCGTCTTCACGACCGGGCGTTTTCAATTGACGTAACTGGATCAGGAAGCGGAACGAGCAGTAGTAAAGGGTAAACATCACTGCGCCCAGCGGGAGCATTAACACCCAATTGGTTTTGGCATTACCTTGCAAGACACCGAATAACAGGAAGTCGATCAATCCGCCTGAGAACGTTTGCCCTACGGTGATTTCAAGGACATGCGCCAACATAAAGGCGACGCCGGTCAAGACGATATGCACCAGATACAGCAGCGGGGCGCAAAACATGAAGGCAAATTCGAGCGGTTCGGTAATACCGGTAACGAAAGCGGTGAGAGCGGCGGACAGCAGTAATCCGGCGACTTTTCCACGATTTTCTGGTTTGGCACAATGGTAGATAGCCAGCGCCGCGCCGGGCAGACCGAACATGAAATCAGCGAAGCGGCCAGCCATAAAACGGGACACGCCAATGTAATACTGTGTGACGCTGGGATCGGCCAACTGTGCGAAAAATATTTTTTGCGTGCCCTGAACCAGCGTGCCATTCACCATCTGCTCGCCGCCGATGCTGGTCAGCCAGAATGGCAAATAGAAGATATGGTGCAGCCCGAATGGGATAAGGCATTTGAGGATCATGCCGTAGAAGAAGGTACCGATGTATCCCGTCTTTTCTACCAGACCACCTAAATGAGAGATGCCGCTCTGAATGGGAGGCCAAACGTAGAATAGCAACACGCCAAGGAATAAGGCCGCGAATGACGCCACGATGGGCACAAATCGGGAACCGCTAAAGAATGCCAATAGCTCTGGCAGCGCGATTTTGTTGTAGCGCCCATGCAACCAGGCGGTGAGCAACCCGCTGAGAATGCCGCCAAGTACGCCAGTTTGCAGTGTCGTGATGCCGAGGATGACGGCTTGCCCATGTGCCGCGAGATTATCGGTTGCCAGCGTGTGCGTGATCACCAGCATGGCGTTAATCGCTTTGTTCATCACCAGAAAGGAGAGAACGGCTGCCAGTCCGGCGGTCCCCCGATCGGTGCTGGTCATCCCGACCGCAATACCAACGGCAAACAACAGCGGTAGGTTATCAAACACGGCGCTGCCGCACAGTTTCATGAGGATGAAAATGGCCTGCAAGACGCTGTTATTCAGAAAGGCGTAGGTTTCGATAGTGATTGGGTTGGAGAACACGCCGCCAATACCCAGCAGGAGACCCGCTGCGGGTAAGACGGCAATGGGTAACATAAACGATTTACCCAACTTTTGTGCGCCGGAGAAAAGACTGTTCATGATAGAACCCCTGGTGTTGTGAACTGCCTAAGAAGTAAAAATTTCATTTATTTTGTTGTTTGGTGAAATTATTATTTCCATTATTTTCTAATACTGTCAATATCAGATATCCAGAGGGTGATCATGGTCACTTTTCCGATGCAGGGGGGCTGACCGTCATCCGCACAGACACGACTTGATGGGAGGTAAGATGAAGCAACCTTTTCACCTGATGGCGAAGCCCACCAGCTATCAGTGTAATCTTGCTTGTGACTATTGCTTCTATCTTGAGAAAGAACAGGGGACGCTTAAACCGGCGAAATCAAGCCGCCATATGGATGACAATATTCTGCGGCAGTACGTGCAGCAGTACATTGCGTCGAACCCCGCTGATGAGGTCGAATTTACCTGGCAGGGGGGAGAACCCACGATGGCCGGGCTGGATTTTTATCGGCGCGCGTTGTCCTACCAGCGGCAATACGCGAATGGAAAAACCATCCGCAACAGCATGCAAACAAACGGCGTGTTGCTTGACGAAGCATGGGCTGCGTTTCTGGCGGAGAATCAGTTTCTGGTTGGGGTATCGATAGATGGGCCAAAATGGCTGCACGATCGCTATCGTGTCACGCACAGTGGAAAATCGGTTTTTGATCGGGTCATTGAGGCCGTCACGCTACTGAAACAGTATCGGGTTGAGTTTAATCTGCTAACGGTAGTGAACAATGAAACGGCGCAGGCTCCTCTGGAGATCTACCGCTTTCTGACTCAGGATCTGGGAGCACAGCATGTTCAATTTATCCCCGCGGTGGAACAGCGCGAGGTCAACCATGCATTTGGCGAGTTGATTCACCCTCAAACGCTGTCCAATACGCAGGTGACACCGTGGTCAGTGAGTGGTGAAGCCTACGGCCAATTCATGAACACGATTTTTGACTACTGGATTCGCCACGATGTTGGGCGGGTTTTTGTGCAGCTCTTTGATAATGCGCTTGCCGCGTGGGCAGGGGATAAGCCCAGTCTCTGTGTTATGCAAGCGACCTGTGGTACCGGGCTTGTGGTTGAGATGAATGGCGATATTTATAGCTGCGATCACTTTGTCTACCCGGAACACCGGCTGGGTAATCTCACCACCGATCGTCTGGATAAGCTGGTCAGTAGCAAACAACAACGCCAGTTTGGCATGGCCAAGGCTAATTTATCGCCAGCCTGCCAGCGCTGTGAATACCGTTTTGCCTGTCACGGGGGATGTCCCAAACACCGTATTCATCGTGTCGATAAACATTGGCATAATCATCTTTGTGCGGGTTATAAGGCTATTTTCGGCCATATTGATCCCTACATGCGTTATATGGCGCTTCAACTTCAGCAGCATCAACCTCCTGCAAACGTGATGGATGTCGCGGCGTTTATCGCAGCAAAGCAGCAGGCGTCTCATGATGTCACGCCGTCGGCCAAGGGCTAAGCTCGCGCAGTCAAGGCCGACATGATTTGGCAATAGATAGCTGCATATTCTCAGAAGCCGACTCAGGACATGATTAATCCACCATCCACATTAATGGTCTGGCCGGTGATATAACGGGCATCATCGGAGGCTAGAAAAGCGACCAGTCCAGCGACATCTTCTGGCACACCTGCACGTTTGAGGGGAATTCCCTGCACCCACTCCGCCATTAACTCCCCTTTGCGATAATTTTTATTTTCCGTACTGAGAATTTTGCCCCAGACGCGATCGTTGTAATCCCACATTTCACTTTCGATAATACCGGGGCAGAAGGCATTGACCGTGATATTCCACGGTGCCAGTTCGTGTGCCAGACTCTGCGTGATACCAATCACCCCCATCTTGCTGGCGGCGTAGTGGGGCGTATAAATAAAACCCTGCCGTCCTTGTCCTGATGAGGTGTTAATCAGACTACCGCTATGTTGTTTCACCATGATTTTGGCTGCTTCACGGCAACATAACCATACACCCGTGGTGTTAACCGCCAGCACTTTCTCAAAATCGACTTTGGGCATGCTATCGAAGTAATCGATAGTGATGACACCTGCATTCTGGATGGAGACATCCACGCGACCAAATTTATCAACGGCCTGCTGGTATAACGACTGCACCTGTTCTTCATCGGTGACATCAATCTGACGCGCAAGGATGGCGACACCATATTGCGATTCGAGTTTTTCCGCTGTTTCAAAGATACGCTCTGAGTTGGACACCATGACAAGATTGGCGCCCTCACGAGCGAATCGTTCGGCAATACCCGCACCAATACCACGGCAGGCACCGGTAATGACCACCGTCTTTTCTGTAAAATCGTGCTTCATAGTCTATAGCTCCTCATTGATCTCGTTGATACCCCATTGCCTGCGTCAGGAACGGTGAACACGGCTACACGCGATGACTATCTTTAACTATGATTCACCCCGGAGAGTGGGGCGACGGCCTGTTTTTGTTCATGACGACGCATTAACACCACTTTGTTTTGCAAACGCTGTTGGAACTGGTCGATGACGACAGCGGTAACGATAACGACGCCTTTTATAACCATTTGCCAGAAATCGCTCACGCCCATCATCACCATGCCATCGGCAAGAAAAACAATCACAAACGCACCAATAATCGATCCGGATACGCGTCCTCTCCCGCCTGCTAATGCGGTGCCGCCGAGCACGGTCGCGCCAATGGCATCCATCTCAAACATATTGCCAGTCATAGGATGAGCGGTTTGCAATTGTGAGGCGACAATCAGCCCGACCAGTGCGGCGCATAAGCCTGAGAACGCGTAGACAAATACTTTGACTTTAATGATGGGGACGCCCGCCAGACGTGCGGCAGACTCGTTACCGCCGATGGCGTAGATATAGCGACCCAGTGGGGTTTTGTGTGTCAGGTATAAACCAAGCAGCAGAAAACCGAGCATCAGCCAAATCGGTAAATAAACGCCCAGTACGCTTCCAGAACCCAATATTGAAAAACCGGTATTGCCCAGTTCTGGCATACCGATAAGATTGGCGTAAGTGCTACCGTCGTTAAACAAGAGTGCGGTGCCGCGAGCGACATACATCATGCCAAGCGTACAGATGAACGGCGCAACGCCAAGACGAGTAATCACCGCGCCATTAATCAGACCGACGACGATGCCAAACAGCGCCACGACGAGAATGACTTCGGGAACGTTGAGAAATAAAATGCGATCGCCCCATAGTGGAATGCCGTTGGCCAGCAGCGCGCCAGCGACCATTCCACAGATGCCAGCGACGGCACCGACGGAAAGATCAATACCGCCTGTCAGGATCACCAACGTCATGCCAATGGCTAATAGCCCGGTAATCGCGACGTGTTGCGTCATGATTAACAAGTTGGAAGGTGTGAGAAAATTAGGCACCATGACGCTGAAAAAAACGATAACGATGAGTAAGGCAATAAACGTTCGCGCCTTGAGTAGATACATATAGAAAAGATACTTTTTATTCATGTTTATATCCTCAACGCAGGGTCTACTCGTGTGGTGCCGATGCGCGAATAAGCGTTTCGCGGTCAACGCTGGCGCGTGGAATATCTGCGGTAATTTTGCCGTTGGCCATCACCAGAATGCGATCGGACAGCGCGATGACTTCATCCAGTTCGGAAGATGAAAACATCACTGCCAGTCCGTCTTGTGCCATTGCGCCAATCAGGTGGTAGACATCGGTTTTAGCGCCGACATCAATGCCACGCGTCGGTTCATCCAGCAGTACAACCTCGGGGCTGGTCATGAGAGCCTTGCCTAAGACCACCTTTTGCTGATTGCCGCCGCTGAGTGAAGTGATGGGGAGATCGGCGTCACTGACTTTTATTGCCAGTCGGCCAATCATGTCGTTGACATTTTGTGTTTCCTGGCGCGGTCTCAAGGGCGTGGCTGCTCGTCGGAAACCGCGCAGACTAAGGCGTGACAGCGTCATGTTGGTTTTGACCGACATCAGTTGCACCACCCCTTCGCTTTGCCGATCTTCGGGCACCAGCGCAATGCCTTTTTTCAACCGATACTGGAAATGACGTTTGTCGAGACACTCGCCATTTAGCGTGATGCTGCCGGACTGGCAGGGCAACAGGCCAATCAATCCTTTAAATAACTCGGTACGTCCTGCCCCGAGTAATCCATAAATGCCAATGACTTCACCTTTACGCAGCGAAAAGCTCACGTCATTTAGTGTGTAGCCACCGTTCTGATGCAGAGCGGTTAGCCCAACGACGTCCAGAACGGTTTCTCTCTGTTGTGCGGGTTGATAGTCGAAGTGTTTTTTCTTATCGCCGACCATCTGTTCAATAATCCAGGGAATGCTTGCATCATGAACTTCTCGTTCGCTGATAAAACGACCATCGCGAAAAATGGTGATGTGGTCGCCGATTGCCATCAGTTCTTCGAGCCGATGGGAGATATAAATCATGGTCACGCCGCGACGTTTAAGCTGTTCAATAACGTTAAACAGCACCTTTACTTCTGATTGGCTAAGTGCCGAGGTGGGCTCATCCATGATGAGCACTCGCGTGTCCTTTGATAGCGCACGAGCGATTTCCACCAGTTGTTGATGACCAATCGCCAGCTCAGCCAGTGGCGTCATCGGATCAATATCCAGTTCTAACCGCTCAAGTAGCGCTTTCGCCAATTGATATTGGTAAGCCTCGTTGATTCGCCCTCGTTGGAAAAACTCATTACCAATAAAAATGTTGTCCATCACGTTCATGTTGGGGAACAGATTCAATTCCTGAAAAATGATGCTGATCCCCATTTTTTCTGCCTGGTGTGTGGAACTGAACGTCACTGGCTTGCCATCAAGTAAAATCTGGCCAGAGGAGGGTGATTCCACCCCAGCCAGCAGTTTCATCATGGTCGATTTGCCTGCGCCGTTTTCGCCGATCAATACGTTCACTTTATTACGGTAGACTCGATAATTAACGGCTTCGAGCGCGGTCACTCCAGGATAAAGGCGTGAGACATTCTGGGTTTCAATAATGATCGGTGATAATGGCGGCGAGTTGTTTTGTGCAGTCGTGTTCATCTGTGCCATCTCGACTCCTCACGGTAAAGTGATACGTGCTGGCGTGATATCTGGTAGCGTTTCTGGCACGTCCCAAGCGCTGAATACACCGTATATATCAACGTTATCTCCGGGTTTTAGCGTGATTTTTTGTATATCAGCAGAGGCCAGATCGTTAATGGCTCGCCCGTAATCACCGAACTGCACCTGATCGTTGAAATCCTGATAACTCAACCCTTTATAAGCATCCCGTAGCGCCATTCCACGGATAATGGGCCCTATCTGTACCACGACGTCTTTTCCGCTAATGTCCTTAATTGTGATTTTCCCACTTCTCGATGTCGTGTTTACCTCCGTCACGCTGCCGGTAACATGAACGGAAAATACGCAAGGGTTCTCTTCCTGTGTCCGGTAACCATATTGTTGGCAGAGTGCAGAAAAATCGTTGGATGCGGTAAAACGTTGGGTGAGTTCTGCTACGGGTTTTGCTTCGGACACGATCTGAGGCACAATTTTTTGCTGCCAGGCAGATTCCACCTGACTGACGTGTGAGGCGGTAGGGTTTTTTAGTTCAGCCAACTCCTGTTGTGACACAATCCGGCACCCTGCAAGGGTGAATACGGCAACCATAGGCCAAATGCGGCTGGGCATGGTTCTCTCCTTTTGTGCCCCTTGCTAGGGGGCACTATCGTCCGGGAATAAAAGCGGGTCATTAAGATTGGTAATTGAAATCCTGCACCTTAGTGGCATTGCTTTGATCGATGAGAATTCCGCGGAACATCACACGCTGTTTTTCAGGTTTAATGCCTTTTTGCAGGAAATTATCCAGATCGCTGACACCCTGTGCGGCGATGGCCTGAGCTTGTAACATGACGGTCGCTTTCAGCGAGCCTGCTTTCACCGCGTCGCGTTCGTCGTTACTGCCGTCAATTCCAACGACCACAACATCATTTCGACCAGCGGCTTTCAACGCTGCAATCGCGCCCAGCGCCACGGGGCCGTTACCACAGATCACGCCTTTGACGTCAGGATGAGCCTGAAGGATGCTGTCCATAATGCGTTTACCATCAAGCAAGGTGCCTTTGGCATCTTGCCGTGCAATGCTTTGCATATCGGTGTACTGATCGATGACTTGATGAAAGGATTTGGAGCGGGTGACACAGTTGTTGTCAGCGAGGTTGCAGGTTAATTCGGCATATTTCCCTTTCTCTCCCATTTGCTCGACAAAGCGGTTTGCCACTTCGGAACCTGCCTGAAAGTTGTTATGGGTAATTTGTACCAGAGCGACGTCGTCAACGGGGATCTCACGGTTAATCAACACGACGGGAATACCGGCGTTTTGGGCTTTCCTGATTGCCGCTACGCTGGCGGTGGAATCCGCGTTGTCGAGCACGATACCTTGTACTTTTTGACCAATAGCGGCATCGATCAGCTCACTTTGTTTCTTCACATCCTCGCCGTGTGATAATACGGTGGTTTTGTAGCCGAGAGACTGCGCTTTCAAATTTGCGCCTTTGGCTTCAGCGGCGTAGTAAGGATTGTCCAGTGAGTTAACCATAATCATGATTGTGCCTTTCTCCGCAGACCAGGTGGCTGAAGAGAAAGTACAGGCGGTGGCGAAAGCTAACAGCATTAAATGTTTTTTCATGGTGATGTTCTCGCTATAGGTAGGGCTTACGGTGTGTACGGATCGGTGGCTTTCCTCTGGTGTTGATCTGGCGTTACCAAATCGTGAAACCACCGTCGATCATCAGGTCGGCACCGGTGATCATGTCACTGCCATTGCTAGCAAAAAACAGGACAGCGGCGGCGATTTCATCGGTATAAGCGAAGCGTCCCAGCGGGATCAGTTTTTTCATGGCTTCCCCTTTTTCACCACGCCAGGCTTTTTCCCCCATAGGGGTCAATACAACCGTGGGGGAAAGGGTATTGACGTTAATTCTGTGCGGTGCAAACTCTTTGGCCATGACTTTGGTCATGCCTAACAGGCCCGCTTTAGCAGAGGTGTAAGCCACATGGTTATCGATAGCGATAGACGCGGCCTGAGAGGCAATATTAATAATTTTCCCGCCGTTCCCTGACTTAATCATCCGTTTTGCCGCCGCTTGTGAGCACAAAAAGGGGCCGGTCAGGTTTACGGCAATCTGTTTTTGCCATTCGGCGAACTCGGTGTCCAGCACGGGTTGCAACATCACGTAGCCTGCGCAATTCACCAGAATGTCTATCTGGCCAAAATGCGTTTCTACCTCAATGAATGCCTGTTCTACCGACTGAGGATCGCTAACATCACACTGCACAAACTGAACGCGGGAAGGATCGAATTGGCTGGCAACGTCGGCGACTTTGTTTTGTTCGAACGCCGGATATAGCAAGGCAAGGCGCGCCCCTTTTTTTAGCAACATCTCGTTGCTGGCCATGGCGATCCCCCCGAGGCCGCCAGTGACGACAGCAACTTTCCCTTCAAGGGTGAAATCCGTATCTACGCCATAGCGCAGATTGACGTCATATTCATTACTCATTCCTCCGTCTCCTTATAAAAACAGTGTGTCGTTCCGCATGGCGTCATGCGTGGGCAGAGCGTCAGTATCAATGCAAAATAAGGACAGCCTTGGTTTTCAAACAAAAATATACACTACCGTTTTGTAATTCATTGTGGGGTAGATCAAATTTCGAACAAAAGTGAATGATTTGTTATAATGTGTTAATTTTTAATGGATTTATAGTTTGTGTTTTTATTGGATATGGATAAATTTTGATAAAAAGCGTTGTAAATCAATTGTCATTTAAAAATGATATTTTCGAATGAAAATGTTGATTGTTATCACCGTACTCGCATTACCTTAGTCCCGGCGGTAAGATTTAACGCAATAACCGTGCTTTTTCGCATTAGGCTGGTAAAGGGAGTGTTTCGATTGAAAAGCAAAAGTGAGCAATTAGCGGATATGCGACAGCGGCGTGAGAAGATCCTTGAGATGATCCGTGAAGATGGCACTGTCACAGTGAAAATGCTTACAGAGACATTTGATCTGACCGAAGCGACGATTAGAAGTGATTTGCGGATGTTACAAAAAGAGGGCGTTGTACAGCGTTACCATGGCGGTGCCACGCTGGTGACGGGCAGGCAAAATACGCATGCCTTGATGCTTGAGCGGCAAATTAATCTGGATGAAAAAGAGGCCATTGGGCGAGTCGCCGCGCAGCACATCGAAAATGGCGATACGGTTATTTTGGATTCTGGGACGACCACGACGGCGATCGCCAATCACCTTAATCATATTCGCAAACTTTCAGTGATCACGACGTCCGTGAATATTGCGCTGAAGTTGGGTGCGGAGCCGGGAATTAATATTCTGTTAACCGGCGGAACGTTTAAGTTTCCCACATTATCGACGTCTGGCGAGAAAGCCGCCCGTTTTTTTGAAAACGTCCTGGCGGAAAAACTGTTTCTTGCGACTGCCTGCATCTCTCCACGTCATGGATTAAGCTTTCCAAGCGAAACCGATATTAAGGTGAAAAGCGCGATGATGAAATCGGCGCGTACTGTTTACGTGGTGGCGGATTCCAGCAAGATAGACAAGGTGTCAATGTTTGCATTGCCCGCAGACTGGAGCGACATTCATTATCTGATTACCGATAGTGGTATTTCTCCGGCTGCTATTCTGGCGTTTGAAGCGCTGGGTGTCAGGGTGTTAGTGGCTGAAAAGGAAAGCGGATCAGCCACCTGATATCTGTAACGCTTACTTGTTTTTACGCACTCTTGCGGTTAACCCTTTTAAAAAATAGCGTAAGATTTGGTCGCCACAGGTTCGGTAGTTTTTGTGATCCGGCGAGCGCATCATGGCCGTCACTTCGGGCTGTGATACCCTGAAATTCTGCTCGGTCAGGATTTCCTGAATGTCCGAGGTTTTCAGAGAGAAGGCGATACGCAGCTTTTTCAGGATGATGTTATTGGTTATTTTGCGTTCGACCTGTAAGGCTGGCTGATTGTCGTCCTGCCCACGTTTTTGCAGAATCAAGCCGTTGAGAAAATAACTCATCACAATATCGGGGCAGGGTTGATAGCCGGATTCCTCTTCTTTTTTTACATAGCTGGCTAATTGCTGAAGGGGCACGGTCATTTCTACTAACGCCAGAATTGACACCAGGTGATCATTATTTAAATTCAGCATATAGCGTACGCTGCGCAGTACGTCGTTATTCATCATTACGGTTTTTTTCTCGCCGTTCGTCTTTGTATGGAGCGCATTATAAAGGGAACGGCAGAGAAATGCAGAGATGATCTACGTCTAAAGAAATGGCATCCTGCCGATAAACGTTTGCTCACTCTGCTGGTTTAGTGACGTACAGAAAGGATTACTGAAAAAGGGTATCGCCGCTCTGGTGGTGTAACCCTGGATGATTATCGAAACGTACCACACCAACGACGGCTTGTCCTTCGACGGCCTGATTGACTGCTGCAACGCCGTTAATACCAAAACCGCCGCATAGTTCGATTGCGATAATACCTTGTCTGACTAACTGTTGAGCCAGAACGCAGGCTGCTTGGTAGCTGTTTACCGCATAAGTGGTGACGCTAACGCTGTCGGTATTGACTTCACTATGGTGTATCTGCGGATTTCCTTCGGATGATAAGAAAATAAAAGCGGCTTTAAGTTGCATATTCACTCCTATTGCATGAATAACCTTGGGTTTTCGATAAAGCGACACAATAGGTCAATCGGATAATGGGGGATTGTAAAAATGCGACCTGAAGTTATCTTCCTGAAAAAAATGGGTTGGTGTTTCTCCGATAACATCGCGCCAGTCTTTGATGAAGTGTGATTGATCGTAGTAGCCATGAGCCAGCGCCGCGTCCAGGTAGTTTTTTTGTCTATTGAGTAATAAATGGCGAGTGACGGCTTCAACCCGAATGATACGTTGAAAATGTTTTGGGCTAAGGCCAAAGTTTTGTTTGAACATGCGTTGAAAATGGCGGGAACTGAGACTGTAGTGCTCAATAAGATCGCTAAGGCTGACGCTGGGTTGCCGGTAATGTAATTGTTGATAATAAAATTGCTGGGTCACCGTATCCAGCCAGCACTGCGGTTTCCGATGGCGTAACAGTTGAGCCGAGAGAAATTGTTCAATAATCTGTATTCGCCCTGTCAGATGCGGAGTTTCGCTAATCTGCTGCTCTACCACATTTCCTTCTGTTCCCCAGATATTCCCAGCGCTCGTGCAGGTATCTATCAGCTCGCATTCAGGCAGAGAACTAAAGTGACGCAATGCACCTGTACGAAAACGAACCGCGATAAAACTCACCGCCCGGTTGGGTTGAAATCGAAAAATGTGGTTACGTGGTAGCAGTAACAGACTGGCTTGTGGTGACGATTGGTGCAAATCGGAGCGGAACAGGGTTGCTGGATGCTGATAGAAAAAAAATAATTCCCCACCGCTGCCGGGCAATAAAGGTGGCAATTCAGACTCATCCTGCCATGACCAATAACGACTGATGTAGGGCCTTAACCCGAGACTTGCCCTGAGATTATTTATTTTCATCAATATTCACTGCATCAAGAGATGCAAATCGTCAGTACAGAAATGTGAAACCATGTTCCATTATTACACTTAACGATTGTCCGGGTACAGTGTGGAGCCTAAGACGTTAATAACACGGCGATAGTTTGGCTCTGTGGATAAACAGTCTGGCTTTAAATCCTGCCAAACTATTCGTGCAATGTGGTGTGGCGGTGATTAACTAATCCGTCTGTGACAGGATCGCTTCCAACATGCCTGGAAACCGCGCTTCCATCTCGGTGCGCCGTAATCGATTCATATGGGTGGTACCGATATTTGTGGTATGGATCAGACCGGAATCGCGCAGCACACGAAAATGGTGAGATACGCTGGATTTAGGACGGCCACCGTCTAATTCGCCACAGGTTGCTTCGCCCAGTAAGGCCAAGCGGCGAACAATCTCCATGCGCATGGGATCGCTCAAGGCGTACAGGACGCGCTCAAGGATAAATTGGTCAGTAGTCGGATGTTTAAAAGGTCTCATGCCCAAATTATAGCGGTATGCTTGCCTGAAATCCATTATTCGAATAATATCGAAATACAGAACTATTCGTGTTGAAAACGATCCATATAAAATAGGAAATCTCATGTCAGCTCTATTTCAATCTTTTAAACTAAAAGACGTGACGCTGCGTAACCGTATTGCCGTTCCCCCGATGTGCATGTATTCAGCCAATGATGGGCTGATTAACGATTGGCATCAGAGTCATTATACCGGGTTGGCGCGTGGCGGTGCAGGACTGGTGATTGTTGAAGCGACAGCCGTTGCACCGGAAGGGCGAATTACGCCGCATTGCGCTGGTATCTGGAATGATGCTCTGGCGCAGGCGTTTGTACCTGTCGTTAAGGCGATCAAAGCGGCGGGCTCGGTGCCGGGAATTCAAATCGGTCACGCAGGGCGTAAGGCTAGCGCCAATATTCCGTGGGAAGGTGACGACCATATCGCTGCTGATGATACGAAAGGTTGGGCGACGATTTCGCCTTCCGCGATCGCTTTCGGTGCTAACTTGCCAAAACAGCCGCAAGAAATGACGCTGGAAGACATTAAACGAGTACGCCAGAATTTTGTTGATGCCGCTCGTCGTGCGCGTGATGCCGGGTTTGAATGGCTGGAATTGCATTTTGCCCACGGCTATCTGGGACAGAGCTTCTTTTCCGTGCATGCAAACCAGCGTAACGATCAATATGGTGGCAGTTTTGATAACCGTAGCCGTTTTCTGCTGGAAACGCTGGAGGCAGTGCGTGAGGTTTGGCCGGAACACTTACCGCTTACCGCACGTTTCGGTGTGATTGAATTTGACGGGCGCGACGAAGAGACCATGCAGGAATCTATTGAGCTGACTCGTCGTTTCAAACAGCGTGGACTCGATATGCTCAGCGTCAGTATCGGTTTTTCTACGCCGAATGCGACAATTCCCTGGGGCCCGGCATTTATGGGGCCGATAGCTCAGCAGGTTCGTCAACAGGCAGATATCCCGGTATCGTCGGCCTGGGGATTCGGTACGCCAGCGCTGGCAGAACAGGCGGTAAAATCCGGTCAGTTGGATCTGGTGATGGTTGGGAAAGCGCATCTGGCTAACCCGCACTGGAGCTATTACGCGGCTCGTGAGTTGGGAATTGAGCGCCCGTCGTGGACACTACCGGCACCGTATGCTCACTGGCTTGAACGTTACCACGATTGATCGGTCTGGTAGACAGAAACGCGTTTTAAAATTGCTAGCGGCCAGCGGGGAAATTCTTATTTCCCCCGCTTTCTGGTTTGAAATAGAGATGCAGGTGGCATCTCTGTTATACCTGCTGAACGGGACAACGGCGTCAGTAGAAAGAGATAGGGCGATAAAAATCGGGTGTTGGCGCGCTGTACCGAATGGACATCCTCGATGTTGACAATACCTGTCCATCAAAATATTGTCACTGAACGCTTTAGCGAAAACGGGGTCTTTGTTTGCCTCGAAATCATCAGGCAAAGCGATGGTTTTTCTCTTGTGACTCAAGAAAGAGTGATGAACGATGATCTGGCAGGTGCATTATTAACATTATGGTCATCTTGCTGCTTGTTACGTTACTCATCGCGGTAATCATGTATGCGTACCTCAGACAACCTCAGTTCGGCCAATTGCCAACGGGAACTGAACTCGAAAAGCTCAAACGTTCCTCTTTTTATCATGAGGGAAGATTTAGAAATTTAGCCATTACGCCGCCTTTGAGTAATGGCAGCCATTCTTTTGTGATTCTTGCTAAATTTCTTTTTGGGAAAGACGTCGATGCTATCCCGAATGTTCCATTGCCAAGCCGTAAGACTGATTTGCACTTATTGGATATCAATCAGACGGTGGTTGTCTGGATGGGGCACTCTTCCTATTTCATGCAAGTAAACGGCAAGCGTATTCTTGTTGATCCGGTATTTAGCGGCAGTGCTGCACCGCTACCCGGATTGAATAAGGCTTTCCATGGCAGCAATATATACACGGCAATGGATATACCGACGATCGACTACCTGTTGATTTCACACGATCATTGGGATCACCTGGACTATCCCACTATCTTGCAATTAAAAGAAAAAATTAATCATGTTATCGCGCCGCTAGGCGTGGGAAATTACTTTGCACAGTGGGGATTTGATAAGCAAAAGATACGGGAAGGCGACTGGTTCAGTACTTTCCAGCTAGAACCCCATCTGGCGCTTCATATCTTGCCCGCACGCCATTTCTCTGGGCGTTTATTTAAGCGAAATAAAACGCTTTGGGCCTCTTTTGCGCTGATTACGCCGCAACATAAACTCTATATCAGTGGTGATAGTGGCTACGGACCGCATTTTAAAGAGATTGGTGAACGATTTGGTCCGTTTGATTTAGCCATTCTGGAATGTGGTCAATATAACGAGAACTGGCGCTACATTCACATGATGCCAGAAGAAACCGCATTGGCGGGGCAAGATCTCAATGCGGTGGCGATCATGCCTTCACATAACAGTAAGTTCAAACTTTCCCATCACACCTGGAATGATCCGCTCAAGCGTTTAGTGGTAGCTAGTGAGGATAAAGCCTACCGGCTATTGACGCCGATGATTGGTCAAGCCGTTAACGTGGATGATGTCACGCAGTCGTTTCCTCATTGGTGGGAAACAACGTCGAGTCGTTAACGCGTCGCGTGGAGTCCGTTCATGCATTTGATCGCTATGGCCGGGTAAAAGCAGTCATATCCTTCATTTAGATGTTTCAATAATTCAGCTATGTGCAACCTTGTAAAAATAAGCCAATGAAATACGAGAATGGGTAACATATTTCTGTGTGGCATAACTTTAATTAACGGAGTTAACTATGTTAATGCTTTTAGGTATAGACGTTAACAAGAACGGTAACGTTAAAAATATTATTTAACGTTAAAGTGATTTAATAAAAAATAATAAAACGGTGCTGAATGGTTTCTTGTCTCTTTTTGATAGAAATTAACGATCGAATATGAGGAATTGAATGGTTTAATGATTGGTGAATTCGATCGATATTGTGATTACAATAGTACGAGCCTATAAAATATAGACGTTGAATGACTTGAGTATTTCATTTTACTGAGGAGGAATGACGATCGGCTTGTGTATCTCACCATGATAGCCTGATCATAAAAGATTCAATATATACCCGTCATACTTCAAGTTGCATGTGCGTTGGCTGCGTTCAGTCACCCGAATCACTTACTCAAGTAAGCTCATCGGGATTCCTTCGCTTGCCGCCTTCCTGAAACTTGAATTATTTAGGGTATAACGTTTTGCCAACACCAAAGAAATTTTACTAACATCGAATAAATAAAAACGATTTTTCAGCTAATACAATCAATAAGATGGCTTGGAAAAGGGACGCTAAGGCATGAACGAATGTGCCGTGGTTAACGATGCGGTTAGCAGCGACCTTAATGGGCGAGAGTAACGAGCCCTACCAATGCACATGTAGCTCGAAGTATGACGGGTATGGCTAAAAAGTTAATTATTCTGTGTACAGATCGTGCATTTTGGCGCGAAGAAATGCATTCAATATAAAAACAGGGATTGATGTAAAAATGAACTTCTTAAAAAACATGAGAATTGGGAGTCGGCTCTCATTAGGGTTTGGGTTACTTATTGTTATCACACTTGTATTATCTTCTCTTGAATATTTTTTCATGAAGAATATTGATATAGAGGTTGACAAAATAACTGAAAACCGAATGGTAAAAGCGAATATGCTGCGTGACATAAGAGACAACTTAAACGCCAATGTTCGTACCGTACGCGATATCATTCTGCTTCCCGGTGATAAATATCAAGAGAAGCAAAATTTAAGGAATATTATCTCCTCTACTGTTAACACGTCGAGTGAAATATATAAAAAGTTAGACAGTCAGATTAAGGTGGGAAAAGGGCGGGAGTTGTTTGATCAATTAGCGGTGATAAGAAAACAATATAGCGCCAGTATCAATCAGGCCATTACCTATGCGCTCGAAGGGCCGGATGAACAGGCAACGGCATTTTTGTTTAACGATGTCGCAAAAGTTCAAGACATTTACTTCAGCAAACTTGATGAGCTGATTGATTTACAGCAACAAGATGTCGCAGTGGCGAAAGCTGAGACAGAGGAATATATTTCTGCTGCGCTTTTCTGGACAATATTATTGTCATCCTGTTCCACCATTCTGGGATGTCTCATCGCCTGGTTGCTTACCCGTAGCGTAACGGCCCCGTTGTCCATTGCGTTGTCATCTGCTCAGCGCATTGGTGAAGGTGATTTGCGTGATGCGATTGCCGTTGATGGTCGTGATGAAGTTGGGCAACTGCTGGCAGCAATGCAAGAAATGCAATCATCGTTGACCAATACGGTCGTCACTGTCAGAGATAATGCAGAGAGTGTTGCTACTGCGAGTATCCAAATTGCTCAAGGTAATGCCGATCTCTCATCTCGAACCGAGGAACAAGCAAGTGCGCTGGAGGAAACCTCTTCCACGATGACACAGCTCGGCATGACGGTGAAGAATAACGCGGATAATGCGCGTCAGGCAGACCAATTGGCCAAGAATGCTAGCTCGGTCGCACAGGAGGGAGGCCAGGTTGTTAATGACGTTGTTGAAACAATGAAAGTCATTAATGAAAGCTCTCGGAGTATCGCTGACATCATCAATGTGATTGATAGCATTGCTTTCCAGACCAATATATTGGCGCTCAATGCTGCGGTAGAAGCAGCTCGAGCTGGTGAACAAGGGCGTGGTTTTGCTGTTGTTGCTGGAGAGGTCCGTAATTTAGCCCAGAGAAGTGCGGAAGCAGCAAAAGAAATCAAAAATCTGATTATGGCAAGCGTAGAACGCGTGGAATTAGGATCTGAACTGGCTAATAAAGCGGGAGAGACCATGCGACAGGTCGTGACATCGATTCGCCAGTTAACGGATACCGTCGCAGAAATCAGTTCAGCAAGTGCTGAACAGTCTACTGGCGTCGATCAGGTTGGGATCGCTGTTACGCAAATGGACCAGACTACGCAGCAGAACGCCGCACTTGTTGAAGAGTCTGCCGCCGCCGCGCTCAGTCTTAAAGAACAGGCCGATCTGTTAGTTAGGGCGGTGTCTGTGTTTAAAGTCGCAGGCAATAGACTGTCAGTTTCAACCCCACAATTACCTTCTCGGCCGTTGCCATCAGGTAACATTCTTCCGGCTTCTTCCGGTGTGTCACAACAGAACTCCGCAGACTGGACCAGCTTCTGAGTTTGGTCGCCCCCCGATAATCTGGATTGTCGGGGGAATACCGATCAATAAAGCCAATATAATATTATGAATAGCAATCATATCGAGCAGGAAATACTAGATAATTACAACATATTTTTATCCGAGCTGGAGCAAATTACTGCCTTACTTCAGCAAATGATGTTTAATAAATATAACTCTTTAGACGTATATCTGAATAATTGTAGTCATTTTAAAGATGGTTGTATGAGAATTAATTCTCTCCTGGCTGAGAGTGATTTTAATGAATACGTCAAATCTCATCATGGGCCGCTGTACAACAGCTATAACAGTATTATTATCGCTGTTCGATTGTACGAGAATTTCCTGCGTAATTGTGCGGGTCGTTTGATTAAACTTCCGGCTGAATAGATGTTGTAAACCCCATTGTAACCAATTGAATTAGCGTGTTTTTAATTTCATTGTGAGGAAGGTGGCCTGAAATAGTGATGTTGATATACCGTGCTTATGTGGTATCAAGAATATTGACGTGATGCATTGTGATGTCAGATTTAGCACTTTTATATGCTATTCACAAGGTTAGTATTTTTACTCAAGCAGAGCATGTGAGGGGCAATATGCCCCTCGTCTATTCGTTATGAGGTAATTTTCGCTGTGATGCGCACGTTCTTATCGCCTACCCGAGCCTGAATAATTTTATATGATTTTCCTCCTTCTTTTTTAATCAGTTGGCGAATCTTATTTTCTGTATTATCAAGTGTGTCACCCGTTGCGGTTACCGTCTTGGCATAGACGGAAAATGGCAAGGTAAGTGAGATAAACAGGAGAGTGATCAGGGTTTTCATAGAAATAGTATCCTTATAGGGAGAATCAATTAAATATATTCCTGTAGCCAACCTTCAATATTCTGAGTTTGAAGATTGTTTTTCGCATTGTAGGTTTCACTCATTGGCCACCACATTCCGTCACCTCGAGCGAAAGCGGCGCGATAACGGAGCATTTGGTCATCTGGATGTAAGCTCAGTTCATTGAGCAGCATCGGTAGGGTAAAAACATTTTTGGTAAACGATTGTTTAGTAAAGTGTTCCACCGTATCTGCAAGCTTGCCGTATGAGATCGTTTCACCTGCAACAAATACCACTTCGTTCTTGATTTGCGGCTGATGCAAATAAATATCGGTAGTTAATCGCCCAATATCCTCGGGTGAAGTCACGGTGACTTGGGTATCCCATCCACCCAGTGCATTGATTGTTTTTTCGGCCAAGTTAACAACGTTGAAGGCGGGTTCAAAAAGAAAGCTGGTGAACATGCCCGTTGAAATAATGATCCATGCCGTTGTGTGCTGTTCGCGCAGTAGGCTTCTAACATCATATTGTTCATCCCAGACAGGCTGTCCGCTTCCTTTACCAACGACATCATAATTAACACCGAACTGCCAGGGAAAGTAGCGTTTAACCTTCGCAGCCAGTACTGCTCGCGTGATCTTCAGTTGTGTGCCAGCCCCAGCAACAAACCCCATGCAATTGATGATGGTATCAAATGATTCGAACAGTGTTTTTAATGACTCAAGCGTACTTCCTGCCATATCAATGGAAATAAAGTCTGCCCCGCTCGCCGCATGTGCTTGATGATGGCTAGAACGCAGTCGGCCTTGCTCATCCTTAGAGTGAGGCGAAACAATAACGGAGACGGTACCGTTAAGCCGTTTTACGGCGGGTATTAGCGAGTTCAGTACGGCATTGCCGAGTTGTCCTGCACCAAGCACTAATACTCTTTCACTAGAATTAAAATCATATTCTTGCATTTTGAGTCCTTACTCTATAAAGCAGTGTATTAACTGCAGCGAGAGCAAGTTTACTGTCGTGATCCTCATTCGATAAGTACAGGAATACAGGTTAGACTGTTCGTATAAATGGGATAATCAATCCGTTCATGAGTATGGTGGAATATGGATAAGCTGGAATCAATGCAGGTATATGTTCATGTCGTCGATACGCATAGCTTCGCCAGAGCATCGGAAGTGCTGGGTCTACCGAGATCGACCGTATCTCGTGTCATTAAAGAACTGGAAAGATACCTGGGGCTGCAACTTTTACAACGCACCACCAGAAAGCTCAGTGTGACAACCGATGGCCGCCGTTACTATGAAGAATGCAGAAGGATCCTTACTGATATTGCGACAATTGAATCTTCATTTCCTGGTAGATCCGCTCAGCCAAAAGGTCGCTTTAAAGTGGGAATGCCGCAATCCCTTGCCCGTTATTGTATCATTCCCAGGATCCAGGCGTTTCTGAGCCTGTATCCTGAATTGGAGATGATACTTTGCTCAAGTGATAACGTTGAGGACATCATCCAGGAAGGCTATGACTGTGTGATCCGAACGGGAAGGGTAGAGGATTCAACTACCTTGGTTGCCCGTCCGCTTGCAAATTTTAAATGGGCTGTCATGGCGTCGCCAAAATACATTGAAGCGCATGGAAGACCAGAGAGTTTGGATGATTTAGAGCACCATCGCGCAGTGGGCTACCTTAGCCACCGAACCGGGCGTACCACTGAATGGTTGTTTACGTTTGATGACGTCGATCGGGTGATTCGAATGAAAGAGATTTTTGTGGTGGATGATACCGATGCCTATATACAGGCCGGAATTCAAGGCATTGGATTAATTCGTGTTGCGAGCTATCTGGTTGTTCCCTATCTGAAAAGCGGAGCATTAGTTTCTTGCATGGATAATTTCTCTTTTGATTTACCTTTATCGCTGGTCTATCCACAAAATAGATATCTTCCCCCGTCAGTTCGTGCGTTTTTTACCTGGAGTAAAGCAGTACTAAGCCAACCGCATTATGGGAAGTAGCGACCACCCATATTGCATCAATCTTATGACGTCTGACTAGCCCGTGAATGCTTAAGTCTATAAGTTAACTTTATCAATCAATGTGTTGATAGAATGATTCTGCTTGTTTGCCTGTCTGTTAGCTTATCTCGGTTGTACTGGGAGTAAAACATATTCCGGCTCTTATGCGCCATCATCTGCACCGCAACCCGATTATGTTAAGCCAACCAAAGAGTATAAGGCGCAATCACAAATTGACTACGACCTTGCTGCGAAGGGATCAAGTTTTTTACTTGATCCCAATCTGAGTATCGTTGAGCAACAGGGTTATCGGGATGCACTGAAAAACAAAGAATAAGGTAGTTAGTTATATGGCTGTTAATTCCAAGCCTCTATTGTACACATAATAATGATTCTTATTCTACCATGTGGTTAATAGCTGCTATTAATTTTTTACTATGGTTTTTTGCTTTATCTCTAATTTCTAATTCAGTATGGCCCGATACTATTGAAGTGTCATACAAAATAACGGGTTCAATATAGTTCATTTGAGCATATTCAGCCGATTTTTTTATCGGCATCAATAAACTGTCCATTAATGGACTGTGATCCTCTTTTTTGAAGTTATACTCTGGTTGACCTACTGTCAGGCTTGGCAACAGATTTTTATTTTTAAGTTTATCTCCCTTTGAACCATAGGCAAACTGATAGGTAAACACCTGATCGAACCAAATTTTCAAAATGGCAGGAATATTATACCAATACATAGGGTATTGTAGAATAATCAGATTATGACGTAATAAAGCGGCTTGTTCTTCTTTTACGTTAATCTTGTAATCGGGATTTAACTGAAAGATATCACGGATTTCCACATCAGAAAAACTATGTTGTAATTCAGTTATGATAGACTGATTTGCTATAGAGTGTTCGATGTCAGGATGTGCCAATATAACTAATGCCATAAGATCTCACTTAATAACAGTCGATAACTATCAAAATGATAGGTGGTGTGGTAAGTTTACTGCATAGCTTGTCATTGACAATAACTATCAAGATCGATAGTGGAGATAGCATGAAGATAAAAATCACTAAAAATGCAGCTTGTCAGGTCTTTTTGAATGAAAAAATCTATCCCTGTCCAGTTAGCCTGGTCATGGATTTAATTGGTGGGAAATGGAGGGGTGTTATTCTTTACTATTTAAAAGATAGAAATAAAAGATTCAGTGAGTTACGCAAAAATATTCCACACATTACTGAAATGACGTTAAGTTTACAGCTTAAAAAACTGGAAAAGGATGGGCTTATTACGCGAGAGGTTTTCGGTGAAAAACCACCATTAAAAGTTATTTATTCACTTTCTGAGTTTGGACAATCATTTAAACCCGTTCTTGAGGCTATTTCATCGTGGACAGATACTGAGATAATAGAGAGTGTGAAATAGTATGAAGATAATATTAATCCGACATGGTAAACCTGATGTTGACATAACAAGAAAATTATCTTCAAATGAGATGGCATTGTGGATAGAGGATTATGATAAAAGTGAGGTAAGTGAAAACCCTCCGCCATACCTTTTTACAAACAATCTTATTAGCAAGAGTTTTGTTATTGTTAGTCCACTACCAAGAACATTAACGTCATTGGAAATGATGGGCATTAATTCTGATATGATCGATCCAATGTTTCGTGAGGCTCAATTACCTTCATTTAACCGTTCTTTGTTGCGGCTATCACCAATGACATATGTTTTTATATTTCGTATGTTATGGCTTATCGGATTTTCTAAAAATGTTGAATCCTATTATTCAGCTAAATTTCGCTCTAAACTAGCTGCAAAAAAATTAATAAACCTTGCCCAAACAGAATCCTCGGTTTCTCTAATGGGGCATGGAATTATGAACCGTATGATTGGCTACCAGCTTGAAAGGGAAGGGTTCAAAAAAATACAAACATTAGGTAAAAGCTACTGGAAATTAACTGTTTACGAGAAATACTGACTGTCAGTTTTTCTCGTGGAATCAAATGCCAATTTGAGTCTTATTGGATAATGGCATTGCATATCATCTACCTAATCGAGAGTTTATTGTTCAGCAGCACGTTTTTCCTGAACCTGTTTGCTGTTCCATTTGGCACGATGAACACGTTGCATAGCTGGACGGCTGGTTGCTGTTGCCTTGGTGAGCCATGAGCGCTTTTTCTTCAACGTCCAAGGTAATAGTGGGTAAGATCACCTAATACAATTAATCAACGATAAACAGTTTTGCACCATTAGGTGATGATGAACGATGAGCCTCTGCGCCATCAGCCACTTGATAACTGATACCTGGAGTTAAGACGAAACTTCTGCCATCATCTAATTCTGTGTGAAGCTCACCTTCAAGGCATAAAAGTATGTGTCCTTTTTTACACCAATGATCAGCAAGATATCCGGCAGAATACTCAACGATCCGCACTCTTATGTTGCCAAAATTTTGGGTTCTCCACAAAGCAAAACCAACATCACCAGTATGAGTTGTTGGCGCTATTTCTGACCAGTTTGTGATACCGAATGGCAGGTTTTCTATGTTCATACAGATTATCGTTATTCGTAGGAGAGTGTGTACGATTAACATAGACATATGGATAAATCAATCACCATTAGATATTCTGCTTTTTTCGTCAGAATTAAGGTCCAGTTATGCAGTTTATCCCCGCACATCTGAACACATTGCCAGTATTCAGAAAACCTACGCTTGGCACGTTATGAATGGCATAGCCACTTTTGAGACGGTTCCTCCGACTGTGGAAGAGATAAAGGAGCGGCTCACTAATGTTTTTGATGCGAAAACACCGTGGATTGTCGCTGAGGTTTATGGTGTTGTTGTCAACAATCGCGCAGTGCTGTTTTGGTGATTTAATACGGTAAAAGATAATTGTGATGATATAAATCAAGCAATTAATGTGTTGAAAGGTGGAATAATAACCATTATCTCTTAATAAGATTGGATATGTTTATGCGCGAACCTAAGCAAGTATTAATCGTTCCTTATGTTATAGATAAGGATGAATTGTATTTATATATACTAAAACGAAGAGATATGGATTATTGGCAATGGGTTGCAGGAGGGGTAGAGGAAAATGAAACTATATTGGATGCTGCAATTCGTGAGTCATCAGAAGAGTTAGGACTCATTCTTAAAGAGTCAAATTTTATACAGCTTGAATCAGTCTGCTCTATTCCGAGATGCTATTTCAAAAGTGATAGGGAATGGAGCGATGATTTTTATACCGTTACTGAATATTCCTTTGCTGTAAGGTTATCTAAAAATTCAAAAGTAAACCTTAGTAATGAACACTCTGAATTTAATATAATAAAATATTCTGATTTAAAAAAATATAATACATGGGATAGTAATAAAACGGCAGCGTGGGAACTAAAGGAAAGAATGCTAATGGGGCGGCTTTAAGAATCAATAATAAACTAATTCTATTTATAAGAGGTAGAAGCAGGCGCTGCGATTTGCTTCTATCTTTTTTATTACTGCATTACTTTTGTAGAGCCAAATCCAAAAGACAGGATTTGGCTCAGGGATAATACGATTAGGTATTATCTTTCACTGTTTTAGTGCTTCCGTTGTTTTTTACCGAGGTAATGCCTGTTTCACGCGATTGCGCACTGGCATACATTTGGCTTGTCCCTATAACCTGATGATTGGCCGCTTTTAAATTGAAATAGAATTTTCCATTAACGGAATCTTTCTTTTCATACCTTTCATCTAGGGGGCTATTTACCTGAACAGAGGCAATGCCATTCTCTGCGGTTCCTTTTGTCGTATAAAGCTCGCTGGTAAGAATAATTTCGCCATTACCTGCTTTAAGAACAAATCGGAACTGACCATCACTGCTCTTACTCAATTCGAACCAACCGGACATATGAACTCCTTGATTTAAATCGATAATGTAAACAGTCTTCGAAAACGCATTTTATGCCTGAATTAGTATGCCTGAAAATCCACTTGGTGGGAATGTATCGATAGCCTTGTCCTATTTTGACTTTTCCAAGCACGCTAATTAATGCGTACATTTGTTGTATGGAGGAGACATTGCTATGGCACTCGTTCGTTTGACTGAATTCCGCCAGAATATCGCCGCACATTTTGATGAGGTCATATCATCAAGAGCGCCGTTGCTGGTTACACGCCAAGGGTCAGAAGCAATGGTCATGCTGGCTGAAGGTGAATACGAATCCATTCTGGAAACCCTGCACTTGTTTGCAACTACGGCAAACTCTGAGTGGTTACGTGAAAGCATTAAACAGCTCGGTGACGGAAAGGTGGTAGAGAAGGCCCGACTCTCTGATATGAAACTGCTTTGGACAGAGAATGCTTGGCAGGATTATCTATACTGGCAGGAAAACGATCCCAGTATGATCACAAAAATCAACGAGCTGATTTAAGGATACCAAGTGGTCGCCCTTCAAGGGGTTAGAGAAACCAGAACCCCTCAAAGGTGATCTCTCTGGTTTTTGGTCACGTCGAATATCCGGTAAGCATCGTTTTGTCTACCGTGTGTCAGGAAAAGGTGAGGTTCAGCAACTGGATGTTGTTCAATGCCGATTCCATTACAAATAGCCTATATTTGGAGTTATTCGCCTGAACATGGGCTAATAGATCTTGTGGCACGTAAGTCTGTTTTCTCAAACCCAATTTAGGGCGTGGGAGGAACAACATTGGATGGTTTTTGTGATAATGATGGATAAGAAAACTCAAAATTAGCCGCTAAATCACTTTAACGGCTAATGAGAATTAAGTGGCAGAAATAATTAGATCTCAAACTCTTCCAAAGTCTTACCATTTTCAAGTGCTGCCGCAATTGCTTTAGGTGTACGACCCTGACCTGTCCATAACTTTTCGTTACCATTTTCATCAACGTATTTATATTTAGCCGGACGGGGAGCGCGTTTGGCTTTCGCTGATTTGCTGGTAGGTATTGAGCCCAGCAGTTCAGCCGGATCAATTCCATCAGCCAGTAATTGAGCGCGGAAGGCTTCAAGTTTGGCCTGACGCTCTGCATTTTGTTGTTGTGCGTTGGTTTCTTCTTCGCGGCGGTCTTCAACAATCGCGGTCAATTTTTCCAGCATTTCTTCTAACGTTGCCAGATCCAATTCACGTGCCTGAGCACGCAGGGTACGAATATTGTTTAATACTTTTAAGGCTTCACTCATAGTCGGTCATCCTGATAAAGAGAAATAGGTTATTGTGGGTTAGTAAGTCAAAAATTTGACAATCGACAACGCTAAATTATATATCAATATAACTAAGGAGGAAACAATGAAGAGGGAAAAATTAAGTATCTACTCTGGATTTATTTATACAATAGTATTTTTTAGCCGTTTTAATCGTTCCATATGGTTTGGGATGGGCTATTTGCCATATCAGCCATGATGTTTTAAGCCATCTTGTCTTGTATTCTTTGGGGGCAGCTGGGGTTAGTGTGCTTTTTATGCTGTTAGGTATCGTACTGATGATAACGAACAGTATCATGCGATTTATGTTTCGATGGCATCAAAAAACACCGTATAACTAAGAGGTTTCTAGAAAAAATTAAAAGTAAGCGATTTTAATTTATCCAAATTTTTCTCCTCGGATGGATTAATCACGAAAAATGAGAAAGGCTACCTACTTTCTTGTCAGTCTGGCACGTGGGGTAAAATGTCAACTACAACGATGTCTGGTATGTATGCGCATTATCATTCGCCGGGAGATGGTTATAAGTGCGTCGTTCCAAATGCAGCAACAGGACGCTGTTCATGTGATGCGGGGTTATTTGCTGTAGCCGTAAAACTAAAGGAGCAACTGGAAATAGATAGAGTGAAGGCGTGACCAGTAATGATATTTATGCTTGCTCAGCTCAAAAATTGGGCTGGGGAATACGCTACTATATGAGTATTCGGGTAATTTCAACAAATATAATTAATGGAAGAACTCGGTGGGTATCTGACTGGTAGCTGGACTGTTTTATATAGTATTTTTAAAATTTTACAATACTAACAAATGGGTATTGATGAAATGTAATGTACATACAAATAAATATTTTAAAATATCATGGTAAAGTCGTTTTATCACGCTATCAGTATGAATTAATTATATAATTTTTCATCGTGAGTTTTTTTCATTAAAAAGAGGAACGATAAAATAATAAAGGGTATATGATATGCAACTTACGTATCTTCCCTTGTAGGATTTGGTTTAATCAGTAATAAAAAAGTGAGGTTAGAGCATGCAGCGCATTATCATCCCTGTAGACTATATCCATACTCGTACTACCCCATTCTGGACTAAGGAAACGGCACCAGAATCTATATGGAAACGCCACTTAGATGCGGGAACACGTCAGGGAGTTTATCCACGTTTAAGTGTTATGCAGGGGGCTATCCGCTATTACGGCTATGCGGATGAGGCCAGTTCTGTTCCAGTAGAAACGATCACGATCAGAGCGGGAGAGTTTGCAGTATTTCCGCCGGAGAAATGGCATAACATCGAAGCGTTATCCGACGATACGGTATTTAACGTGGATTTTTATGTTGATCCAAAGATCTTAATTGAGCATTGAGGTGATGGTTATGACAACAGAAAATAAAGGCTATTCTTTGATATTATCAGAAAGTAGTAGCAAAAAAACTGAAGAAAAGGTGTATTTAAAGCCCATGTCATTATATGTGCCCAGTGTTTGCGAACAGGCGGTAGCAGAGTTGATTTCAGGTCTGGCAGGGACAGTGAAAAACGAAGGTAAGTTCGTTCTGACCGTAACTAATAATAACAATGGGGTTTCTGTAGATAAGGATTTTTCCAGTCTTGATGAACTGAAAGCTCCGTTTGTTGCCTCAGATTCGGTAAAGGAACTGATTAATATTGTTCGTGGCTATGAATCTGATGAAGATACGAATGTTTGTGGTTGGTAGCATTGGTTGCTAGTGAACTGTTTACTGGCGAGATTTGTCGTCATAAGCATGGTTTTTATTTACCAGTGCGGCCATTTAAAATGGATACGTGCTATTGCCAATGGTTAATTAACTGACTATCTCCTGAGTATTTATAAAAAACTCAGGAGATATTGTGTTTATTAGTTGTCAGTTTTTTCAATCAAAGAATTATTAGTTGACGGTGTTTTTATCCTTCAATGGGAAGAGAATTTTCCTGCTAATAAAAGCAATATGTGCCGTAAAAATAACGGTATGAATAATGCCACAACTCGAAGATAGAAAGAGTTAATTTAAATAATAAGTATTGTGTTTTTAACCAAGTAAAATCAAACAGAAAGGATAATCTCTGCTTCTAAGTAAAATCGTTGTTTCAAATGTCTGTATCTAATATTGACATGGTGCCTGGTATTGAATCATCGATAAAAAGCGCCCAATATTCGCGCATCAAGGAACATTTTACTGTCAAAGGAGAATGACAATGCCGGGTGCTGCCCGCCTTAATAATATCGGAAGTGGTCATGACTGCTTCCCGGAAAACCCGATAACCGAAGGCAGTGCTGATGTGATCATCAATGGTCAGCCCACTGCTCGACAAGGCTATAATGAAATAAATTGTTTTACTCCTAATTTATTTATATCTAAAAGGAAAAAGTGGCTTCTTCATTATCTTAATCTAACTCAAAAAAATACAGTAGAAGAAAAATTGATTAAAAAACACTTGGTTTCTATGAGAAAGAGTGAGTATACGGTCCTTGTTCCATCCAATTACTCAGTGGATAATAAGAGAGTGTATATCATAAAATCTTTTTCATAGTGGGTGACTCTCTATTAGCGGATCTATTTCTAAATGGATTCTCGCATTATTTTTCGCAAGTATAGTGTTATTATGAGAGGCTATTTAGAATCAGTGTTGAGAGAGTATGGGATATGACGACTTTTCGTAAATTAGTAGGAAATATAAATGTGAAGAAAGAACCATATCAACAATCTTCTCTTGATTTATGGTTTGAGCGTGTCATTGATATTCCACTTGAAAAACTAGAAGTAGAAGATCTGTGTCGTGCTATTCGACAGGAGCTATTTCTTGAACAGCTAATGCCAAGCATACTGGATGTTCTGAGTGAAGATCCTTTAGCTGGTGAATATTATGATGGCGAGTTAATCACTGCTTTATCAATGATAACAAAAGATGCGTTAGTGCATCACAAAAGTAGCTTTATTGAAATAAATAAAATTATAAGCCAGATAGATCTTTCAGATATCAGTAGTGATTTAAAAAAAGATATACTAAAAATAAACAAGATGATTGCGTGAGTAATTTAGGGGATGCTACTGAATAATACCCTATGGATAGAGTTATTATACGATTATATTTTTCTCTTGAATGACGCGATGATTTTTATATATGATATTTCTGTGTTAATAACAAGTGCCAATGTTTTGTCATATTTTAACTCCTACTTGTCACAAGTATTTTTTGATTGTAATGAAATAACACTCAAACCTCTTGATTACAGGCTAAATAATCATATTAGAATCAACTAAAAGGGCTGCTATGCCCTTTTAGCGTTTAGCTTACCACTTCTTTATGATAAGCCAGATGTAGTGTATTAAGCCTTTCCCACAAAATGAAAGATAAGATCTCTTTTGTTTTAGGCTCATCCAGTTCAACAACCGCGTAAATTAATGCCCGACACTGATCGATGATTTATTCCAGTTCCAACGGTGTGTTATCGAACATGATAAACCTCCGCTACTGGATGTCCACGACCTAAATAATGATCAGTAGTCAGCACTGGGTCGTTGTCTGAAATGTGAATACCAACGATCAAGATGAGGATGGTGAGTAGCAAAAGGGAGAAGGAAGCGTTCACGTACCGTCTGAAAAATCGCAAATGTTGTAAAATCTGCAATCGTAGGTTCATTGCCTGCTAGAAATGTATTTTCACCAATCTCTTTTTCTAGCACGTCCAATAGCTCAGTGATGTAGCGGAAATTCTGATCTGCTACCATTTGTGAGGGGAATGGTTCTTTTGCCGGAAACGCGTTGGTCTGATTCCATAACCACAGTTGGCTGCGGCCGATAAGATCACTCCCAATACGCTCAAGAGTTCTCACTCTGGCACGCGATAAGGGATCGGTTCCAATAAGAGGTCTGTCAGGAAACAACTCCTCAAGATATTCGATAATAGCTGCTGATTCTGTAATCGCCATTCCACTATCAGTCACCAGCGTTGGTGCTCGACCCGAAGGATTTATGCTCAGGTAGCTGGATGAGCGATGTTCTTGACCAACATAATCAAGCTCATAGCGAGGGATATCAATTCCTTTCTCTGCGAGGTAAATAATAACGCGCCTTGGGTTTGTTCCCATACGAAATTGGTAAAGTAGCATGATTAACACCTTATTTTTTCAGTAATGATTAAGTACTAATGATAATATCTATACTTACTATCTGAAAGATGGCACATGTTTGTGCTGTAGGCACATGGAGTATACTAATGGGAAGAAATATTCATGGTCGTACTTATGAAGAAACGGCTAAGGGAGCGCGTCTGAAGCCCTGTGCGCCTCATGATATTCTAGCTCGGCTGGGTGATAAATGGTCTATTCTTACCCTCTCACTGCTAGCTATTGCACCTGAATACCGACTGCGTTTTTCTGCAATTAAGTACGGTATCGAAGGAATTACCCAGCGTATGCTAACCTTAACACTACGCCATCTTGAGCGAGATGGATTAATCGTCAGATACTACTATCCTGAAATTCCTCCCCGCGTCGAATATGAACTAACCGAGTTGGGAAAGGATATTCTTCCTGCGTTGGAAAGCTTTACTGGCTGGATTCGGAATAATTGGCCAAAAATTGAAGCTGCACGCCTTAGTTATGATCTGGCTGCTGGGAAGAGTAAAATTTAATCTCATTTGAGATTAGGATTTAATCAGTAATTTGGTTAATATATATAATATGTAAATAATAGAGAATATATAGATGTCTACTCATGTAGACGTCGGTCACTCAACAGATTTTTTCCACCAGAAATATCCTCCTGTAACTTGACTTCATAGTTACCAATACCAGTAAAACCATTGGGTAACAAATTTTTTCATAATTTAAAATTTATTTTTATCACATTAGTTTTTTTCTGTTTTATGAAGTTTTTGTTTTCTGGCACTTTGCTACATGGATTTTCCAGCAAGGGTAGGTCGAAGTTTACAGTGTCAAATTATGTTCTGAGGAGAATGAGAAGCCAGAGGGAATAAATTTTTTAGCAAAATAACAGGCCATCCGTGGCTTTTCGCTATTTGTCCCTTCTGCCCAAACTCAAACGGCCTAACTATCCCGTTGCTGTTAGCATCAAGAAAATCAGCCCACCAATTGCAACATGAGGCGACGTTGTTCAAGATGTTTGGCCTTGTGAGTGTAGGCAGCTCGAACGTTGTTTTTTTCCATGTGGCTCATCTGAAGTTCTACCACATCATTCAGGCCAGATGCCTGATTCAATCAATGCACTACACGCCAGCGTTCGGAAACCGTGACCGCACAGATCGGTTTTGGTGTCGTAGTCCATTTTGCGTAGCGCCTTGTTGATGGTGTTTTCACTCACTAGTTTCATCGCATCATAACAGCCAGTCAGGATAAAACCGTCATCACCGTTAACGTCATAGGTGAGGTTGTAGTCCCCCCTGAATTTAGTCTTACCGCTTAATAGAGTTCTCTGGTTAAAAT
>NZ_JBJYIN010000002.1:0-311094 GCF_046237015.1 Pectobacterium hainanensis
CATGCGGACGGCAGCTACAGCCTGACGGTACCGGCGGGCACCACCGGCGGACTGGTGGTGAGCGTGCCGACCGTGGATGACGGCGTGTTCGAGGGCCGGGAGAACTTTAGCCTGAACGCCACCCTGAGTGGCAATACCGCCAGCGGCACCCCGCTGCCGGCGGGCATTACCGACAGCGGCTCGGCGACCATTGTCGATCTGGACAGCACCGATCCGACTAACCCAAATCCGGGTGCCGATGTGCCGGTGCTGACGGTGGGCGACGCGGGTGAGGTCAACGAAGGCGGCACGGCGAGCTTTGAGATTGCGCTGAGCCAGCCGGTGAACAACGCCACCACGCTGACGTTTACGCTGGGCGGACAGATTGACGCGGATGATATCGGTACCCCGACGGCGACGATCAACGGTGAAACCGTGAGCGTGACCAGGAACGACAACGGCAGCTATAGCATTACGGTACCGGCCGGGACCACCGGCGGACTGGTGGTGAGCGTGCCAACCGTGGACGACGGCGTGTTTGAAGGCCGGGAGAACTTTAGCCTGAACGCCACCCTGAGTGGCAGTACCGCCAGCGGCACCCCGCTGCCGGCGGGCATTACCGACAGCGGCTCGGCGACCATTGTCGATCTGGACAGCACCGATCCGACCCAGCCGAACCCGGGCGCGGACGTGCCGGTGCTGACGGTGGGCGACGCGGGCGAGGTGAATGAAGGCGGCACGGCGAGCTTTGAGATTGCGCTGAGCCAGCCGGTCAATAACGCCACCACGCTGAGCTTTACCCTGGGCGGGCAGATTGACGCCGCCGATATCGGCACCCCGACGGCCACCCTGAATGGTCAGCCGGTGGAGGTGACGGCCCATGCGGACGGCAGCTACAGCCTGACGGTACCGGCGGGCACCACCGGCGGACTGGTGGTGAGCGTGCCGACCGTGGATGACGGCGTGTTCGAGGGCCGGGAGAACTTTAGCCTGAACGCCACCCTGAGTGGCAATACCGCCAGCGGCACCCCGCTGCCGGCGGGCATTACCGACAGCGGCAGTGCGACCATTGTCGATCTGGACAGCACCGATCCGAGCAACCCGAACCCGGGTGCCGATGTGCCGATGCTGACGGTGGGCGACGCGGGCGAGGTGAATGAAGGCGGCACGGCGAGCTTTGAGATTGCGCTGAGCCAGCCGGTGAACAATGCCACCACGCTGAGCTTTACCCTGGGTGGGCAGATTGACGCCGCCGATATCGGCACCCCGACGGCCACCCTGAATGGTCAGCCGGTGGAGGTGACGGCCCATGCGGACGGCAGCTACAGCCTGACGGTACCGGCGGGCACCACCGGCGGACTGGTGGTGAGCGTGCCGACCGTGGATGACGGCGTGTTCGAGGGCCGGGAGAACTTTAGCCTGAACGCCACCCTGAGCGGACAGACCGCCAGCGGCACCCCGCTGCCGGCGGGCATTACCGACAGCGGCAGCGCGACCATTGTCGATCTGGACAGCACCGATCCAACCCAGCCGAACCCCGGCGCCGATGTGCCGGTGCTGACGGTGGGCGACGCGGGCGAGGTGAATGAAGGCGGCACGGCGAGCTTTGACATAGCGCTGAGCCAGCCGGTGAATAACGCCACCACGCTGAGCTTTACCCTGGGCGGGCAGATTGATGCGGGGGATATTGGTACGCCGACGGCCACCCTGAACGGGCAGCCGGTGGTAGTGACGGCCCATGCAGACGGCAGCTACAGCCTGACGGTACCGGCGGGCACCACCGGCGGACTGGTGGTGAGCGTGCCGACCGTGGATGACGGCGTGTTCGAGGGCCGGGAGAACTTTAGCCTGAACGCCACCCTGAGCGGACAGACCGCCAGCGGCACCCCGCTGCCGGCGGGCATTACCGACAGCGGCAGCGCGACCATTGTCGATCTGGACAGCACCGATCCGACCCAGCCGAACCCGGGCGCCGATGTGCCGGTGCTGACGGTGGGCGACGCGGGCGAGGTGAATGAAGGCGGCACGGCGAGCTTTGAGATTGCGCTGAGCCAGCCGGTGAACAATGCCACCACGCTGAGCTTTACCCTGGGTGGGCAGATTGACGCCGCCGATATCGGCACCCCGACGGCCACCCTGAATGGTCAGCCGGTGGAGGTGACGGCCCATGCGGACGGCAGCTACAGCCTGACGGTACCGGCGGGCACCACCGGCGGACTGGTGGTGAGCGTGCCGACCGTGGATGACGGCGTGTTCGAGGGCCGGGAGAACTTTAGCCTGAACGCCACCCTGAGCGGACAGACCGCCAGCGGCACCCCGCTGCCGGCGGGCATTACCGACAGCGGCTCGGCGACCATTGTCGATCTGGACAGCACCGATCCGAGCAACCCGAACCCGGGTGCCGATGTGCCGGTGCTGACGGTGGGGGACGCGGGCGAGGTGAATGAAGGCGGCACCGCGAGCTTTGACATAGCGCTGAGCCAGCCGGTGAACAATGCCACCACGCTGAGCTTTACCCTGGGCGGGCAGATTGACGCGGGCGATATCGGTACCCCGACGGCGACCCTGAATGGGCAGCCTGTTCAGGTCACCGTGCATGCGGACGGCAGCTACAGCCTGACAGTACCGGCCGGGACCACCGGTGGCATCGTGGTGAGCGTACCGACGGTGGATGACGGGGTGTTCGAGGGCCGCGAGAGCTTTAGCCTGAATGCCACCCTGAGTGGCAATACCGCCAGCGGCACCCCGCTGCCGGCGGGCATTACCGACAGCGGCAGCGCCACCATTGTCGATCTGGACAGCACCGATCCGACTAACCCAAATCCGGGTGCCGATGTGCCGGTGCTGACGGTGGGCGACGCGGGCGAGGTGAATGAAGGCGGCACGGCGAGCTTTGAGATTGCGCTGAGCCAGCCGGTCAATAACGCCACCACGCTGAGCTTTACCCTGGGCGGACAGATTGAGGCGGGGGATATCGGTACGCCAACGGCGACCCTGAACGGGCAGCCTGTTCAGGTCACCGTGCATGCGGACGGCAGCTACAGCCTGACGGTACCGGCGGGCATCACCGGTGGTATCGTGGTCAGCGTGCCGACCGTGGACGACGGCGTGTTCGAGGGCCGGGAAAACTTTAGCCTGAACGCCACCCTGAGTGGCAATACCGCCAGCGGCACCCCGCTGCCGGCGGGCATTACCGACAGCGGCAGCGCGACCATTGTCGATCTGGACAGCACCGATCCGACCCAGCCGAACCCGGGGGCGGACGTGCCGGTGCTGACGGTGGGCGATGCGGGCGAGGTGAATGAAGGCGGCACGGCGAGCTTTGACATTGCGCTGAGCCAGCCGGTGAATAACGCCACCACGCTGAGCTTTACCCTAGGCGGGCAGATTGATGCGGGGGATATTGGTACCCCGACGGCGACCCTGAATGGTCAGCCGGTGGAGGTCACTGTGCATGCGGACGGCAGCTACAGCCTGACGGTACCGGCGGGCACCACCGGCGGACTGGTGGTGAGCGTGCCGACCGTGGATGACGGCGTGTTCGAGGGCCGGGAGAACTTTAGCCTGAACGCCACCCTGAGCGGACAGACCGCCAGCGGCACCCCGCTGCCGGCGGGCATTACCGACAGCGGCAGCGCGACCATTGTCGATCTGGACAGCACCGATCCGACTAACCCAAATCCGGGTGCCGATGTGCCGGTGCTGACGGTGGGCGACGCGGGTGAGGTCAACGAAGGCGGCACGGCGAGCTTTGACATTGCGCTGAGCCAGCCGGTGAATAACTCCACCACGCTGACGTTTACCCTCGGCGGACAGATTGAGGCGGGCGATATCGGTACCCCGACGGCGACCCTGAATGGTCAGCCGGTGGAAGTGACGGCCCATGCGGACGGCAGCTACAGCCTGACGGTACCGGCGGGCACCACCGGCGGACTGGTGGTGAGCGTGCCGACCGTGGATGACGGCGTGTTCGAGGGCCGGGAGAACTTTAGCCTGAACGCCACCCTGAGCGGACAGACCGCCAGCGGCACCCCGCTGCCGGCGGGGATCAGCGACAGCGGTAACGCGACCATTGTCGATCTGGACAGCACCGATCCGACCCAGCCGAACCCCGGTGCCGATGTGCCGGTGCTGACGGTGGGCGACGCGGGCGAGGTGAATGAAGGCGGCACGGCGAGCTTTGAGATTGCGCTGAGCCAGCCGGTCAATAACGCCACCACGCTGAGCTTTACCCTGGGCGGGCAGATTGACGCCGCCGATATCGGCACCCCGACGGCCACCCTGAATGGTCAGCCGGTGGAGGTGACGGCCCATGCGGACGGCAGCTACAGCCTGACGGTACCGGCGGGCACCACCGGCGGACTGGTGGTGAGCGTGCCGACCGTGGATGACGGCGTGTTCGAGGGCCGGGAGAACTTTAGCCTGAACGCCACCCTGAGCGGACAGACCGCCAGCGGCACCCCGCTGCCGGCGGGCATTACCGACAGCGGCAGCGCGACCATTGTCGATCTGGACAGCACCGATCCAACCCAGCCGAACCCCGGCGCCGATGTGCCGGTGCTGACGGTGGGCGACGCGGGCGAGGTGAATGAAGGCGGCACGGCGAGCTTTGACATAGCGCTGAGCCAGCCGGTGAACAATGCCACCACGCTGAGCTTTACCCTGGGCGGGCAGATTGATGCGGGGGATATCGGTACCCCGACGGCGACCCTGAATGGGCAGCCGCTGCCAGTCACCGTGCATGCGGACGGCAGCTACAGCCTGACGGTGCCGGCGGGCACCACCGGTGGCATCGTGGTGAGTGTGCCGACCGTGGACGACGGCGTGTTCGAGGGCCGGGAGAACTTTAGCCTGAACGCCACCCTGAGCGGACAGACCGCCAGCGGCACCCCGCTGCCGGCGGGCATTACCGACAGCGGCAGCGCGACCATTGTCGATCTGGACAGCACCGATCCAACCCAGCCGAACCCCGGCGCCGATGTGCCGGTGCTGACGGTGGGCGATGCGGGCGAGGTGAATGAAGGCGGCACGGCAAGCTTTGACATAGCGCTGAGTCAGTCGGTGAACAACGCTACCACGCTGAGCTTTACCCTGGGCGGACAGATTGACGCGGGGGATATTGGCACCCCGACGGCCACCCTGAATGGTCAGCCGGTGGAGGTCACCGTGCATGCGGACGGCAGCTACAGCCTGACGGTACCGGCGGGCACCACCGGCGGACTGGTGGTGAGCGTGCCGACCGTGGATGACGGCGTGTTCGAGGGCCGGGAGAACTTTAGCCTGAACGCCACCCTGAGCGGACAGACCGCCAGCGGCACCCCGCTGCCGGCGGGCATTACCGACAGCGGCAGCGCGACCATTGTCGATCTGGACAGCACCGATCCGACTAACCCAAATCCGGGTGCCGATGTGCCGGTGCTGACGGTGGGCGACGCGGGTGAGGTCAACGAAGGCGGCACGGCGAGCTTTGAGATTGCGCTGAGCCAGCCGGTGAATAACGCCACCACGCTGAGCTTTACCCTGGGCGGGCAGATTGATGCGGGGGATATCGGTACGCCGACGGCCACCCTGAATGGTCAGCCGGTGGAGGTCACCGTGCATGCGGACGGCAGCTACAGCCTGACGGTACCGGCGGGCACCACCGGCGGACTGGTGGTGAGCGTGCCGACCGTGGATGACGGCGTGTTCGAGGGCCGGGAGAACTTTAGCCTGAACGCCACCCTGAGCGGACAGACCGCCAGCGGCACCCCGCTGCCGGCGGGCATTACCGACAGCGGCAGCGCCACCATTGTCGATCTGGACAGCACCGATCCGACTAACCCAAATCCGGGTGCCGATGTGCCGGTGCTGACGGTGGGCGACGCGGGCGAGGTGAATGAAGGCGGCACGGCGAGCTTTGAGATTGCGCTGAGCCAGCCGGTCAATAACGCCACCACGCTGAGCTTTACCCTGGGCGGACAGATTGAGGCGGGGGATATCGGTACGCCAACGGCGACCCTGAACGGGCAGCCTGTTCAGGTCACCGTGCATGCGGACGGCAGCTACAGCCTGACGGTGCCGGCGGGCACCACCGGTGGCATCGTGGTGAGTGTGCCGACCGTGGACGACGGCGTGTTCGAGGGCCGGGAGAACTTTAGCCTGAACGCCACCCTGAGCGGACAGACCGCCAGCGGCACCCCGCTGCCGGCGGGGATCAGCGACAGCGGCAGCGCGACCATTGTCGATCTGGACAGCACCGATCCGACCCAGCCGAACCCCGGTGCCGATGTGCCGGTGCTGACGGTGGGGGACGCGGGCGAGGTGAATGAAGGCGGCACGGCGAGCTTTGACATTGCGCTGAGCCAGCCGGTCAATAACGCTACCACGCTGAGCTTTACCCTGGGTGGGCAGATTGACGCCGCCGATATCGGCACCCCGACGGCCACCCTGAATGGGCAGCCTGTTCAGGTCACCGTGCATGCGGACGGCAGCTACAGCCTGACGGTACCGGCGGGCACCACCGGTGGCATCGTGGTGAGTGTGCCGACCGTGGACGACGGCGTGTTCGAGGGCCGGGAGAACTTTAGCCTGAACGCCACCCTGAGCGGACAGACCGCCAGCGGCACCCCGCTGCCGGCGGGGATCAGCGACAGCGGTAACGCGACCATTGTCGATCTGGACAGCACCGATCCGACCCAGCCGAACCCGGGCGCGGACGTGCCGGTGCTGACGGTGGGCGACGCGGGCGAGGTGAATGAAGGCGGCACGGCGAGCTTTGACATAGCGCTGAGCCAGCCGGTGAATAACGCCACCACGCTGAGCTTTACCCTGGGCGGGCAGATTGATGCGGGGGATATTGGTACGCCGACGGCCACCCTGAATGGTCAGCCGGTGGAGGTCACTGTGCATGCGGACGGCAGCTACAGCCTGACGGTACCGGCGGGCACCACCGGCGGACTGGTGGTGAGCGTGCCGACCGTGGATGACGGCGTGTTCGAGGGCCGGGAGAACTTTAGCCTGAACGCCACCCTGAGCGGACAGACCGCCAGCGGCACCCCGCTGCCGGCGGGCATTACCGACAGCGGCAGCGCGACCATTGTCGATCTGGACAGCACCGATCCGACCCAGCCGAACCCCGGTGCCGATGTGCCGGTGCTGACGGTGGGCGACGCGGGCGAGGTGAATGAAGGCGGCACGGCGAGCTTTGACATAGCGCTGAGCCAGCCGGTGAACAATGCCACCACGCTGAGCTTTACCCTGGGCGGGCAGATTGATGCGGGGGATATCGGTACCCCGACGGCGACCCTGAATGGGCAGCCGCTGCCAGTCACCGTGCATGCGGACGGCAGCTACAGCCTGACGGTGCCGGCGGGCACCACCGGTGGCATCGTGGTGAGTGTGCCGACCGTGGACGACGGCGTGTTCGAGGGCCGGGAGAACTTTAGCCTGAACGCCACCCTGAGCGGACAGACCGCCAGCGGCACCCCGCTGCCGGCGGGCATTACCGACAGCGGCAGCGCGACCATTGTCGATCTGGACAGCACCGATCCAACCCAGCCGAACCCCGGCGCCGATGTGCCGGTGCTGACGGTGGGCGATGCGGGCGAGGTGAATGAAGGCGGCACGGCAAGCTTTGACATAGCGCTGAGTCAGTCGGTGAACAACGCTACCACGCTGAGCTTTACCCTGGGCGGACAGATTGACGCGGGGGATATTGGCACCCCGACGGCCACCCTGAATGGGCAGCCGGTGGTAGTGACGGCCCATGCAGACGGCAGCTACAGCCTGACGGTACCGGCGGGCACCACCGGCGGACTGGTGGTGAGCGTGCCGACCGTGGATGACGGCGTGTTCGAGGGCCGGGAGAACTTTAGCCTGAACGCCACCCTGAGCGGACAGACCGCCAGCGGCACCCCGCTGCCGGCAGGCATTACCGACAGCGGTAACGCGACCATTGTCGATATAAATACACCGCCAACGGTTAGTGCTGGCACGGCTGTTGTATCTGAAGAAGGGTTACCCGGCGGTATTAAAGATAATGTTGGTACTTCGGATACCACGGATAAGACGGTGGTAACTGGCAAACTGACAATCCATGATCCGGACAGTAGTACGGTGACGGTGAAGTTAGTGGCACCTGCCGACAAGATCACCTCTGATGGTGTTGAGGTTAAGTGGACGCTGTCTGGTGATGGTCACACCTTAGTAGGTAAAGCCGGGAATACGGAAGTTATCAATGCCAGTATCGATAACAACGGTAAATACACCGTAGAGCTCAAGGCGCCTATCGATCATCCGGTCAAAGGACAGGAAGATACCTTGAGTTTTGATATTGGTGTGAAGGTTTCTGACGAGTCTTCAACCGTTAACTCGATCATCAAGGTCACGGTTGAGGATGACTCTCCAGACGCACAGTCCTATAAGGAAGCGATCACGCTCAATGATATTCCCGATATTTACACCGGGAAGATTAATTTTGGTAGCACGAGTGATGGAAGCATTGTGAAAGGGAGCGGTGGTGCGAAAGACATTTATCGCTCTTCGGATGGCGCCATTAATGTGACCGCAAAAGGTTTTGAAAGCACGACCGATCTGCATTTAGTCGATGCCAATGTCAATAAAAGTGGTAATGGTCTGGGCGTTTCCAGTAGTCAGTCGCCTTACCATAACATTGCCAACGAAATTGATTATCGTAAAACATCGGACGGAAAAGGTGCATCAGAAGAGTTAGTCATCAAACTGCAAGATGGTAAGGTCGCTTTTGGTGCTCAGATTGAGTTTTCCGCGATGTTTGGTGGGGAACTTGAAACGGGTGTCGCTGAGTTCTACCGAGACGGTAAGTTGATTTCGACGCAATCATTCTCTTCGAATGCAAACAGTGGTGATTATGCTGCTGGTTTTAATGTTAAAGATGGCGGTTTCGATACCATCATTCTGAAAGCGACGGATAATGGGCAGCCTTTTTCACACAAGGATAATAGTGACTTTACCGTTAAGTCGATTACGTTTACCGGGTCGGATACTCAAGAAGCGATTGGCTATGCGACGGGATCCATTGATGCGCAGTATGGCGCGGATGGCCCTGCCAGCGAAAACGCATTGGTGCTAACCGGGCTGACTAATGGTCAGGGCATTGACGGTATTCGGGTTGAAGTTACCAACAATGGTAACAGCCTGATTGGCTGGAATGGCAACCAAATGGCTTTCCAGGTGCAGTTGACCCCATCAACAGGAAAATGGGAGCTCTTCCAGTATCAGGAATTGCCGAATAGCAAAAATATTTCGTTCGAGTACAAACTCACTGATGCCGATGGTGATGGCGCAACGGGGCGTGTGAGCGTGACGTTGCCAAGTGCACCTGATGCTGATGCGGTGGCGGCCAACGGTACGGAAGATTCAATCATTGCGGTGCATTTAAGCGGCACCGATGAGGATGGAACCGTAACCAGCTTCCATATTACCGGGCAACCGGCACATGGCGCGTTCTACAGCGATGCAGCGGCAACGCAGGCATTGGCACCGAATGCGGCGATCAGCGCGAGTAATAATGGCGCGACGATTTATTTTAAACCGAATGCAGATTGGAGCGGCAATACCGACTTTACCTATAAAGCGACGGATAATGCCGGGTTGATTTCTGATGCAGCTAAAGGGACGATTACCGTAACGCCAGTCGCTGATGCGCCAACCGTCACCCTAAGTATCACCAGTGGCAATACCACCCCGACAACGACCGAAATCATCAGAGTGAATGGCGGTAGCGGTAAACCTGGTGGCTTTGATGTCCAGGACGGCAAGATCATCGCCATTGGTGATGGAGTTCGTGTATGGCTAACTGAGGGGGATAAGGTCCCTTCATCTGCAAATTCCTCCGCTCAGATTAAATATTATACTCAGGGCAATACCAGTGGTGATAAGGCTTATACCGATATTTATGTGGTGCATAAGGGGAGCGGCTATCAGACAAGCAATGCGGATGGTAGCAATCCTCGATGGAACGATTTGAATGCGGTAACAGGCGACGATTCAGCGACAAAATCTGACTATATCTTTATTGAAGGAACAAAAGCTGACGGTTATAAGGATGTTGCAGAAAATTATCACGATAAGGTCAACGGGTATGACACTGTATCCGTTTCTTATAATGGCAAGGGGCTGATTAATAGTGGCAATAAACTTGAAGGTATCATCTACGGCGATGGAACCAAGACGGTAGGGAATGATAGCCGCACTATCATTGAAACCGTACCCGGAAACCCTGGCTATCAGGAACATACCATTGATGTATCGGCTACGCTGACGGATACCGACGGCAGCGAAGCGTTATCTGATATTACCCTGTCAGGGTTGCCAAAAGGCACGCAGATACTGAGTGGTGGTAAGGTGATCGCGACCATTGGTGATGATGGGATCTATAAGATCCCTAACGCTCATGGTGATCAAACCTTATCCAGTAAGCTCACGATTAATGTCCCGGTCGATGCAGGTAAATTTACCGTGGTGGCGGATGCCACCTCGACTGAAACCAGTAATGGCGATCATGCGAAGGGGACATCCTCGCAGGTTGTTGAACAGTTTGGTGTGGCGGTTGGCTCTACTGGCAACGATGACATTACTGGAACTCACGGTAATGATGTCATTATTGCTGATGTTACCGGTCTGCAAATCGTCTCTGGAACAAACTACAACATTGCCTTTATGGTCGATTCGTCGGGCAGTATGTCGGAGTCCGATATCAGTAAAACGGTCACATCGCTTACTAAGGTATTTAACTCGTTAATTGCAAGTGCTAACGGCGATCATTCAGGAAAAGTTAACGTATTCCTGGCTGATTTCGATACCCAGGTAGGAAAATCGATCTCGGTTGATTTGTCGGATACGAATGCCCTGAATAAGTTAACCGGTGTTCTTAATTCGTTGAGCAGCGGCGGCGGTACTAACTATGAGGACGTGTTCAAAACGACGGCCAACTGGTTCCAGAGCCAGACGGTAACGAGCAACCCGGGTAAGAATCTGACGTACTTCATTACGGATGGTCAGCCGACGTACTATCAAAGTGGCGAGAATACCAATCCTGTTGTTATCGATTATCGACAGGCTAGCGATGTGGCGTTGGATGCATTGCTAAACGTCAATAACTATCGTCCGGGGGATATCGTCAAAGTTAGCCTTGGCGGGAGTGACCGTATTGTCGTCGATGCAAATGGTCGGGTTTATAAATGGACCGAAACCTCCAGTGGTAGCGGAACCCGGTGGTCGTCATCCGAAATTACGGGGAGCAGTTCGCGTCTTATGCCTCAAGGCGATGGCACCTATGAGATTTCTACTCTTGACGGGCGTGGTAATAATGATAACTACTGGAATGGTTGGTCGTGGGTAAGTGGTTCCACTAACGCAAATGCCAGCCACTCCAATGCGGGTCAGGCGTTTGCCTTACTCAAAGGTTTATCCACCGTGGAAGCTATCGGTCTTGGTGGTGCGCTTAATGCCAACGATCTGAAAAATTACGATAGTGATGGCCAGGTTCAGTCTAATATCAACCCTGACAACCTGAATGAAGCTATTCTGGGCAAAAATACCTTGTTGCCAGCCGGTAATGATAACGTCGATGGCGGTGCCGGGGATGACATTCTGTTCGGCGACGTGGTGACATTGGGGGGGATTAACGGTAACGGTTATACCGCGCTGCAATCTTACGTAGCGGGACAATTGAAGCTGGATGCCTCTTCAGTGACGGCGAAGCAGGTACATGAGTACATCACCGAGCATAGCGACAAGTTTGATATCTCATCAGCGAATGGTGGCAATGATATCCTGAATGGTGGTGCGGGGAATGACATCCTTTATGGACAAGGCGGTAATGATACCCTGAACGGCGGAGCAGGAAACGATAAGCTTTATGGCGGTGATGGCAACGACACGTTAATCGGCGGGGACGGTGACGATATCCTGATCGGCGGCAAAGGAAATGATGTGCTGATAGGGGGTAAAGGTGCGGATATCTTCAAGTGGCAAGAAGGTGATTTCGGACACGACATTGTCAAAGATTTTAACCCGAAAGAGGGTGATAAGCTTGACCTGAGTGGTTTGCTCAATGAACTGAATGGAACGGCTGATATTAGTCATTATATCCGGACCAGTATGGTGAATGGTTCTCAAGTGATTGAAGTCAGTACGAAAGGTGAGTTTACCGGGGATCACGCAGTGAAAGGCGGCACCGTTGACGTGTCGATTACGTTAGAAGGGTATTCTGGTAACGTGATGGATAATCTGATTGCCAAACCGGAGACCCATTCGTAACGTGCCTCTGTTTGACTGGCGTCCAGATAGGTGATTGATCGCGATCTGGCGCCAGTTTTTTATGACGGGGCGCCCTTGCTCGTTACTTTACAAGCCGTCGCAAGTGACGTTAAAAATTATGGCGAGCGTCCTGCCCGCCGCCTTACTGGCCACTGCAAGCGGTGTTAAAAGACGTTCCTGACGTTTTTTGGCGTCCGGCGATTTTTTAGGAGGTTTCAGCGATGCTTTACATCCAGCGCAATAGTGATGGCCATTTAATTCGGGCCGAGGACGCGCCTTTTCCTGAGATGACTGAGGAGTTGTCTCGAGATGCTCCTGAAGTCATCGCATGGCAAAAAAGTTTACAACAGCTGCGTCAAAGCGATCTGGAGATGGTTCGTGTGCTTGAGGATTTAATCCAGGTGTTAATGCAGAAAGGCTTAATTAATATCACCGATTTTCCGCAAGCAGCACAACTCAAACTGATTGGTCGTGCGCAAGCACGTGAAGCATTGAATGGCAGTTTAAACAAACTCATTGGTGACGATGAAGATAAGATGTTTTGATGTGGCACAAATCGCGGTGAAACGGCCTGCCAATAACAGGCCGCGCTTTATCCTATTGAACTGCAGGAGCGGGTTCGCCCAATAAGCGGCCCATTGCGCCATATAATCCCATTTCCTGAAGAACGGCAAACTCACCCGTTGTTTCAACACGTTCAGCGATAAGCGGTAGTGCGATACTGTTGGTCGCGCGATACAGAGCTTCGATAAACATTTTTTTATCTTCTTCCTGATCGATATTGCGAATATAGCTGCCATCAACTTTCAGGTAGGCCAATCCCCATTGGGATAGATTGCCAATCATACTGAATCGACCGCCAAAATGCTGAAGCCCCAACGTACAACCATGTTCATTGAGTAGCTTGATTAATGCCTCTATTTGCGCGGTGTCCGGTAACTGGTTTTCGTCCAGTTCTAAAATTAGACGTTTTGCTAATGCAGGTTGCTGTTTGAGTGGTGCTAGCAATCGCGCGACGAGTTTCAGATCAAGCACCGTGCTACCGGATAAACTGAAAGCAAGGTTACCGGGGTGGAGACGTAAATAATCCAGCACCTGCTTCATCATGGCTTGATCTAACCGAGTGCTCCAGTCAAAGCGTTGAATCCAGGGCAGGAAACGTCCAGCAGCAATGCTGTTCCCCTGTTCATCTTCGATCCTTGCCAACACTTTGTGGTGCAGAACTCGCTCAGGCTCAAGACAGTCCACAACGGGCTGTAGGAACAGTTGCAGATGCCCTTGTTCCAATATGTGATCCAACCGGTTAAACCACCTGTGTCGATCGCTCTCAACCTGAGAGCCATTAACGGGTGATTCATGAGAAATGATTGTGGTATCGGAATGGCTTTCGGCCTTAGTGAGTGCCTGATCGCCCTGGACTAATAATGACTGGGCGGAATCACCCGGACGGAAGGGAACCATACCGAATTTGGCGACGGGCGATACGTCCGTTTCGCCCGTTAAATGTAGCGTTTCGATGCTGCGTGTCAGTTCATCGATGAGGGCATAAGCCTCTTTATCCACCAAACCAGGACACAGCATGGCAAATTCACCTCCGCGAATGCGGGCGAGAATACTTTCGGCTTTCGTATGCTGTTTTTGGGTTTTACGCATCATATCGCTAATTGAGGTCAACAAGGCATCTGTTCGTTGGCCACCCAGACGTTGGTTCATCCCGGAAAGATCTTGTACACGAAGTAAAAGCAGGAAACCCGGCGCAGTTTCTTCATCTGCGAGTTTATTATTGAGCTGCATGTCGAATGAGCGACGATTTGCCAGCCCAGTCAGCGGGTCCTGATAGGCCTCCTGACGTAAGCGTTCGCTTCGTTCCGCTTCCTCGCCAAATAAGGTTTTGAGCTTGCTGACCATCAGATTCATTGCTTGTGCGACACGGCGGAATTCAGGGGTGTTCGGTAAATCAGGCTGGCTGAGAAATTCCCGGCGCGTAATTGCCAGCGATTGCTCAACAATGTAATCCAGTGGTCGTAATTGACGACGCAGCAGTAAAGCACTAATGAGTACGCCCAACGTTGCACAGCCGAGCAACCAGAGTAATGTCGCTAAGCTACTCTTCCACAGCCGGGTAATGGAGAACATAGGATGGCTGATAACCTCAACCTTGGCGGCCTGTTCCCATCCACGCATGATGATGGCTTCGCCAGCACCCGGCTGAAGATTCACCAGACGAACAAACCAGGCTGGCACATTAGGGACTTCCGGTGAGGCGGTGCGTTCCAGCGTGATGTTGTTGGTTTTTAAATCCTGGATACGAATGCTGGAGAAATAACCGCTGTCAAAAATTGAACTGACCATGAGTTCGACCATCGCCGGGTCGTCAATATTCGGCGTCAAGGACAGGCCAAGCGCCGTTGCCGCATCCTGTGCGTGTGAGTGAAGCTGGTTATTATATTGTTCACGCGAGTTTTCCAGACTGACAAAAAAACTCCCGCTGAAAATAATCAGCACGAACAGGCAGATGGCTATCAATAATTGTTTATATAAAGACATAGCCTAATCCTCAATTGAAAATCCTTCAGCACGCATTTTGGTTAATAGATCCTGCCAGCGTGAAAGTCGTTTACTGTCACCCACTCGTTTATTGCCGTTTGCACCGGGTAACCATAATCCTTCGCCGTTAAAAGAATAAACCGGCAGCAAATCATTGCGTTGGGTCGCAGGTTGAATCTTATCTGTCAGGTTATCCAGAACCAGCGGAATAGATGTTGGTGTTGGATAATAGGTCAGCACCATGTGGGCTTTATTTAAGCGTAACGCTTTAACGTAAGTAATACGTAATTTTTCACTCGATACGCCTAAATGGCGAAGCGTGAAGTATTTAGCGATAGCGTAGTCTTCACAATCAGCCGCGCCTTTACGTAGCGCTTCGATCGGGCTGGCCCAATAATCTTCCTGATTCCAGATGACAATATCATCCCGGAATTGCAGACGATCGTTAAAAAAACGGTTTACGGTATCTAGCTGTTTTTTTTCTTCCGTTTGACGCTGAGAAACCAATAATGACTGCCATTCCTCAATGCGACGGCGAGCCTCTGGAGCCGCCGGACCATAAAGTTGTTCGGTCCGTTTAAGGATGTTAACAAAGTCCCAGTCGGCACGTAGGGAACCCGCCAGCAGAAACAACAGACAGCAAATAAAAAACAGGTTGTAATGGGATGTTTTAAACCCGCGATATCGCACTAACGTTTCTCTGTTTGCCTACTGGCTGAATAAATTAAGTGGTACAGGCCGTTGCAGAATATCGTACTTTTATAGTGGCAAAAAGCGATTACTATGACAGCCAGATAATCCCGGATCGGCGCGGGCCAGAAGAATGAGGTAACAAGATGAATTTAGGCACATTAGTATCGGAAACACGTAACCCTGCCACCATGGATTTAGATACGTTGTCTACACTGGACATGATGAAAGTCTTTAATCAGGAAGATCAAAAGGTGCCGGAGGCGATTCGACGGGTGTTGCCGGAAATTGCTGATGCCGTCGATCTGGCGACGGAGGCATTGAAGTCTGGCGGTCGATTGATCTATCTGGGGGCTGGGACGAGCGGGCGTCTTGGCGTATTGGATGCATCTGAGTGTCCGCCGACATTTGGTGTACCGCATGGGCTTGTGATTGGTCTGATCGCCGGTGGGCCGGGGGCGTTACTTAAAGCGGTTGAAGGTGCAGAGGATGATCCGCAACTGGGTGAAGCGGATCTGGTGGCCTTAAACCTGACATCTGATGATATGGTGGTGGGGTTGGCGGCTTCAGGCCGAACGCCCTATGTTATTGGTGCGCTACGCTATGCTCACCGTCTTGGTTGTCGAACGGCAGCGATATCCTGTAATCCTCACTCGCCTATCGCGCAGGAAGCGCAGGTTGCTATCTCACCGGTTGTCGGCCCGGAAGCATTAACGGGATCGACCCGGTTGAAATCGGGAACGGCGCAAAAGCTGGTGCTGAATATGATTTCTACTGGCGTGATGGTGAAGTTGGGCAAGGTGTATCAGAATCTGATGGTGGATGTCAGGGCGACTAACGTCAAATTGTTGGATCGCGCTTGCAGCATTGTTATTGAAGCTACCGGGGCACAACCGGATGTTGCCCGGCTGGCATTACAACAAACGAAAAATGAAGTGAAGCCGGCGATTTTAATGATTTTGAGTGGGCTGGACGCGGAACATGCTCAGGAACGATTGAGACAGCATGATGGTTATCTGCGTGAGGCATTAATCGGCTGATATATTCGTCATACTCCAAGTTATCAGGTGTTGGCTGCCTTCCTTTGCTTCGAATTATTTAGGATATAGGTCGGTAAGGTATCGTTCTGATGGGAGAGGTCTATTGGTCATACGGGGTGCGTCTTTTTCTAATGGTGATGTGGGGGACATATTTTGAGTGATAAGCAACGTTCGCGCGTCGTTTTCTTTGATTTGGACGGTACGTTGCACCAGGAGGATCTGTTCGGCAGCTTCCTGCGGTTTTTGATCCGGCGACTGCCACTCAACCTTGTTTTAGTTAGCCCATTATTACCGGTTATTGCCATCGGGTTGCTGTTACAAGGGCGAGCGGCGCGTTGGCCTGTTAGTTGGTTGCTATGGGCGATGACTTTTGGTCGTTGTGAGTCCAAATTGATTCGGTTGGAAAAACAATTTGTTCGTGATTTTCGACGTCGTGTGACGCCTTTTCCGCAGGTACAGGAACGGCTTAAAACGTATTTACACGATGAACAGGCTCAGGTCTGGCTGGTCACGGGATCGCCGCAGCGTCTGGTTGAACAGGTCTACCATGATTCGCCTTTCTTGCCAGCGGTTCGTCTGGTGGGAAGCCAAATGAGCCGACGCTATGGGGGCTGGGTGCTGACTTTACGTTGTCTGGGGCGGGAAAAAGTGATCCAGATGGAGCAGAAGCTTGGTGTGCCGCTGAAACTTTACAGTGGGTACAGCGATAGCAAACAGGACAATCCGTTACTCTATTTTTGTGAGCACCGCTGGCGAGTGACATCCGACGGTGGCTTACAGCAGTTGGAATGATACGAACCCGGTATAATTTGTACTGGCGCAACCCATCGCTATAATACCGCCGCAAAATGTTACCGGGAAAATAAAGAGGCACTGTGAGTCAGGAATCAGATGATGAATATTGGATGCGCCATGCCCTGACGCTCGCTCAGCGTGCTCAGGATGAAGGTGAAGTGCCTGTCGGTGCCGTATTGGTTTTGGATAATCTCGTGATTGGTGAAGGGTGGAATCGTCCGATTGGTCATCACGATCCCACGGCTCATGCTGAGATTATGGCCTTACGGCAAGGGGGGCTGGTGTTGCAAAACTATCGTCTGTTGAATACGACGCTCTATGTGACGCTTGAGCCCTGTATTATGTGCGCTGGTGCCATGATCCACAGTCGTATTGGTCGGTTGGTCTACGGCGCGACTGATGAGAAGACCGGCGCTGCCGGATCGCTGGTGGATATTCTGCATCATCCGGGAATGAATCATCAGATTACGGTTGATTCAGGCATATTATCAGAGGCGTGTTCTGCCGCTCTCAGCGCTTTTTTTCGTATGCGTCGAGAACAGCATAAGGCTCGTCGTGATGCTGAAAAAAAGGCGGCGGGATAAACGTCGTTTTCCTTCATACGCCTTAATGAATTGACTCCAGCACTTTACCCGGCGGTACCACGGGGTAAGCCTGAGCGGATAGCTGTTGTTGCTTCGCTTTGTTTTCTTTCTCCGTTAGGTAGCCTTCCAGACTTACCATATAGCGGCGAATGTTCTCGACATAGTTATATGCTTCATGTCCTCGTGCGTAGCCATAAGTGGTTTGTGTGTAGTAGCGTTTCTGGCTTAGCATCGGCAATCGCATCTTCACATCAACCCAACTATCGGGATTCCCCTTTTGTTTTTCGGTTAATTTTCTGGCATCCAATAAATGTGCGTATCCCATATTGTAGGATGCCAGCGCGAACCAAATTTTTTCATCCTCGGGAATGGTATCCGGCATTTTTTGCATCATATGGGACATATATTGTGCGCCGCCTCGGATACTTTGTTCGGGATCGAGGCGATCGGTCACATCGAGGCTTTCCGCCGTATTCCTTGTCAGCATCATCAGACCTCGAACACCGGTTGGTGAGGTCGCCAATGGATTCCAATGGGATTCCTGATAGGAAATCGCGGCGAGCAACTTCCAGTCGATATCAGTGGCGTATTTTTCAAATAAGGGGCGAAGGTCGGGCAGTGTGCCATCAATCGCACTCAGGAACGTCGTGGTATCGACGTAATCAAATTCCCCTACGTGACCGAGATACTTTTCTTCCAGGCGTGCGAGCGTACCGTCTTCAACCATTTGACTGAAAAAATCTAGCAGCGCCGCTGAAAGGCTGTCATCAGTCGAACGCCGCATATACCAGGTTACGGGTTCCTCATCGCTCAGATCAAAGGCGACGGCTAACTGAGGATGGATACGCTGCATGAGCCCAATGGTGACAGAATCCGCAATGGTATAGTCCAATTTGCCTTCTGCAACGTGTTTCAACAGATCTTGTGTCGTCAGATCAGAGGCGGATTCCCAGTTAAGTTGGGGGTATTTTTCGGCCTTCAAATCGCGCAATGTTGCGACGTGAGCTGAACCCGAGGTAACACCCAAACGTCCTGAGAGTTTGTCCAGCTTTTGTGGGCGAGAGGTGCCCAGCCGATAAACCAGTTGTTGTGACACGGAGTAATAGGTCGGCCCTGCGCGGAAACGACCCAGCCGCTCATGGTTATATATCAGACCCGCTGCCAGTAAATCGGCATTGTTGTCATCCAGATCGTCAAACAGGTCATCGAGATTTTTACGTGACGATACCACTAGCTTGACGCCGAGATAATCGGCGAATCGTTTTGCCAGTTCATAGTCCAGACCTGCGGGGTTACCGTTACTGGTATAGTAAGTCAGCGGCGAGTTGACCGTGCTGATACGTAACTCTCCGCTTGAAAGAATCTGCCGGATCTGCGCATCCTGGCTACTTCGCCAAGGGATAGAAGGCCACAAGGCCAGCGCCAGCAGTAACGTGATAATCCCGATGAAAAAATAATTTAATTTTAAAGGCTTCAAATAGTTATCTCTCGGTGACCGGGGGACCTGTCTGTCGGTAACAGCAGCTTTTTTATACGTCATTTCCCAGAGTGGGGGCATTTTGCTTAACAAACCGCCAGTGTGCAACTTTTATTGATTTGGTTAATGTGTAACCACTATCTGAATAAGATGTTTAATAATAGCTACGCAAACGGTTTCGTCTGGGGGAAGGATTCTCTATAATACGCGCGTTTCCCCCCTGCTGCGCCCAATGGCTGCATCACAGTCAGTGCATCGAAGACGAGAGAACTTTAGATTATGGAAATACTGCGTGGTTCACCTGCTTTGTCGGCTTTTCGTATTAATAAATTACTGGTTCGCTGCAAAGAGCACGTTTTGCCGGTGAGTGATATCTATGCTGAATACGTACACTTTGCCGATGTTAGCGCACCGCTGAATGACGACGAGCAGGCTAAACTGACTCGGTTATTGAAGTACGGTCCTTCCCTCGCTGAACATGAGCCGCAAGGTCGTCTGTTGCTGGTAACGCCGCGTCCCGGCACCATTTCCCCCTGGTCTTCCAAAGCAACGGATATTGCACGCAACTGTGGTTTAGACAAGGTACTGCGTCTTGAACGCGGTCTGGCATTCTATATTCATGCGCCAACGTTGACTGACGAACAGTGGCAGCAACTGGGGGCGCTGTTGCATGACCGTATGATGGAAAGCGTATTTGATGATATGCAACAGGCTGAAAAGTTATTTTCTCATCACCAGCCTGCGCCGTTAAAGCGTGTTGAAATTTTGCTACAGGGGCGTCAGGCACTGGAAGACGCAAATATTCGCCTAGGGCTCGCGCTGGCGGAAGATGAAATTGATTATCTGCTGGATGCGTTCAGTAAGCTGGGCCGCAACCCGACGGATATTGAACTTTATATGTTCGCGCAGGCTAATTCTGAGCACTGTCGCCACAAAATTTTTAACGCAGACTGGGTAATTGATGGTGTTGAACAACCTAAATCACTGTTCAAGATGATCAAAAACACCTTTGAGCATACGCCTGACTTCGTGCTGTCGGCTTATAAAGATAATGCGGCGGTGATGGAAGGGTCTGCCGTCGGGCGTTTCTATACCGATACTCACGGAAAATACGATTATCATCAGGAAGAGGCGCATATCCTGATGAAAGTTGAAACGCATAACCATCCTACTGCAATTTCTCCATGGCCGGGTGCGGCGACAGGATCGGGCGGTGAGATCCGTGATGAAGGTGCAACGGGACGTGGTTCTAAACCTAAAGCCGGATTGGTGGGTTTTTCGGTTTCCAACTTGCGCATTCCCGGATTTATTCAGCCGTGGGAAAAGGAATCATTCGGCAAGCCTGACCGCATTGTCAGTGCACTGGATATCATGACGGAAGGCCCATTGGGTGGTGCGGCGTTCAATAATGAGTTTGGTCGTCCTGCGTTAACCGGCTATTTTCGTACTTATGAAGAACGTGTTGATAGCCATAACGGTATGGAACTGCGTGGTTATCATAAGCCGATCATGCTGGCAGGCGGCATTGGTAATATTCGGGCCGATCATGTCAAAAAAGGTGAAATTAGCGTCGGTGCCAAGCTGATTGTCTTGGGTGGACCCTCCATGAATATCGGTCTGGGCGGTGGGGCGGCGTCGTCAATGGCATCGGGTCAATCTGATGCTGATCTGGATTTTGCCTCCGTTCAGCGTGATAACCCGGAAATGGAGCGCCGCTGTCAGGAAGTGATCGATCGCTGCTGGCAGTTAGGTGAAGCCAATCCAATCCTGTTTATTCACGATGTGGGGGCGGGTGGGTTATCTAACGCGATGCCTGAGCTGGTGAGTGACGGTGGTCGTGGTGGGCGTTTCGAGCTGCGTGATATTCTCAACGACGAACCGGGCATGAGCCCGTTGGAAGTTTGGTGTAATGAATCACAAGAGCGCTATGTGTTAGCGGTGGCACCCGAGCAACTGACCCAATTCGATGAGATTTGCCGCCGTGAACGCGCACCCTATGCGGTAATCGGTGAGGCCACCGAAGAATTGCACCTGACGCTTAACGATCGTCATTTCAATAATCAACCGATTGATTTGCCGTTGGATGTGCTGTTAGGGAAAACGCCAAAAATGCTGCGTGATGTTGAACGTAAGCGGGTAGAAGGGGCACCTTTACAGCGTGATGGTATTTATCTGGCTGAAGCCGTGGAACGTGTGCTGCATTTACCGGTCGTGGCGGAAAAAACGTTTCTGATTACGATTGGCGATCGTTCTGTTACCGGCATGGTGGCGCGAGATCAAATGGTTGGGCCGTGGCAGGTTCCGGTGGCGGATTGTGCGGTGACCACCGCCAGTTTGGATAGCTACTACGGCGAAGCCATGTCGATTGGTGAGCGAGCGCCTGTCGCGCTGCGCAACTTTGCCGCGTCTGCCCGTCTGGCCGTGGGCGAAGCGCTAACCAATATCGCGGCTACCCATATTGGTTCCCTGAACCGAGTCAAACTTTCGGCAAACTGGATGGCGGCAGCAGGACATCCGGGGGAAGATGCGGGGCTGTATGAAGCAGTGAAGGCCATCGGGGAAGAGCTGTGCCCGACACTGGGCCTGACGATTCCCGTAGGCAAAGACTCTATGTCAATGAAAACGCGCTGGCAGGAAGGCGAGGAAGAACGCACCATGACATCGCCGATGTCGTTGGTGATTTCCGCTTTTGCCCGTGTAGAGGATGTCCGTCATACGGTGACGCCACAGTTACGTACCGATCAGGATAATGTGCTGTTGCTCATTGATCTGGGGGCTGGGCGTAAAGCATTGGGGGCAACCGCGCTGGCGCAGGTTTACCGTCAGTTGGGGAGCGACACGGCGGATGTGCATAATGCGACGCAGCTCGCCGGGTTCTTTAATGCCATGCAGCAGTTGGTGGCTGATAAGGCGTTGTTGGCGTACCACGATCGTTCCGATGGTGGTTTATTGGTTACACTGGCTGAGATGGCCTTTGCCGGTCATTGCGGTGTGAATATTGATATTGCCTCGCAAGGTGATGATGTACTGGCAACGCTGTTTAATGAAGAACTGGGGGCGGTGATTCAGATTGCGGCATCACGTCGTGCAGAGGTTGAAAGCGTATTAGCATTACACGGTCTGGCTGAATGTGTTCACCATTTGGGTCAGGCAGAAGACGGTTCACGCTTTATTATTCATCGTGGCGATGCGGTGGTGTATCACGAAAACCGTATCACTCTGCGCAACTGGTGGGCAGAAACAACGTGGCAGATGCAGCGACTGCGTGATAATCCACAGTGTGCCGATCAGGAACATACCGCCAAGCAAGATGACAACGATCCCGGTTTGAACGTGGTGTTGACCTTTGAACCGCAGGAAGATATTGCCGCACCTTATATTGCTAAGCAGATTCGGCCTAAAGTCGCGGTGTTGCGTGAGCAAGGCGTCAATTCTCATATCGAAATGGCGGCAGCATTCCATCGTGCTGGTTTTGACGCGATCGATATTCATATGAGCGATCTGCTGGCGGGACGTCGTGATCTGCAAGACTTCCAGGCGTTGGTCGCCTGTGGCGGATTCTCTTACGGTGATGTTTTAGGCGCGGGGGAAGGCTGGGCGAAATCGATTCTGTTTAATTCCCGTGTTCGTGATGAGTTTGCGGAATTTTTCCAACGGCCACAAACGTTGGCGCTAGGGGTATGTAACGGCTGCCAGATGATGTCAAATCTGCGTGAGCTCATCCCCGGAGCTGATTTATGGCCGCGCTTTGTTCGCAATAAATCCGATCGTTTTGAAGCACGTTTCAGTCTGGTTGAAGTAGTGAAAAGCCCATCTTTATTTATGAATGATATGGCTGGCTCACGAATGCCTATCGTGGTTTCTCACGGCGAAGGACGGGTTGAAGTACGTGATGATGCCCATCTGAGTGCGTTGGAACAGCATCACCTGACGGCTTTACGCTACGTGAATAACTACGGCCAGATGACTGAGAACTATCCGGCCAACCCGAATGGTTCGCCGAATGGGATTACGGCGGTAACCAGTACCAATGGCCGTGCTACCGTCATGATGCCTCACCCTGAACGTGTATTCCGTACGGTCAGTCATTCCTGGCATCCGGAAGAATGGGGCGAAGATAGCCCGTGGATGCGTATGTTCCGCAATGCGCGTAGGCAACTGGGATGATAGTGCGTTAATTATCGTCATCAAAGGAAAGGAGCTTCGGCTCCTTTTTTCTTGATGTCGTGTTTTTACGACAATGTTGGTTTTCGATGTCTCCATATGGAGACATTTAACATGATGATTTATATAGTCAGAGTGATATTTCAGTAAAGCTGTCTGTTTTTGACGACATGAAACATTGGTTTTGTTGATATGGATCGCAAATAAACTGATTCAACGGTAAGCTGAAAATAATAAATGATTATAAATTAATTGGTTATGTTTTTATTTGAATGTTGGCATAGTGTGTGCATAATATGCAGCGTTGCTCATTCGACTGGTTATGATTGCGCTGCTGGTTAGCAGGTATTTTTGCTCATAACACCCTGAATGACGCCAAAAGAAAGGGTGCCTATCGTCCACCAGACCGATAACCGTTTGTGAAAGCAACGTTATCAAGCATCGGGCGACACGTTGAGTGAGGCACCGCCTATTCAGTTACGTGGTCAGCAAGTGTATGTTGACCACGTAACGTCATCATTAATTCGTTTTACTCTCCTTTCTTGTCGATAAATTAGCGGTTTGTTCCCTGGTGCTTTCTTTTTGGTTGTTTTCGACGATCAAAAACGCGCCTGACGTTTTGATTAAATTCGGTTAGCATCAGTGCGGGTTGATAGGTAACAGGATGATTTCTTTGAAACGATGGCGTTTGTTTCCGCGTTCTCTGCGGCAACTGGTAATCATGGCTTTCTTGCTGGTATTGCTGCCTTTATTGGTATTGGCTTATCAGGCTTATCAAAGCTTGAATACGCTGAGCGAACAAGCGGCTGATATTAATAGAACCACATTAACCGATGCTCGTCGCAGTGAGGCGATGACCAGTGTGGCATTAGCAATGGAGCGTAGCTACCGCCAGTATTGCGTTCTGGACGATCAGACTCTCTCCACGTTGTATCAAAATCAACGTAAACAGTATTCTCAAATGCTTGATGCGCATGCGCCTATTTTGCCCGATCAACGTTACTATCAAACGTTGCGTCAGTATTTAACTCAGCTTGCAGAATTACGTTGTCATCAGAGCGGCCCCGATCGCGACGCAGCCAGTCTGTTGGAGAATTTTTCCCGCGCAAATGAGCAAATGGTACAAATGACGCGCGATGTTGTCTTTTCACGTGGACAACAGTTACAGCAGGCTATTGCCGAGCGCGGCCAGTTTTTTGGCTGGCAGGCGTTGTTACTTTTTCTCGTCAGCGTATTGCTGGTGGCTTTGTTTACTCGGATGATCATCGGGCCGGTCAACGGTGTCGAACGTATGATCAATCGATTAGGCGAGGGGCGTTCACTGGGTAATACCAGCACTTTTAAAGGCCCCCGTGAGATTCGTTCTCTGGCACAACGTATTATCTGGTTAAGCGAGCGACTGTCCTGGCTGGAATCTCAACGGCATGAATTTTTGCGGCACATCTCTCATGAGCTAAAAACACCGCTGGCAAGTTTACGCGAAGGGACGGAATTATTAGCTGATGAAGTCGTAGGGCCATTGACCGCCGATCAAAAAGAGGTTGTGGATATTCTGGATAGCAGCAGCCGACACTTACTCCAGTTAATCGATCAACTGTTGGACTATAATCGTAAGCTGGCCGATACGCCGACTGAGATGGAACGAGTCGAGATTGAGGAAATTGTCGATATTGTGGTGTCATCCCACAGCTTACCGGCCCGGACAAAGATGCTGCATACCGATATCGAACTGGATGTTAAATCGTGCTGGGCAGAGACCACGCTCCTGATGCGCGTCATTGATAATCTCTATTCCAATGCGGTGCACTACGGTAAGGAATCCGGTAACATTTGGATCTATAGCCGTCAGATTGGCAATCGGGTACAAATTGATGTAGCAAATAATGGGACGCCCATTCCTGATGCGGAACGCAGTATGATTTTTGAGCCTTTTTATCAAGGGAGCCATCAGCGTAAAGGCGCGGTAAAAGGCAGCGGTCTGGGGTTGAGCATCGCCCGGGATTGTATTCGCCGCATGCGAGGTGAGATGTTCCTGATAACGGTTGATTATGCTGATGTTTGTTTTCGTATTGAACTGCCTTTAACCTCTGAGAATGAATAAATAATGAATGCTTGGCTTGCCCATTCTTGCCCACAGCGCACGCTATCTCATGCCTCTTTGCGCCGAGTGCTTAAGGCTGTGGTGATATTATCCCCTTTGTTATTGTCTGCTTGTCATCATCCGGTGAACAACAGCATCTTATCGCCGGATACAGAAAACCCTACGCCAAAAGAACAGGTTACCGATTATCGTATCGCGCAATGTGAGCACCTGTGGCAGGTGGACGATCGTGACGCGATGAATAATGCGCTCTATTGGTTGCGTGCGATGGATTGTGCTGGGCGTTTAACTCAATTTCAGGCGCGTGAAGAAGCGTTACGTCTGGAGGACGAGAGTTGGGAGAATGCTTTTAAGCAGGGAATCCTGTTAGATAACGCAGGTATTACCCAAGCTGAGCGGCACCAGGTGTTGGAGCAGCTCAAACGATACCGGTTGGCTTTTCCGGCGGCGCTGAGACCATTGGTACAAACCTGGCGCGATCGACAGACGCTGTTTTTAGCGTTATCTGATGAACGTTTACGCTATAAACGTTTGCAAGATGCGAGCGATAAGCAGCTCGATACGCTGCGTATTCAACAAAATCACCTGCAATATCAACTCGAAACCACGACTCGGAAACTGGAAAATCTGACGGATATCGAACGCCAGCTATCCTCCCGTAAACAACTATCGGGTGAGTTGCCAGAGAACGATACCGAACATCGTGCGAATACGGGAGGAAGCCGTGAGAGCACCCGTATCAGTGAGTCACCAAAAGCGGCGTCAGATGCGATCAAAGCAGAAGACACCTACACTCCGCCTATGACGTCAGGTACAAGTAAAACGGCGACAAACAAGGATCTCAAAAATCAATGACTGCGCGTAAATCGGCAAACTTACTTCTGGTGGATGACGATCCCAGTTTATTAAAGTTGTTGGGAATGCGCCTGACGAGTGAGGGTTTTAGCGTCACGACGGCGGAAAGCGGTCAGGATGCGCTGAAATTATTAAGCAGAGATCAGATTGATCTGGTTATCAGCGATCTGCGTATGGATGAAATGGATGGTATGGCGCTGTTTTCGGAAATTCAGCGTCATCAACCCGGCATGCCGGTGATTATCCTGACGGCCCACGGCTCGATTCCTGATGCGGTGGCGGCAACTCAGCAAGGTGTTTTCAGCTTTCTCACCAAGCCTGTCGATCGTGATGCGCTGTATAAGGCCATTGATGAAGCATTGGCTCTGTCTGCCCCTGTAGGGGATGAACACTGGCGTGAGAGCATAGTTACACGCAGTCCGTTGATGTTACGTCTGTTGGATCAGGTCAAAATGGTGGCGCAGTCGGACGTTAGCGTATTAATCAATGGCCAGAGCGGAACAGGAAAAGAAGTGCTGGCACAAGCTATTCACGCGGCCAGCCCACGAGCTAAGAAAGCGTTTATCGCGATTAACTGCGGCGCATTGCCTGAACCTCTGTTGGAATCAGAGCTGTTTGGTCATGCAAAAGGCGCTTTTACCGGTGCCGTCAGCAGCCGTGAGGGGCTATTTCAGGCGGCAGAAGGCGGGACGTTATTCCTGGATGAAATCGGGGATATGCCGCTATCGTTACAGGTAAAATTGTTGCGTGTTTTACAAGAGCGCAAAGTTCGTCCGCTGGGCAGCAACCGAGATTTAGAGATAGATGTCAGGATTATTTCCGCGACTCACCGCGATTTGCCAAAAGCGATGGAAAAAGGCGAGTTTCGTGAAGATCTGTATTACCGCCTGAATGTGGTCAATATGAAACTGCCGACGTTGAATGAACGGTCGGAAGACATCCCTCTGTTGGCTAACCATTTACTGCGTGAGTCGGCGGCCCGGCATAAACCGTTTGTGCGCACCTTCTCAACCGATGCGATGAAACGGTTGATGACGGCGAGTTGGCCGGGTAATGTGCGGCAATTGGTTAACGTCATTGAGCAGTGCGTGGCTTTGACCAGCGCGCCTGTCATTAGTGAAGCGCTGGTGGAACAGGCTCTGGAAGGGGAAAGCACAGCATTGCCGACATTCGTTGAAGCTCGCCATCAGTTTGAGCTGAACTATTTGCGTAAATTGTTGCAGATAGCCAAAGGCAATGTGACGCAAGCTGCTCGCATGGCGGGGCGTAACCGAACCGAGTTTTATAAACTGTTGGGTCGCCATGGGTTGGACGCCAACGATTTTAAAGAATAATGTCGATAGATTGTGGGCTTGGATGCTGGCAATCTTATTGTTTACTGATGCCCGGCTTCGGCCGCAACATAGGTAATACTAAGGTTCTTCAATGAAAAAAATTGATGCGATTATTAAGCCGTTCAAACTGGACGATGTTCGTGAGGCGTTAGCTGAAGTGGGTATCACCGGGATGACGGTAACGGAAGTTAAGGGTTTTGGTCGCCAGAAGGGGCATACAGAACTGTACCGTGGTGCTGAATACATGGTCGATTTTTTACCTAAAGTAAAAATCGAAATCGTTGTTTCGGACGATATTGTTGATACTTGTGTGGAAACCATCATGCAGACGGCGCAGACCGGAAAAATTGGTGATGGGAAAATCTTTGTTTTTGATGTCGCGCGTGTCGTGCGTATCCGTACTGGCGAAGAAGACGAAGAAGCGATTTAATCACTGAGCAGCATTGATCATCGGTTTTCTTGTGGAAGCCAACCCGATGAGGTTGGCTTCCACATGTCATTATGAGCGATGACCCGTCTTCACTATTTTATCCGTTAATGTTTTTAATTCTGGCGTCTGCTTTATGGCCTCGGCGACAATTTCCGAGACGGCGATAGCGCCTTTCTTCTGGAAATGTGTGGTATCCGGGTTGGTCAGGCTTCCTGCCTGATTACGGTAGAAGGGGTATTTTGCCGGATCAACGGCCAGCCAGTATTGTTTCCAGTGGTGACTATTTCCCTGATTAGCGAGCGCAATGGTCGCAGGCTCAATATCCAGTAGGATCGTTTTGTTCACTTTGGCGGTGTCTTTGATCGTCTGGCTGTAATCACCGACAAAGGCATACCCGCCTTCCTGATTCTGTTGGGTAAAGTGGCGGTGCACGGTCGGCGTCCCTTCTTTCCCTTCGGCAGTGCGGACACGCGTAGTGGGGGTCAGTAACACAGGCGTCATTTTATGCAGACGGGCAAAACTGATATAACGTTCCAACGTTGTTTGAAATGACATATCAGCCTTGCCTTGAGGGGCCTGACGTTTACCCGAGGTATCGTTAGGATATGTACATAGGTTGGCTACATCGGCAACGCCTCGAACGGGTCTGGCGTTGTTGCAGTTTTGGTCGTTATGACCCATTTGAATGAACAGGTAATCTCCCTCTCTCATTAGTGGTTGCATCTGACGGAACCACCCCTCGTAAAAGTAATCACGTGAACTTCGACCGGCGCGAGCGCCATTGACCACTTTTATGCCGCTTTCTTTTGTAAACTGTTGCTCAAAAACCTGCCCCCATCCCATGCGAGGAAAGCGTGCTTTTTCATAGGTTGCGGCAGTGGAGTCGCCAACCAGAAAAATACGGACGTTTGCTTTTTTGATCTCATCCAGGTGTTGGCGAGCGTAATGGTAATCCAGTGGTTCATAGTCCCCTTGGTTATTCAGGCCGACAATAGGTCGAAAATTACTGTCGGTTAGCACGGTGTGCCCCGAGTAACCGGTATCATTGTAGTAGTTTCGATTATGGTTAATAACGTTAACAATATTTGTGACAGCTTCCTGCTGCGAATCTGGGTATGTCAGCGGATCGAAATGTGTTGGGGCTGAAACCCCCACTTGTCTTAATGCGGCGTTAAAACCCGCATGAAAAGCAGCATTAGCCTTTTTCCACGCATGGATATCAAGCTTTGGCGAGGTAGCATCGTCCGCTAATTGTTGCGGCCCGATATAGCCTGCTGCTACGGCGACGTCAGAAACGATACGGTCAGTGAGCGGATTGATATTAACGATATTATCTTTGCCCGATTGTAACGTAGGTGCCAGTGCCGTCAGGCAGATAGCCCTGGGAATATTATTGATCAGGCAATTATTACCGCCGGATTCAATCGCCGAGAGACGCAACGGTGTGGTCAATTCTGCAACATCAATATGATATTTACCTTGTTCATCCGTTTGAGCCTGCCTGCGTTGACCTTGCTGATCTTTGATAATAATGGTGGCAGGAAGATGTATTTCCCTGTGGGTTAGCTGGCCTGTCAGCGTTGTGTGTTCGGCCAGTTTAGTGCCAGTCATTATCTCAATAATGCTTTGTTGTTTTGTATGGTGCGCAGTATTGGATGTCACGGCATACGCCATCATTGAGGGAACAGAAAACAGAATGGCGCAGGCCACACTCTTGGAAAAACATTTTGGCATGGTTGGACATATTCCTTGTTGCATGAGTCAAAGAGCGTATTGATCGGAATTTGCATGTCGTGAGACAGAGCGTAATTTTATAATTCAATGGATTGGAAAATGCTGTTTTTTTATTTTTACCTAATCTGTAGTGGAAGTGTGTGAAATGACCATTCATGAAAAATGAAATATTATTTTAATGAGCGTTATTCATTGTGTGACCAAGATCTTTTTATCGATGCAGTAGGTCGGCGAACTTAGCAAATTGTGATCGATATCGTTAAGGTGTCGCATCTCCTTATCCAGCTTATCGGCATGTGTTGTCAATAAAAAAGGCCGCAAAAGCGGCCCGGGGAGTTTGATCCGTCACCAATGAGGGTTAGACGACTTTGTGTGGACCAAAACATTCGTAATGCAGGCGATCGGGTGAAATCCCCATCTCCAGCAATTGTTGGGCGGCAAACTGCATGAATAAGACGGGGCCGCATAGGTAATAGTGCATATTAGGAATGGTTAACTCATCAGAAAGCACATTGAGTTGCATCAGACCCTGAGAGTGAAAATCCTTATTGGCACGATCTTCAGGTTGTGGTTCCCGGTACCAAATTTGCTGCTGAAACATCGGTAACTCTGCGCCAATTTGAGCGATTTCATTGGCAAAAGCATGCGTCGTGCCATTTTCTGCGGCGTGTAGCCACAGGACATTGGCCTGATGTTGTCGTTGCTTCAGGAAATGCAACATGCTTAACATTGGTGTTTGGCCGACACCAGCAGAGATTAACGCAATAGGCGTCGAGGTCGGTTGGTCGAGGAAGAAATCGCCGTGTGGTGCGGCCAGATGGATAACATCGCCTTCGCGTGCAACGTTATGAAGGTAACTCGATACTGCACCTCTTTCTTCACGTTTTACCGCGATACGATAATATTTTCCGTTGGGTTCGTGGGTCAGGGAATATTGTCTGATCTCTTGATTCTCAAAGCCGTCATGCCTGATATAGACCGCCAGATATTGTCCCGGCTGGAAATCTGCTATGGGTTGTTCATCAGTTGGAGCCAGCATGAAGCTGGTGATGACGGTGCTTTGTGGCTGTTTAGCAATAATGCGGAAAGGCCGTACGCCAGACCAGCCACCGATTTTGGTTTCGGCATCCTTGTAGATATCGCTTTCTCGTTGGATAAAAACATTTGCCAGTACGCCATAGGCTTTACCCCAGGCATCCAAAACGTCCTGACCGGGGTTAAAGAGCTCATCCAGCGTTGCCAGTAAATGCCCGCCGACAATCTGATATTGGTCCGGGTGAATATTAAAACTGGCATGCTTTTGTGCGATACGCTCTACAGCGGGCAGTAATGCTGAGAGGTTGTCGATATTGGCCGCATAAGCGCAAATCGCATTGAATAACGCTTCACGCTGATCGCCGTTGCGCTGATTGCTCATATTGAAAATATCTTTCAATTCTGGGTTATGAGTAAACATGCGTTCATAAAAATGCGCAGTCAGCTTTGGACCTGTCTCAGATAATAACGGGATAGTGGATTTAATCGTTGCGATAGTTTGGTGATCCAGCATGGTGGCTCCTTACGTATTAGGTGCTTATAAGTTGTATTTTAAATGCATCTTATAGATGTTGCCGATCGCTGTAAATTACCCCGTTAGTGGTAGGGGTTGTTTTAATCCTCATGTTTCGGGCTCCTGCTACACAACGTTTGTTATACAGCGTTGAAAAATGCGCCTGCGTTTTTTGATGCTAGCGTTATCAACATGAAGAAAGAACAGGTTGAAAATGAAGAAAACTCTGCTTTGCATTGTTTATCTTAAATCCTTACAGGCCTTGTGCTGTCTGGAGCTAATCGTTTGCGTAAAAACCTCTGTCAAGACCTATCTTCATTAGGGATAAACGGTTTACACTATAGGCCAGTGCCCGAGTGGGTGATTTTTTCCAGTATATTTACGTTAGCTGAGTCAGGAGATGCCGGATGTTAAAGCGTGAAATGAACATTGCCGATTATGATGCAGAACTGTGGCAAGCAATGGAGCAGGAAGTGGTGCGTCAGGAAGAGCACATTGAACTGATTGCGTCAGAAAACTATACCAGCCCACGTGTTATGCAGGCTCAGGGCTCTCAACTGACAAACAAGTATGCTGAAGGTTATCCGGGCAAACGTTACTACGGCGGCTGTGAGCATGTCGATGTCGTCGAGCAACTGGCTATCGATCGTGCGAAAGCGCTGTTTGGCGCAGATTATGCCAACGTGCAACCACACTCCGGCTCGCAGGCGAACTTTGCAGTTTATACCGCGCTGCTGCAACCGGGTGACACCATCCTGGGGATGAACTTGGCGCACGGTGGTCACTTGACACACGGTTCTCCGGTTAACCTGTCTGGTAAACTGTATAACGTCATTCCTTATGGCATCGACGAAAGCGGTAAAATCGACTATGACGAAATGGCCGAATTGGCGCGTACCCATAAACCTAAGATGATCGTTGGCGGCTTCTCTGCCTATTCTGGCGTGGTTGACTGGGCGAAAATGCGTGAAATTGCTGACAGCATCGGTGCTTATCTGTTTGTCGATATGGCGCACGTTGCGGGTCTGGTTGCAGCGGATGTCTATCCGAGCCCGGTTCCTCATGCTCACATCGTGACGACGACGACCCACAAAACGCTGGCGGGTCCGCGTGGTGGTTTGATCCTGGCGAAAGGCGGCGACGAAGATCTGTATAAGAAACTGAATTCTGCAGTATTCCCTGGTGGTCAGGGTGGCCCATTGATGCACGTTATCGCAGGTAAAGCGGTTGCGCTGAAAGAAGCGATGGAACCCGAATTCAAGGTTTACCAGCAGCAGGTCGCGAAAAATGCCAAAGCGATGGTAGAAGTCTTCTTGTCTCGTGGCTATAACGTGGTTTCCGGCGGCACCAGCAACCACTTGTTCCTCCTGGATCTGGTGAGTAAGAATATTACTGGTAAAGACGCGGATGCTGCGCTGGGTCGTGCGAATATCACTGTTAACAAGAACAGCGTGCCGAACGATCCTAAGAGCCCGTTCGTGACTTCTGGTGTGCGTATCGGTACGCCTGCGGCAACGCGTCGTGGCTTCAAAGAAGCAGAAGTTCGTGAGCTGGCTGGCTGGATCTGCGATGTGTTGGACAATATCAACGACGAAGCGACGATTGAACGCGTGAAACAGAAAGTTCTGGATATCTGCGTTCGCTTCCCTGTTTACGCATAATTCAGCATTTTTCTGACATCACTGTCGGAACATATCCTCAACGCCAGCCTGTGTGCTGGCGTTTTTTATGGCGGCCATCCCTGGCCGCCACCCTGCGGGCCGTCGCAAGCGACGTTGAAAAACGTTCCCCACGTTTTTTTATGGCGTACCATCTTTGGCCACTACCCAGCGGGCCGTTGCCGACACAACGTTAAAAATTTCTCCCAGACATTTTTTAGACTTGTCGATCATGGCTGATACATTCATCCCTGTTTAATGGCGAATAACGCGTTGCGCCGTTGGATGCTCTCTGACACAGTAATTGGCAAAAAAGAGTCACCAGCAAAAAAAGTTGGCGCATTTTCGGTGGTTCGTCGGTAGCGAACTTCGCTATCAAAGGGAGAGGTTATGGTTTTACAATCAATGCGTTGGCTGGCGTTAAGCTATTTCACATACTTTTTTTGTTACGGCATTTTCCTGCCGTTTTGGGGCGGGTGGTTGAAAGGAGAAGGGCTCTCCGCTGAATCGATCGGGATGTTGCTTGGTGCCGGCTTGGTTGCCCGATTTGTTGGGAGTCTGATTATTACGCCGAGTATTAAAGATCCTTCCAGACTGATTAGTGTACTCCGTGTGCTGGCGTTATTGGCGTTACTTTTGTCGGTGGGGTTCTGGTTTGGAAATGCCTGGCTTTGGCTGATGTTTGTGATGATTGGCTTCAATTTGTTTTTTGCCCCGCTTGTCCCGTTGACGGATGCACTTGCGGCCACCTGGCAACGTCAAATTGTCATGGATTACGGTAAGGTGCGAGTGTGGGGATCGATTGCATTTGTGATTGGCTCAGCTGTCACGGGGGAATTGGTCGCTGTTTGGGGACATTCCGCTATTCTGGCTATCTTGAGTGTTGGGTTAGTGACTATGCTATTGGGGATGTTGTTTCAGCCAAGCATCATGCCGATGGCTGTTGCCTCTTCGGCTCGTCCTGACGCGGTTACTCCATGGGCAACATTGTTAAAGACACCAACGGTGTGGCGCTTTCTACTTTGTGTTTCTCTGTTGCAGGGCGCTCATGCAGCCTACTACGGTTTTAGCGTTATTTATTGGCAAAGCGAAGGCTATTCCGCATCGGTTATTGGTTACCTTTGGTCATTAGGCGTGGTTGCTGAAATTATCATTTTTACCTTTAGTCAATCCTTGTTTAAGCGCTGGAGCGCCCGTCAACTTCTGTTGCTTTCTGCCGTGTGTGGCATAGTGCGCTGGACGTTGATGGGGTCAACAGTGGCCTTGCCCTGGCTGGTTGTGATACAGATACTGCATTGTGGTACGTTTGCCGTTTGCCACCTTGCGGGGATGCGTTTTATTGCGGCGCATACTGGAGGGGAAGTGTTACGCCTGCAAGCGGTATACTCGGCGTTGGCGATGGGGGGCGGTATCGCGATAATGACGATGGTTTCTGGTTTTCTGTTTGAATATTTTCAACAGGGTACGTTTTTGGTCATGGCATTGTTGGCTGTCCCCGTATTATTTATCCGTCCTGCCGTGGATCATAAAGCAACCTGATAGATGGCGTTTTGTCGTGGGTGTGAGCAGAATGTAGGACTATGAGAAAGTTATGTTACATTATAACGCTTTAAAATATTGGCACAGGCAGATAGCATTAACAGCATTCGGTATGTTATTGAGTTTGCCTGTTTTTGCCCATCCACATAGTTTTATTGATATGCAAACAACTGTTGAAAGTCACGACGAGCAGATTACTGGTTTACGTATGCAGTGGACGATGGATCCGCTCACTTCTGCCGATCTGCTTTATGACGCTGGTGATGCTGCCAAAGGTTCTGAAGTATGGAAAAAACTGGCGGCCGAAGTGATGGCTAACGTCATTGGGCAGCATTACTTCACCGAAATATACCGTGATAAGCAGCCAATAAAATACGCATCAATGCCCACGGAATATCATCTTTCCCGCAGTGGAAACCAGGCTGTATTGGAGTTTGTTTTGCCGTTGGCGCATCCTCAATCGCTGATTGGCGAGCCATTGCAAATCTTGACTTATGATCCCAGCTACTATGTCGATATGTCCTATCAGAGCGAAAATGCGATCAAGTTGGCGACGGTAGTCGCATCTCGTTGCAAAACTACGCTGGTCACTCCCAAACCTAGTCAAGACTTGCAGTCATACGCGCTCTCGCTGGATAAAGATGATTCGCCAGGGGAAGATATGGAACTGGGTAAACAATTTGCCCAGCGAGTAACGTTACAGTGTCGATGAATCTGAATGTCGCACGGCACCGTGTGTCAGTGTTAACGCGAATATTCAGGTTGTGGCCGCTGTGGTCGTTTCTCTTTCTGCTAGGGCTGGGGATCCGATGGGCCGTGGTCTATTGGCCGCAGATATTACTACAGAGCACTATCTGGCAAAAATCATTGCATCAGCAGATGTCATCGCTGTTACAAATGGTAGAAGCGCAGCCTCATCAGGCAGGCCTGAGCCTGATGGCATTTAGTCTGGCCTATGGTGTGCTGCATGCCGTCGGGCCGGGGCATGGTAAGGTCGTGATTATGACCTATCTGGCTACCCATCCTTCCCGGTTGAAAAGTAGCCTTCGCCTGACATTCTCTGCGTCGTTGGTGCAAGGGTTGATGGCGGTGCTGCTGGTTTCTGTGGTCTTGGGAATGTTGCAGCTTTCCAGCAAGACACTGCATATCAGTAGTTTCTGGCTGGAAAAAGGGAGCTTTATTTTAGTTGCCGGTGTGGGGGGCTTACTTTGTTATCGGGCGATAAAACAGTTGTGTTCCCGCGTTTGGCTGGATAAACCAAAACCTATCACGATTCTGAGTGTGCGTTCCATTAGTCCGTCAGGTTTTAATAACATCCCTCGCGTAAGCAAAACATTTGTCTCTGATCACCAGCATGATGAACATTGCGGATGTGGTCATCGTCATCTTCCCAGTAACGAAGAACTCAACCGGGATACACACTGGCGCACCCGCCTGATGATTGTATTCGCTATGGGGATGAGACCTTGCTCTGGTGCGATATTAGTCTTGCTGTTCTCTAAAGTGATTGGCGTCTATTTTTGGGGGATTGCATCGGCGTTGGTGATGGCGTTAGGGACGGCATTAACTATTTCTATGCTGGCAATGCTAGTGTTTTACTGCCGCCGCTTGATTGAGCGTTTAAGCCGTAGTGGTACTTCTTCAACCTGGCAGCGTGTGGTTTGGCCTCTATTGTCGCTGGCTGGTGGGGTGATGCTATTCGGCACTGGCGTCTTGTTTTACCTGAGTGCGGAACCAAGCATGATGGGCGGCATTCGTCCGTTTTCTGGTTGATCTTGTCGCGGTATCAATATTTTCTGAAGTAACGGTGTCCCACTGTAGGGTGATTTTGTTCTGAGGTTATAGCAGAACGCAACGATCAAACCAAAAAGAAGGGCATCTGAGGCAGTCGTGCACCCGATAGAGCACACGACCAGAAAGAAAGTGCGATCGATTAACGCTTTAGCGCATCACTCAGTTCGTCACGGATGGTACCCAGAATGGATTTCACTACGCGCGGATTACCCGCGACCAGATTACCAGAAGCAAGATAGTTATGTCCGCCAACAAAGTCGGTTACAATGCCGCCAGCTTCACGTACCAACAACTCACCACCCGCGAAGTCCCAAGGTTTCAGACCTATCTCAAAAAAGCCATCGACCCGACCCGCCGCCACATAAGCCAGATCAAGTGCTGCGGAGCCTGTACGACGAAAATCGGCACATTGCGCAAATAACGCTTCAACCATTTTCATATAGCTTTTAGTGTGCTGTTTCAATTTGAACGGGAAACCTGTTGCCAGAACGGTTCCATCCAGATCGCGAGCGCTGCTGCTGCGCAGACGATAACCATTCAACTGCGCACCCTGACCGCGGGTAGCCGTGAAAAGTTCATTGCGCATTGGATCGTAAACAACGGCGACTTCGGTGCGGCCTTTGATACGTACCGCGATAGAAACAGCAAAGTGGGGGAAACGCTTGATAAAGTTGGTGGTGCCATCCAGTGGATCGATAACCCATTGTACATCATGATCTTCGCCAACCAATTCACCGCACTCTTCACCAATGATGGTGTGCTGCGGATAAGATTTACGGATGACTTCAATGATCAGACGCTCAGCATCCCGATCGACATTGGTAACAAAATCATTACTGCCTTTTTGACTGGCTTCTACAGCGTCAGGCGTTTCATAATTTTTAGCAATTAAATTACCGCCTTTACGCGCAGCGCGTATCGCGATATTGAGCATCGGGTGCATGGTATCGTCCACTAGAATGTTAAAGAACAGGAAAGCGGGGCGCATTATAGCAGGGGAAAATGAAAATACCTAAGTTTGTGTTAAGATATCCCGATTTCCTTTTCGCATGATAGAGTTTGCATGTTACATAATATTCGCATTGTGCTGGTTGAAACGTCTCACACGGGTAATATGGGTTCTGTTGCCAGAGCAATGAAAACAATGGGATTGAGTCAGTTATATCTGGTCAATCCGTTAGTTAAACCTGACTCTCAGGCTATTGCGCTGGCCGCTGGCGCAAGTGATGTGATTGGTCATGCTACCCTGGTGACGTCATTAGATCAGGCGCTTGAAGGTTGTAGTCTGGTGGTAGGAACCAGCGCTCGTTCACGCACGTTACCCTGGCCGATGCTTGAACCGCGAGAATGTGGGGTACGTGCGGTGCAGGAAGCTGAGCACGCGCCTGTTGCGCTGGTTTTTGGCCGTGAGCGTGTTGGTTTAACCAATGATGAGTTGCAGAAATGTCACTATCATGTCGCTATCCCAGCCAATCCTGAATATAGCTCGTTAAATCTGGCGATGGCGGTACAGATTTTGGCTTATGAAGTGCGCGTTGCCCACTTGGATTATCTTCAGTCGGGTAAAGACATTCACGGCGAAACGCCTTATCCGCTGGTGGATGATCTGGAACGTTTTTATCAGCATCTTGAGCAGACTTTGCAGGAAACCGGCTTTATTCGCCAGGCCCATCAGGGGCAGGTGATGAATAAGTTGCGTCGTCTGTTTACGCGTGCTCGACCGGAAAGTCAGGAACTGAATATTCTACGCGGCATATTAAGTTCAATTCAGAAAAATACCGATGCGTAATAGATGAATAATACTTGAGTAAATTACTTGGTTAAATAGTTGACTAAATTACTCGGGAATGTCAGACTCGGTCTACGTTTTGCCAATACATGTTTTCATAATACATGTTTTATCTACAGGTACCACTATCATGAGACTGACATCTAAAGGCCGCTATGCCGTTACCGCCATGCTCGATGTGGCTCTGCATTCTCAGGAAGGCCCCGTTCCGTTGGCCGACATTTCTGAACGTCAGGGTATTTCCCTTTCCTATCTGGAGCAGTTGTTTTCACGCCTTCGTAAAAATGGTCTGGTTGCCAGCGTGCGCGGCCCGGGTGGTGGTTATCTTTTGGGTAAAGGTGCGAATGAAATTGCGGTTGGCATGGTGATTTCTGCCGTAGACGAATCGGTTGACGCAACGCGTTGCCAAGGACGTGAAGGGTGTCAGGGTGGCGATCGCTGCCTGACCCATACGTTATGGCGCGACCTGAGCGATCGTATTACTGACTTTCTGAACAACATTACGTTGGATGAACTTGTCAATAATAAAGAAGTGCTGGATGTGGCAGACCGGCAGGATGCAGATGCTCGCCGCACAACCGCCAATGGTCGTATTCAAGATACTATCAACGTTAATCTACGTGCCTGAAGTCGTTTTGCGGGTATATACACTAAATAATTCGAGTTGCATGAAGGCGGCAAGTGAGGGAATCCCGATGAGCTTACTTGAGTAAGTGATTCGGGTGAGTGAGCGCAGTCAACGCACAGGCAACTTGAAGTATGACGGGTATAGAGGGTGTTTGCGATGGCAAGCACCCACATGGTTTTTTCAACGTCAATATTAACAACGTATAGCGTCTGCCCCACGGGGTAAGGGCAATATAGCCCATAGATAAAACAAGGCGCTTTGCACGTTTCGAAGTGATGTACGGAGTTTATGAGCAATGAAGTTACCGATTTATCTTGATTATTCAGCGACGACGCCGGTTGATCCGCGCGTGGCTGAAAAAATGATGCAGTTTCTGACCCTGGACGGTACGTTTGGCAACCCTGCTTCCCGTTCCCACCGTTTTGGCTGGCAGGCAGAAGAGGCTGTTGATATCGCCCGTAATCAAATCGCTGAGCTCGTTGGCGCCGATCCGCGTGAAATTGTATTCACCTCGGGTGCAACCGAAGCCGATAACCTCGCAATCAAAGGTGCCGCTAATTTCTATCAGAAGAAAGGCAAGCACATTATCACCAGCAAAACTGAACACAAGGCCGTTTTGGACACTTGCCGCCAGCTTGAGCGTGAAGGGTTTGACGTCACTTATCTCGCGCCTCAGCGTAACGGCATTATTGATCTTAAAGAACTTGAATCCGCGATGCGTGATGACACCATTCTCGTTTCCATCATGCATGTGAATAATGAGATCGGTGTGGTTCAGGATATCGCGACCATCGGCGAAATGTGCCGTAGTCGCGGAATTGTTTTCCATGTCGATGCCACTCAGAGCGTGGGAAAATTACCGATTGACCTGAGTCAATTGAAAGTCGATCTGATGTCTTTCTCCGGCCATAAAATTTATGGTCCGAAAGGGATCGGTGCGCTCTACGTTCGCCGTAAACCCCGTATCCGTATTGAAGCGCAGATGCACGGTGGGGGGCACGAACGGGGTATGCGTTCTGGCACGTTACCGGTTCATCAGATTGTCGGTATGGGTGAAGCTTATCGTATTGCTAAAGAAGAGATGGATGCAGAAGTTGTACGCCTGCGTGCATTACGCGATCGTCTCTGGAATGGCATTAATGATATCGAAGAAGTCTACCTGAATGGTGATATTGCTCAGGGCGCGCCAAATATCCTGAATGTCAGCTTTAACTATGTTGAAGGTGAATCGCTGATTATGGCGTTGAAAGATCTGGCGGTTTCGTCGGGTTCTGCCTGTACGTCTGCCAGTCTTGAACCCTCTTACGTGCTGCGTGCGTTGGGAATGAATGATGAGCTGGCGCATAGTTCGATCCGTTTCTCGTTGGGGCGTTTTACCACGGAAGAAGAGATCGACTACACCATCGAATTGGTGCGTAAATCCATTGGCCGCTTGCGCGATCTTTCTCCTCTGTGGGAAATGTTCAAGCAGGGCGTGGATATCAGTAGCATCGAATGGGCACATCATTAATTCATCAGATCGGGGACGACTATTATGGCTTACAGCGAAAAAGTAATTGATCACTACGAAAATCCACGCAACGTGGGTTCATTTGATAACGCCGATCCTAGCATTGGTAGCGGCATGGTGGGTGCACCTGCCTGTGGCGATGTGATGAAGCTACAGATCAAAGTGAATAATGACGGCATTATCGAAGATGCGCGCTTCAAGACCTATGGCTGTGGTTCTGCCATCGCGTCTAGCTCGCTGGTTACCGAGTGGGTAAAAGGCAAATCGCTCAACGAAGCAGAAGCGATTAAAAATACGCAGATTGCTGAAGAGCTTGAACTGCCACCGGTGAAAATTCACTGCTCCATTCTGGCAGAAGACGCCATCAAAGCGGCGATTGCGGACTATAAAAGCAAGCGTGAAGCTAAGTAACGAATGCCGAGGTTATTATGTCGATTTCCCTAAGCGACAGCGCAGCACAACGAGTTAGCGCGTTTATGACCAACCGGGGTAAAGGACTTGGCCTTCGCCTTGGTGTAAGGACATCTGGCTGTTCTGGTATGGCGTATGTGCTGGAGTTCGTCGACGACGTAAATGAAGATGATGTGATATTCGAAGACAAAGGCGTCAAAGTCATTATTGACGGTAAAAGCCTGGTTTATCTGGATGGCACAGAATTGGATTTCGTCAAAGAAGGGTTGAACGAAGGTTTTAAATTTAATAACCCTAACGTTTCAAGTGAATGCGGTTGTGGCGAAAGTTTTAACGTCTGATGTGACCATGCTTTCCCTGCTACTTTCGCTGAGTAAGCGGAAGTAGCAGCGGCAAATAATCGCAATGACCCAAAACCACCAGAGTACGCTATGGATTACTTTACGTTATTCGGGCTGCCTATTCGCTATGATGTGGATGGCAGCCTGCTTGCTTCCCGTTTCCAGGAACTGCAACGTCAGTTCCATCCGGATCGTTATGCCACTCAGCCGGAAAGGGAGCGCCTGTTGGCGATGCAGCAGGCCGCTACTATCAATAGTGCTTATCAGGCATTGAAACATCCGCTGAAACGTGCGGAGTATATGTTATCTTTGCACGGTTTTGATTTAAGCAACGAGCAGCATACGCTACAAGATACGGCTTTTCTGATGGAACAGCTTGAGCTGCGTGAAGAGCTGGATGCGATTGAGCATCGTTCTGATGCCGAAACGGCACTGGCTGAATTTGCTGAGCGATTGCAGGTCATGCTGGTTAAACGTAGTACAAAAATGCGTAGCGAATTGGATCACGAGTCGTGGATCGATGCTGCGGATACCGTGCGCAAGCTGCGCTTTTTAGACAAACTCCAGCAGCAGGTTGAACAACTCGAAGAACGATTGCTGGATAGATAACTGTTTAATTCGGTTGGGAATCACAATGTGTCAGACACGGGGCGTTTCCCGCCGGCCAATTGATGGAAGCTCAATATGGCCTTATTACAAATTAGCGAACCCGGCCTGAGTGCCGCGCCGCATCAGCGGCGTTTGGCTGTAGGCATTGATTTAGGCACCACCCATTCTCTGGTTGCTACCGTACGTAGCGGTGAAGCGCAAACTCTCGCGGATTCAGCGGGGCGCGATCTGTTGCCTTCTGTCGTTCACTATCATGCTAAAGGACACGTTGTCGGTTGGGAGGCTCGGGAACTCGCAGCCTCTGATCCCATGAATACCGTCAGTTCCGTTAAGCGTATGATGGGACGTTCATTGGCAGATATTCAACAGCGTTACCCGCATTTACCTTATCAATATCGCACGAGCGATAACGGCCTGCCGCTCATCCAAACTCATGCTGGCGAGTTAAATCCCGTACAGGTTTCGGCCGATATTTTATCTGAGCTGTCCCAGCGTGCACAGGATGCATTAGGCGGTATGCCAGATGGTGTTGTGATTACGGTACCTGCTTATTTTGATGATGCCCAACGTCAGGGCACCAAGGATGCCGCTCGGTTATCTGGTTTGCATGTGCTGCGTTTGCTGAATGAACCAACAGCGGCTGCGATTGCCTATGGCCTTGATTCCGGCCAGGAAGGGATTATCGCGGTTTACGATTTGGGCGGTGGAACGTTTGATATCTCCGTTCTGCGTTTAAGCCGTGGCGTTTTTGAGGTGTTGGCTACCGGTGGTGATTCTGCGCTGGGTGGGGATGATTTCGATCACCTTCTGGTTGAGTGGTTGCAGGAGCAGTCAGGGATCACAACCGGTGACGATCATCAATTGCAACATGCGTTACGCGTAGCAGCCATTCAAGCCAAGATCGCATTGAGTTCGGCTGATTCGGTGGAGATCGATGTTGCTGGTTGGCAGGGAACGCTGACCCGTGCGTGTTTCAATGCGCTCATCGCACCGTTAGTCAAGCGCACGTTGCTTGCCTGCCGTCGTGCGTTGAAAGATGCAGGCGTCACGCCAGATGAAGTACAGGAAGTTGTCATGGTGGGGGGATCGACGCGCGTACCGCTTGTACGTGAACAAGTGGGCAACTTTTTTGATCGAATACCACTCACGTCGATCGATCCCGATAAAGTCGTGGCGGTTGGTGCGGCGATCCAGGCGGATATTCTGGTCGGTAATAAGCCTGATAGTGAAATGCTGCTCTTAGATGTGATCCCGCTTTCATTAGGGCTAGAAACCATGGGGGGATTGGTTGAAAAAATCATCCCGCGCAATACCACGATCCCCGTTGCCAGAGCGCAGGAATTTACGACGTTCAAAGATGGCCAGAGCGGCATGATGATTCATGTTCTGCAAGGTGAGCGTGAAATGGTTCAGGATTGCCGTTCGCTTGGGCGGTTTTCTCTACGTGGCCTTCCTCCATTACCCGCTGGTGGTGCTCATATTCGTGTTACCTTTCAGGTGGATGCGGATGGGTTATTGAGTGTGACCGCAATGGAGAAATCTACGGGGGTAGAAGCCTCTATACAGGTCAAACCTTCTTATGGCTTAAGCGACACGGAAATTGCGACCATGATTAAGGACTCTATGCTGAATGCCAAGGAGGATGTGAGCGCCAGAATGTTGGCTGAGCAGAGAGTGGAAGCGGCGAGAGTGCTGGAAAGTTTGCAGAGCGCGCTAGCAGCAGATGCTGACTTACTGACCGATAATGAAAAAGCTGCCATTGGCGTAGCGTCCGATCGCCTGAATCAAGCTGTTCAGGGAGAGGTTGCGTCAGCGATTGAAGCTGCAATTAAAATATTAGATCAACAAACTCAGGAATTTGCTGCCCGCCGTATGGATGCGTCTGTTCGTCGCGCGCTGGCGGGCCATTCTGTGGATGAGGTGTAAATAATGCCTAAAATTGTCTTTCTGCCCCACCAGGATCTTTGTCCTGAAGGTGCAGTTTTGGAAGCAGAACGCGGTGAAAGCATATTGAATGTTGCTTTACGTAACGGTATTGAGATTGAACATGCTTGTGAAAAATCCTGCGCTTGTACGACGTGTCATTGCATCGTTCGTGAGGGGTTCGACTCTCTTGCCGAGAGCACGGAGGATGAGGATGACATGTTGGATAAGGCTTGGGGGCTGGAACCTGAGAGCCGACTAGGGTGTCAGGCACGTATAGCCAATGAAGATTTGGTGGTAGAGATCCCTCGCTACACGATTAATCATGCTCGTGAACATTAATAGCTTGATGCAACGATAATAGTTTGGTGCAACGATCAGGAGCCTTGTTATGGGATTGAAATGGACGGATAGCCGTGAGATCGGCGAAGCGCTTTACGATCAATATCCCGATGTTGATCCAAAAACGGTACGTTTTACTGATATGCATCAGTGGATCTGCGAACTGGATGAGTTCGATGATGTGCCAGAGGCTTCCAATGAAAAAATTCTGGAAGCGATCCTACTGGTTTGGTTAGATGAAGCGGAATAAACGTTAACAGTATGGGCTGCCATTGGCAGCCCATACTGTTTCAGTGCCGTGGTGCGTAGCTACAGAAGCAAATAAGTACAGCGGCAAATATGAAAAGAATAGGGAGCAGAATTATGACAAGCGAAGCGATGCTGATTTCACTCTCCAACCAACCTGCTGATGCGCGCTGGGGAGAGAAAGCGTCATTAAGCGTAAACGAACACGGTTTTACTATTCATCTGAACGGAAATCATCTGAACGGGAAATCTTCCCTGCCGACGATCCAACGTGCTGCACGAAAAATTGATGCTCAGGGTATTAGGCACGTCAAACTGTCGGGCGATGGCTGGGATCTGGAAAACAGCTGGGCATTCTGGCAAGGATACCGAGCTCCAAAAGGGGAGCGTACGGTTGAATGGGCAGAATTGAATGAGAAAGATCAGAAAGAGCTGGACGATCGTCTGAAGATTGTCGATTGGGTGCGGGATACGATCAATCTGCCTGCGGAAGAATTAGGACCAGAGCAGCTTGCTACTCGGGCTATTGATCTGCTGTGTGATGTTGCCTGCGATGCTGTTAGCTATCGGATTACGAAAGGTGAAGATCTACGGACACAAAACTACGCCGGAATTTACACGGTAGGCCGTGGTTCTGAACGTGCTCCGGTATTACTGGCGCTGGATTATAATCCAACGGGGAACCCTGATGCCCCAGTGATGGCTTGTCTGGTTGGCAAAGGTATTACGTTTGATACTGGTGGCTATAGTTTGAAAACCAGCGGCTTTATGGATTCGATGAAATCCGATATGGGCGGCGCGGCAACGGTCGTCGGGGCCCTTGCTCTGGCGGCATCCCGGGGATTACAACAGCGTGTAAAAATGTACCTGTGTTGTGCCGACAACATGGTGAGCGGCAATGCGTTCAAGCTGGGCGATATCATCCGCTACCGCAACGGTAAAAGCGTTGAGGTGATGAATACGGATGCGGAAGGCCGTCTGGTGCTGGCCGATGGCCTGATCGATGCGTCTGAACAACATCCTCAATTAATCATTGATTGTGCGACGCTGACCGGCGCAGCAAAAATGGCTCTGGGTAATGACTACCATGCCTTATTCAGTTTCGATGATGAACTGGTCGCAGCATTACAGGCGAGTGCGAAGCAGGAAGGCGAGCCGTTCTGGCGTCTGCCGCTGGAAGAGTTTCACCGCAGCCACTTGCCTTCCAGCTTTGCGGATTTAAATAATATTGCGAGCGCGGCTCACAGTGCAGGGGCGAGCACGGCGGCTGCATTTTTGTCGCACTTTGTGAAGCATTACCAGCAAGGTTGGTTGCACATTGACTGTTCTGCCACTTACCGTAAAGGCGCGGTGGATCAATGGTCAACGGGCGCGACGGGGCTGGGCGTGAGAACGCTGGCGAATTTGCTGTTGAGCAAGGCGGGATCCAGTTTTTAACATGACGATGGTTTTTAACACGACGATGGTTGGAGAGCAGTATGGATTTTGCACCACAAAATAAGCTGGAAGAGGTTCTGGTGCTGGCGGCAACCGAGCCGGCGCATCGTCCTGAATTTTTCAGTGAGTTAATGGAAGCGACAGTCTTTGTATTAGGCCGTAGTGATGAAGATAGCGTGCCAGGCGAAAAAATCCTGCATGCCGGTAGTAATGTGCAAATTATGCATTGGGAAAAAGCAGACGGCTCTTCCGCCATTCCTTTTTTCACCTCGTTGGAAGCATTACAGCAGGCGATTACTGAGGAGCAATCCTTCCTGTCATTACCCGCCCGCTCACTGTTCGAGCTGACATTGGGGGCAACGCTGTTCCTGAATCCGAAACTGCCGTATGGGAAAGAGTTTCTGCCGCAGGAAGTGGAACATATGTTGTCGGGTGAAGGTCATGGGTTTGTTCAGCAGCGTGTCGTTGAAGAAGATATGCAGGTTTTGCTGAGCCAACCCGCCGAAATGCCTGCACAGATGATTGATTCTCTGACGCAACTGTTTGCCAAGCATCGCCATGTGAAACGGGCATTTCTGGCTCAGATTCAGGAGCCGGGCGAAGATCAACCGCATTTGCTGATCGGCGTTGATGTCGATCAGGACGAAGAAACGATCATCCGTGAAGCGGGTAGCGTCGCCAGTGATACCTTGCCGAACGATCGCCCTGTCGATCTGTGTCTGGTGAAGGAAGGCGAATCGGGGATCAGCCACTACATGATTAAACACACCACACCGTTTTATGAACGGAAGTGGGGAAGTTTCCTACGGGATTTCAAGAGCACCGGTAGAGCCTGATAGGTGAGATGGTTGTCACGGTGGCGTGTGAATCCACCGTGACGATCGTGCAGAAAAACTAATCAAGCGCAATGGGGACGTCATTACGGCTTCCCCAGTCACTCCATGCCCCATCATACAGCGTGACGTTTGGTACATTTAGCGCATGTAGTGCCAGAATGACGACGCAAGCGGTGACGCCGGAGCCGCAACTGGCAACGATAGGTCGACTGAAATCCACGCCATGTTTATGCAAAATAGTGGCGAGTTCGGCATTGGGTTTCAGAGCGCCATGGCTGACCAAATCATTCCAGGGAACATTCAAACTGCCGGGAATATGTCCACGGTGCAATCCGGGGCGGGGTTCGTCAACTTCACCATTGAAACGCGCTGCTGGTCGGGCATCAATAATTTGCGCCGATTGATCGCGGCTGATTGCGAATACGTCGTCACGATGACGAATAGCTGTGGGATTCCATTTCGCGTTGAAAATGGTTGACGCATGTTCAGTCATACCTTGTTCCAACGGAAGATTTTGAGCTTTCCAACCAGCGAGCCCGCCAGCAAGAATAGAAATCTTTTCAACGCCAAACGTATGTAGCATCCACCAGGCACGTGGCGCAGAAAAAAGATTCCCTTCATCATAGATAACAATGTGTTGCTGATGGCTGACACCAAGTTTGCCCATGGCGAGGGAAAATACCTCACTGGAGGGAAACATGTGTGGCAGGTCTGTACTGTGATCGGATAGTGCTTCAATATCAAAAAAGATTGCGCCGGGTAAATGTTCCGCGCGGTATTCTGCATTTATATCGCGGGTTTTCTCGCCTGGCGGTAGCATACGGGCGTCAAGAAGCACGATGTCGTTCAGATGTTCCGCAAGCCAGCTTGGAGAGACGAACCATTCATTGGAAACAGGTAGCTCAGAAGAAGATACTGTCATAATTCCTCCGCGTTGAGGCCAAGGGATTCAGCCCCGATATATAACCGTCATATTTCAAGCATTGTCAGTGATTTTTTCCGCTCCGACAAGGGCATGCTTGTTGCAACCTGGATTTTCTGAGAGCGCTCTGGCATGAGGGAAATCGAGAATAAGGTAGGATAAAAGATAACATTTTTTTAAAAAAATGTTATTTCACCGGTAGGCAGAGAAGGCCGCTACTCTTATAATCTGCGCCACTTTCACCGGCCGGGTGTACCCGTCATACTTCAAGCTGCATGTGTGTTGGCAATGCTCAGGCTCTTAGCTGAGCTTCCTCCAGCGGTTGCCGTCTGCCTGCAACTCGAATGATATAGGTATAGATAATTCTTATAATCCGGCTGTTATCTGACAGTTAGTTAATGAGGTCAATATGACGATAGAACGTACCTTCTCCATCGTAAAACCGAACGCCGTTGCCAAGAATGCCATCGGTGCCATTTATGCACGTTTTGAAAGTGCCGGTTTTAAGATTGTTGCGGCAAAAATGCTGCGTCTGAGCCGTGAGCAAGCGGAAGGTTTTTACGCGGAACATAAGGGCAAGCCGTTCTTTGATGGCCTGGTCGAGTTCATGATGTCTGGTCCTATCATGGTGCAAGTGCTGGAAGGTGAAAATGCAGTTCAGCGTAATCGTGACATCATGGGCGCGACTAACCCGGCAAACGCACTGGCCGGAACATTACGTGCCGATTATGCCGACAGTTTCACCGAGAATGCGGTTCATGGCTCTGATTCTATCGAGTCGGCACAGCGTGAAATTGCTTATTTTTTCAGTGATGATGAGATCTGCCCACGCGCTTGATCCCGTGCAGCATGACAGGTAAATGATAAATATCGCTGCTTTTTGCGATCGTGCCCCAGAGTTGCGATGTGATGGCATAGAAAAAATGCGGTGATGGTAGCTTACCTGTTTTAAACTTTGTACAATGCCGCGCCCCGAATGAGTCTGCGCTCATTCGGGGCGTATCATTTTCCCTTTTCGAGCCATAACGTGTAATAACGAGGCCAAGCGTTCCTATGTCTGTACAAAACGAGTCTGAACAAAGCGTGTCTGAATGCTCACCAGTATCTGGTGTTATCTCCCAGCCGACTAAAATTAATGCGGAAAAAATCAATTTGCTGGATCTGAACCGTCAGCAAATGCGGGAGTTTTTTGCTTCTTTGGGAGAAAAACCGTTCCGTGCCGATCAAGTGATGAAGTGGATTTATCACTATTGCTGTGATGATTTCACGCAAATGACGGATATCAACAAAGCCTTTCGTAATAAATTGCAAGAAGTCGCCGAAATTCGTGCGCCTGATGTAGTGGATGAACAGCGCTCGTCCGATGGCACCATCAAGTGGGCGATCTTGGTGGGAGGGCAGCGCGTCGAGACGGTTTATATTCCAGAGGAAGATCGGGCGACGCTGTGCGTTTCTTCACAGGTAGGCTGTGCGCTCGAATGTAAATTTTGCTCAACCGCACAGCAAGGGTTTAATCGTAACCTGCGAGTCTCTGAAATCATTGGTCAGGTATGGCGAGCGGCAAAAATTATTGGTGCCTTTAAGGTTACCGGTCAGCGGCCGATTACCAACGTAGTGATGATGGGAATGGGCGAGCCATTGCTCAATCTGACCAATGTCGTGCCCGCGATGGAAATTATGCTGGACGATTTCGGGTTTGGCCTGTCAAAACGTCGTGTCACGTTATCGACGTCAGGCGTTGTCCCTGCATTGGATAAGCTGGGTGACATGATTGATGTTGCTCTCGCCATTTCCCTACATGCGCCAAATGATGAAATCCGCAACGAAATCATGCCGATCAACAAGAAGTATGATATCGAAATGTTCCTGAGCGCTGTTCGTCGTTATCTGGAGAAATCCAACGCCAATCAGGGACGCGTCACGGTTGAATATGTGATGTTGGATCATATCAATGATGGTACTGAGCATGCTCATCAGCTTGCGGCGTGTCTGAAAAATACTCCGTGCAAGATTAACCTGATCCCGTGGAACCCGTTCCCCGGAGCGCCTTATGGTCGCAGTTCGAACAGCCGTGTTGACCGTTTCTCAAAAGTGCTTATGGAATATGGATTCACCACGATTGTCCGTAAAACGCGTGGTGATGACATCGATGCCGCTTGTGGTCAGTTGGCGGGCGAAGTCGTAGATAGAACGAAACGTACGCTGAAGAAAAAGATGGCGGGTGAACCAATTGCCGTGAAAACGGTCTAATGCCTGATTGTCCCGGCAATTAATGAGAGCGATAATACTTTCACGTTGCTAATCATACCGATCCAGGATGGATAATTTGTTCGGATGATTAGTTTGTTCGGATGGTTACCGCTTTCGCTTGTAAGTCCATATAACGTGTTCTTTAGTCTGTGGAGTGGAACGGCAAGAAAAGGAAGTCAACAATGACACAAGGATTAAGACAAGGAAAAGGTTGGTTGTTGCTTGTTGTTGTGGTGTGGCTGTCAGGCTGTAGCAGCCCCCGCGATACGGTGAATCCGGCTGTTGCGCAGACGCGTTTGCAACTGGGGCTGGAGTATCTGGCTCGCAATAATTTGGATGCGGCGCGCCAGAATCTAGAAAAAGCGTTGGATATCGCTCCTCAGGACTATCGAACGCAGTTGGGAATGGCGCTTTACGAGCAACGAATCGGCGAGAATCAGTCTGCCGAATGGCGTTATCAGCGCGCGTTAACGCTGGCACCAGAAAACGGTAGCGTAATGAATAATTACGGTGCGTTTCTGTGTAGTTTAGGGCAGTATGTAGCGGCACAGCGACAGTTTAGTGCGGCTGCCCAACTCCCTGATTACAGTCAGGTTGCCGATGCATTGGAAAATGCAGGATATTGTTTTTTCAAAGCGGGGCAAAACGATGATGCGCGCCGTTTGTTAAGTCGGGCACTCAAGTATGATCCGGCCAAAGGTGTCATGCTAATGGTCGAGGCTGATAGGCAATTTTCCTCCGGGAAGCACGAGCAGGCAAGATTGCTTCTGGATGTTTATCAGCATATTCTTCCGGCCAGTGCCGAGAGTCTATGGTTACAGGTTCGTTTCGCCGCGTTGGCGGGTCATGATGGCGATATAGAGCGTTATGGCAAATCGCTGGCGCGAAGTTTTCCACAATCTAAACAGTACCAGCAGTTCTTAGCTAATGAATACTGAAGCCACTCAAGATAATACAGAACTCAAAATTCCCGGCGAACGTTTACGTCAGGCGCGTGAGCGTCTTGGCTTGACTCAGCAAGCTGTTGCTGAACGTTTATGCCTTAAGCTTTCTACCGTTCGTGAAATCGAGGAAGGAAGTACTTCTGCGAATTTAGCCCCGACGTTTTTACGTGGTTACATTCGTTCCTATGCAAAGCTGGTTCATTTACCCGAAGATGAACTGTTGCCGATGCTGGATAAGCATGTCGTACCGAAAGCGTCGAATGTTGCCCCCATGCAAAGTTTTTCTCTGGGAAAAAGCCGCAAGAAACGCGATGGCTGGTTGATGACCTTTACCTGGTTGGTCGTGCTGGTGGTCTTGGGGTTGACCGGTGCATGGTGGTGGCAGAATCATCAGGCACAGCAGCAGGAAATTAGTAGCATGGTTGACCACGCCAGCTCAATGCAGGCGCAAACCGAAGGCCAGTCTGTACCGCTGGTGGATAGCAGTGAACCGCAGGACTCTGCGGTTTCAGCACCGTCCACATCGACGTCGGTCGAGTTACCGATAGACTCGTCGTCTCAGATAGCCGCCAGTCCAACGACGCCTCCTGCAACGCCTTCCCCATCAGCTTTACCGTCGCCTTCCGCATCACAATCTACCGTTTCTCAACCGCATGCTGTCGGTAGCGAGTCATCCGGTGTTGATGCTATAGCACCTGTAACCAATTCAACTTCTGCCGATCGTTCTACTACGCCGGTAGCGGTGGAGCATGCGCTGGTTATGAATTTCAGCGCGGATTGCTGGTTGGAAGTCGTCGATGCCAGTGGAAAGAAATTGTTCAGTGGTACGCAACGTAATGGCGGCTCATTAAACTTGAATGGGCAGGCACCGTATAAACTTAAGATTGGCGCACCTGCCGCAGTACAGATCCAATTTCAGGGTAAACCTGTCGATCTGAGTCGGTTTGTGAGAAGTAATCAGGTTGCTCGTCTTACGCTGTCTGCGGAATAACGTCACGTTTAGACGATGATGCTGTCATGTTGGAGAAGAAGTCATGCATAACGCTGCACCCATAACCCGTCGAAAATCAAAACGGATTTACGTCGGTAAGGTGCCTATTGGTGATGGTGCGCCGATTGCGGTTCAGTCCATGACCAACACCCGAACAACCGATGTTGATGCCACTGTTAATCAAATCAAATCATTGGAGCGTGTCGGCGTTGATATCGTGCGAGTATCCGTGCCTACTATGGACGCGGCAGAAGCCTTCAAACTGATCAAACAACGTGTCAATGTCCCGCTTGTCGCTGATATTCATTTTGACTATCGTATCGCGCTGAAAGTGGCGGAATACGGGGTGGATTGTCTGCGAATCAACCCTGGGAATATTGGTAATGAAGAACGTATACGTTCAGTGGTTGATTGTGCCCGCGATAATAATATTCCGATTCGTATTGGGGTAAACGGAGGATCGCTGGAAAAGGACTTGCAGGAAAAATATGGCGAACCGACGCCAGAGGCTCTGCTTGAATCCGCAATGCGACACGTTGATATTCTCGATCGTCTCAATTTCGATCAGTTTAAAGTCAGCGTTAAGGCGTCAGATGTCTTTCTTGCCGTACAATCTTATCGTTTGTTGGCTGCCCGCATTGATCAACCGTTGCATCTGGGGATCACGGAAGCTGGCGGTGCACGTAGCGGTGCGGTCAAATCAGCTATCGGCCTGGGTTTGTTATTATCCGAAGGGATTGGCGATACGCTGCGGATCTCGCTGGCGGCCGATCCGGTCGAAGAGGTGAAGGTTGGTTTCGATATTTTGAAATCACTGCGTATTCGCTCTCGTGGCATCAACTTTATCGCTTGTCCGACCTGTTCCCGTCAGGAATTTGATGTGATAGGAACCGTGAATGCGCTGGAACAACGTCTGGAAGATATTATTACGCCGATGGATGTTTCGATTATTGGTTGTGTGGTCAATGGCCCAGGAGAAGCGCTGGTTTCCACGATTGGCGTCACGGGCGGACATAATAAAAGTGGTTTTTATGAAGACGGTATCCGTCAACGAGAACGCTTCGATAATGAGCAGATGATCGATCAACTAGAAGCTAAAATTCGGGCAAAAGCATCCATGATGGATGAGAACCAACGTATTAGTGTTAATCTGGTTGATAAATAAACGCAGGCGGCGTGACATCCATAAAGTGTTGTCGACCGCATAATTAATGATTCCAGAACCCGATGGGGATACCTCGCATTGAAGATGCGCCGTCGATCCCTCTATAATCGGGTTTATTTTTTGAAAAACGCATAGAGAATTGACGTGGCAAAAAATATTCAAGCCATTCGCGGTATGAATGATTACCTGCCAGCCGAAACGGCATTGTGGCAACGTATTGAAAACAGCCTGAAACAGGTACTCAGCGGCTACGGCTACAATGAAATTCGTTTGCCGATTGTCGAGCAAACCCCGCTGTTTAAGCGCGCTATCGGTGAAGTGACCGATGTCGTTGAAAAAGAGATGTATACCTTTGATGATCGCAACGGCGATAGCCTGACTCTGCGCCCAGAGGGGACGGCAGGCTGCGTCCGCGCCGGTATTGAGCACGGTATTCTCTATAATCAGGAACAACGGCTGTGGTATGTCGGTCCTATGTTCCGCTATGAACGTCCGCAGAAAGGGCGTTATCGCCAGTTTCATCAGTTGGGCTGTGAAGTTTTTGGTCTGCAAGGGCCGGATATTGATGCCGAATTGATCCTCATGACCGCTCGCTGGTGGCGGGTACTGGGTATTGCCGATCATGTGAAATTGGAACTGAACTCGATTGGTTCATTGGATGCACGTGCCCGTTATCGTGAAGCGCTGGTCGCGTTCCTCGAGCAACATAAAGATCAGCTAGATGAAGATTGTCTGCGCCGGATGTACACCAACCCGCTGCGCGTTCTGGATACGAAAAATCCGCAGATTCAGGTGCTGTTGAACGATGCGCCAGTGCTCACCGATTATCTGGATGACGAATCGCGTGCACACTTTGAAGCATTGGGTGAACTTTTAACGCAGTCTGGCATCCCATATACCGTTAATCCGCGTCTGGTTCGTGGGTTGGATTACTATAACCGCACTGTATTTGAATGGGTGACGACCAGTCTGGGCGCTCAGGGTACGGTCTGTGCCGGTGGACGATACGACGGCATGGTTGAGCAATTGGGTGGCCATGCCACGCCAGCAGTAGGCTTTGCGATGGGATTGGAACGTCTGGTTTTGCTGGTTCAGTCGGTCAACCCTGAGTTTAAAGCGCACCCAAGCGTTGATGTTTATCTGATTTCGTCGGGTGAAGGAACGCAGGTTGCCGCGATGCAACTGGCTGAAGCTTTACGTGATACGCTGCCGCAGTTGAAATTAATGACCAACTATGGCGGTGGTAATTTCAAGAAGCAATTTACCAGAGCTGACAAATGGGGCGCACGTGTTGCGTTGGTTTTAGGTGAGAACGAAGTGGCGGCAGGTCAGGTTGTCGTCAAGAATCTGCGTGATGGCGAGCAAGATACGTTAGCACAGTCTGACGTTGCCGAACGTCTGGCTGCGTTACTGGATTGAGGAGAGAGACACCGTGGAAGTCTATACCACAGAGAATGAACAGGTTGATGCACTGCGTCGTTTCCTCGCGGAAAATGGGAAGGCGTTAGTCGTGGGCGTGGTGCTTGGCGTGGGGGCGCTGGTTGGCTGGCGTTTCTGGCAGAATCACCAGAGTACCAGCGCCATGTCGGCTTCTACGTCATATCAGAAAGTGACGGAACAATTGGCCGATGGTAAAGCGGAAGGCATTGCGGCTGCGGAGACCTTTAGCGCAGCCAATCAGAATAATTATGGTGTGCTAACTGCGTTGGAGCTGTCCCGTTATTACGTCGATCAAAAAGCGTTTGCGAAAGCTGAGCAGCAGCTTGTTCTGGCTCAGTCCCATACCAAAGACGATGATCTGCTTTCTCTGGTGAATCTGCGTTTGGCGCGGGTACAACTACAAGAGAATAAAACAGATGATGCACTGAAGACGCTGGATGCGATTAAGCTTGATGGTTGGGTCGCGCTGGCTGCTGATGTTCGTGGCGATGCGTTGGTCAGTAAAGGAGATCATCAGGCAGCACGTGACGCTTATAACAAAGGTTTGTCTGCTAACCCTCCGCAGGCATTGAAAGCATTGCTGACGATGAAATTAAATAACCTGTCCAGCTAAGAGGAATTCCATGCAATTGCGTAAAACACTTTTAGTAGGACTGGTTTCTGTTGCCCTGCTGAGCGGATGTTCGTTGTTTAACAGCGAAGAAGATGTAGTCACGATGTCTCCACTGCCGAAGGTGGAGAATCAGTTCACCCCCACTAAAGTGTGGAGCCGTTCTGTCGGTGGCGGAATTGGTGAGTTTTATTCTAATTTGCATCCTGCGTGGCAGGATAGCCGTGTATTCGCGGCCGATCGTCGAGGCACCGTTAAAGCGCTGGATCTGAACGATGGTAAAGAAATCTGGCAGGCTGATTTGTCAGAGAAAGCCGGGTTCCTTTCACGTAATAATCCCGCCTTACTGTCCGGTGGTGTTTCTGTTTCTGGTAATCATGTTTATGTGGGCAGTGAACGCGCTCAGGTTTTTGCCCTTAATGCCGAAGATGGGACGCCAGTATGGCAAACCAACGTCGCAGGGGAAGCGCTTTCTCGTCCAGTAATCAGCGATGGCGTTGTCCTGATTCACACCAGCAACGGTATGTTACAGGCATTAAACGAGGCTGACGGCGCGATTAAATGGAGCGTTAACTTGGATATGCCAACGCTTTCCTTGCGTGGTGAGTCGGCACCTGTCGCTGCGTTTGGGGCAGCGATTGTTGGTGGGGATAATGGCCGAGTGAATGCGGTACTGATTAATCAGGGCCAATTAATTTGGCAACAGCGTATTTCTCAGCCTAGTGGTGCAACGGAAATTGATCGCCTGAATGATGTTGATACCACGCCGGTAGTCGCGGGTGAGGTGGTCTATGCCTTGGGTTATAATGGCAACATGACCGCGTTGGATCTGCGTTCAGGCCAAATCCTGTGGAAACGTGAGCTTGGGTCAGTACATGATTTCATCGTTGATGGCGATCGTATTTATCTGGTCGACCAGGATGATCGTATTGTGGCGTTGAATACTAACGGTGGTGTCAACTTATGGCGTCAGAGCGATCTGCTGCACCGTGGTCTGACGGCACCTGTATTGTTCAATGGCTATTTGGTCGTGGGCGATACGGAAGGGTATTTGCATTGGTTAAATACGTCGGATGGTCGCTTCGTTGTTCAGCAGAAAGTGGACAGTTCCGGTTTCCTGAGTAAACCCGTGGTTGCCAGTGACAAATTGCTTATTCAGGCAAAAAATGGCGAGGTATACGCCTTTACCCGTTAGTTAACACATCACGCTATTTGGATCGCTTTTTTGAATAAAGGCGATCTCATAACGGCTCCTGGTAGTATCAGGGGCCGTTTCGTCTTTTTATCGTTGGCGAGTGATCTCGTTGTAACGTATTGAAATATAAGTAATGAGGTTGTAACAATGATACCTGTCGTCGCGCTGGTCGGACGTCCGAATGTGGGAAAATCCACACTATTTAATCGTTTAACGCGCACCCGTGATGCGTTAGTGGCGGATTTCCCTGGGCTGACTCGTGACCGCAAGTATGGTCGTGCGGAAGTGGAAGGGCATGAGTTTATTATCGTTGATACTGGCGGTATTGATGGTACTGAGGATGGCGTTGAGACACGCATGGCGGGGCAGTCGCTGGTAGCAATTGAGGAAGCGGATATTGTTCTGTTTATGGTTGATGCCCGCGCTGGATTAATGCCCGCGGATGAAGGGATTGCCCGGCATTTGCGCAGTCGCCAAAAAACCACCGTTCTGGTCGCTAATAAAACCGATGGTCTCGATCCTGATACGGTAACGGCGGATTTTTATTCGCTTGGCATGGGGGATGTCTATCCTATCGCTGCATCTCATGGACGTGGCGTGACCTCTTTATTGGAAAAGGTTTTGCTGCCGTTTGTGCAGGATGAAGTGGTTGAACCTGTTGAGTTAACCGAAGAAGAAGAGAATGCCGCTTACTGGGCAGAACAACTGGGTAATGAACAGTATAACGAAGATGAAAATGCCGAGGATGATGATTTCAACCCGGAAGATTTGCCGATAAAACTGGCGATAGTCGGACGACCTAACGTAGGTAAGTCCACACTGACTAACCGAATTTTGGGTGAAGATCGCGTGGTGGTTTACGATATGCCGGGCACGACGCGCGACAGCATTTACATTCCAATGGTTCGTGACGAACGTGAATATATTCTGATTGATACCGCCGGTGTGCGTAAACGCGGGAAAGTGACAGATACCGTTGAAAAGTTCTCGGTGATCAAGACGCTGCAAGCGATTGAGGATGCTAACGTTGTGCTGTTGGTGATCGATGCACGTGAAGGTATTTCCGATCAGGATCTCTCGCTGTTGGGCTTTATCCTCAATAGTGGGCGTTCACTTGTGATTGTGGTCAACAAGTGGGATGGATTGTCGCAGGAAGTACGCGACGAAGTGAAAGAAACGTTAGATCTGCGTCTCGGTTTTATTGATTTTGCTCGTATTCACTTTATTTCGGCACTGCACGGTAGCGGCGTGGGGAATTTATTTGAGTCGGTGACGGAAGCGTATTCCTGTGCGACGCGACGCGTAGGAACGTCGATGTTGACTCGTATTATGCAAATGGCTGTCGATGACCATCAACCACCGATGGTGCGTGGTCGCCGTGTGAAGCTGAAATACGCGCATGCGGGGGGATATAATCCGCCGATAGTGGTAATCCACGGTAATCAGGTGAAAGATTTACCTGATGCCTATAAGCGTTATCTGATGAACTACTATCGTCGTTCGCTGAAGGTGATGGGAACGCCGATCCGTATTCAGTTTAAAGAAGGGGAAAACCCTTTCGCAGATAAACGTAATACGCTGACGCCAAACCAGCTCCGTAAACGTAAGCGTTTGATGCAGCATCTCAAAAAAAATAAATAATTGACTGACGGGGCGGATATCATTATTCGCCCCGTTCTTTTGACTGCCCTATGAGGAAAGCCATGTCCTGGGAAACTTGGGAGTTTGCATTTCACGTCACTATGCCTAATCTGCTGCTCTTATTGCTAGGCATGGGCGTTCGTCGGTTAAATTTGTTGGATGATGCGTTCTGCGATTCCGCCATGAAACTGGTCTTTAATTTGGCTTTGCCCTGCCTGCTTTTTTTCAGCATAGCAACGAATCAGCAGTCAATTGCTAATCATTTGCCGATGATGATTTACGGTACGCTGGGAACTATTGCCACATTTTTGCTATTGGAGTGCGTTGCCGTGTACGTGGTGAAAGATCCGAGAGAACGAGGGATCTTCGTGCAAGGTGGTTTCCGCTCGAATACCGGTGTGATGGGGTTGGCGTTTGCGATGAGTGCTTACGGTAGTGAGGGCGTTGCGGTAGGTTCTATCTATCTGACCGTAACAGTCATTCTGTTTAACATACTGTCGGTTATCACGCTGACTCGCAGTTTGCGCCGCAGCGAGCAGGGTGGAAAGATTAGCAAAAAAGATCTCTTGGTGGGTATCGCGACGAACCCGCTGATTATCGGTTTGTTGTTAGGGCTTGCTTATTCTCGTATTTCGCTGCCGATACCCGACGTTATCAAACAAACTGGCAGTCTGGTATCCGCATTAGCACTGCCGCTGGCGTTACTCTGCGCGGGGGCGAGTCTGGATATCCGCACGATGTTACGTACGTCTAATGTTGCCGCGCTTTCATCCGCAGCCAAACTGATCCTGGTGCCCGCGTTATTGACTCTGGGGGGCTGGATTTTTGGGTTTCGCGGCGTCTCTTTGGGAATCATTTTTCTGTTTTCAGCCACGCCAACCGCATCGGGAAGCTATGCCATGACGCGAGCGATGGGGGGAAACGCCACGCTGGCAGCGAACATTATTGCCATGACGACGGTGGGATCGTTTTTTGTTACCGCGCTCGGTCTGTATTTTTTACGATCGCTGGGCGTCATTTAACGGTAGAGGTTTAAACAGAATCCTCGGGAGGAAAAGGATGGACGCGGTTTGCCCTGATTGTCATGACATAATGAATTGGCAAAATGGTGAGACTTTTCAGTGTCCCACCTGTTTGCATCGGTATATGCGTGAAGCCCGCTGTCCTGAATGCCAGCACCTACTTCAGCGGTTAACGTCTTGTGGCGCTGTGGATTATCTCTGCCAGCAACACGGGATGATATCCAAAAAACGAGTTCTGTTTCGCTATCTGACGGCTGTCTAGGCGAAACAACTCAGCGTTAAGGCCTCACACCTGTGCGCCACAATTCGGTTAATTCCGGCGGTGCGTGGTTCTCTGGAATCAAGAGAACCATTTCTGCGTACTGATGCTGTCGCGAGTGGCTATAGCGAATATGAATGCGGTAATAGAACTGATCGCCACGCCCGGGGCCATCGGTTTCCCCGGGTTCACGAGCCTGTGGCATGGCATGGCGAATGATATTGCCGATCCGCTCACGCTCGGCGGTTGATACATTTGCCAGCGCAAAACGTCGTGGCCCTGACAGGGCGGGAATCCAGGCAATCCCTCCTTCACGAGCCAATTCTATAACGACATCGTCGTTAAGCTCCGGCAAGGTATTTTTCATAAGAAATCTTGCCTCACTTCGACGCCGACGGTTTCCCATGATTTCTGAACAATATCTGCGACAGTCGGGTTGAACCGCTTAGCAGCATGTCGGATGGTATAGCGTGCGAAAATTTCGAAATCTGCGTTTTGTGGCAGCGTTTCATCACACAGTGTGTCATACCAGATTTTACCGGCTTTTTCCCATGAGTGACCACCCAGCGCGATGGCTACCAGGTAGAACGCGCGGTTAGGGATACCAGAGTTCAGATGGACGCCTCCGTTATCTTCTCGCGTATTCACGTATTCATTCATATGGGAAGGCTGTGGATCAACGCCGAGCAGCAAGTCATCGTAGGCTGTACCTGGGTGAGACATCGAACGCAGTCCCATACCGTGAATACCTTCAGCCAGCAGGTTTGCGCCAATAATCCAGTCAGCCTGTTCGGCGGTTTGCCCTAAGTGGAATTGTTTCACCATTGTGCCAAATACATCGGATAGTGATTCGTTCAGCGCACCAGACTGGCGGAAATAAATCAATCCCGCCTCGTTTTCGATTATTCCGTGGGCTAATTCATGGGCAACAATATCAATGGCAATGGTAAAGCGATTGAAGATTTTCCCATCGCCGTCACCGAATACCATTTGTTGCCCGTTCCAGAACGCATTCTGGTAATCCTGACCATAATGGACCGTTCCTGTCAGCATTAACCCTTTGGCATCAAGTGAATTGCGCTGAAAAATCTGCCAGAAAAAATCGTAGGTAATACCAAGATAACGGTAGGCTTCATCGGTTGCGATATCGCCATTGCTGGCTTGTCCTTCCGTTCTCACCAGCTTGCCGGGCAGTTGCTGCTGATTCTCAGCATCGTAAATTTCACGCTGCGCTTGTCCTGCCGGTAATGTTGCATGCGGTTCTGGTCGGGGATGATGGCTGACCATCAACGACTGAACATGCATCAGCGTTTGTTGAGCACACTGTCGTTGTTCTTCTGAGCCGTTAGAAATAATACGATGCAGAATATAGGGGGGGATCACACCATAAATCAGTCTGGACTTCATACCTAATCTCCTTGAACAGGCGGTCATCGGGTAACGCAGACGATCAACAAAGCTTACTCACTATTTTCACTGTCAGAATGAGTAAGTTGAACAGTCAGTATAGTCTAGAAGTCTCAGGGGATATTGAGGGCCGACCTTGGTTTTAGGACAAATCCTCAAATGGTAATCATGACGTTTTGCGTGGTTTGCCGGTTGGCATATTTACGTTGGCGTTTTGTGGTATGAGGGCGGTAACCTGGCTTTCCACCCAGCCATCTTGCAACCGGGTTTTTAACGTCTCACCTGGGGAGGTTTGGGATACACTTTTCAGTACGTTGCCGCTTGGTGCGGTCGTGACGTTATAGCCGCGTGCTAATGTTGCTAGTGGGCTGACGCCCTCCAGACGCGAGCAGGCAACACCTAGCCGTTGCTGATGTTTATTTAGATTACGTTCAGCAACATGCTGCATTTGAAAACGTAATTGTTGTAATCGCTGCTGTGCCCGATGGATTTTGGGCAAAGGTTGTTGCTGAAATAAGCGTTGTTCCGTTCGTTCATGACGACGTAAAATCTGCCTTAACTGCCCCTGTATAGCATCATCCAGGCGTTGCCGAAGTTTCACTAAGTGGGTCTGCTGACGTGCCAGTTTCAATTGCGGGTGTTGTTGCTGTAAACGGTGATGTAAACGAGTAAATTCGCGGTGGCGCTGCGCAAGGTAGTAATCCATCGCCATTTCCAATCGCTGACGTTGGGATTGAATCTGACGCAGTAATTCCAACTGATTTCGGCTTACCAGCTCTGCGGCGGCAGACGGCGTTGGCGCACGTAGATCACCCACAAAATCGGCGATAGTCACATCGGTTTCATGACCGACGGCGCTGACGATAGGAATCCGGCTGGCAAAAATGGCCCGCGCGACGCGTTCATCGTTAAAACTCCATAAATCTTCCAACGAGCCACCGCCGCGTCCGACGATCAATACGTCACATTCATCGCGTAGGTTAGCCAGTTCAATGGCTCGAACAATCTGTAACGGGGCTTCATTGCCCTGAACGGCGGTAGGGTAAACAATAACAGGAAGTGACGGATCGCGGCGTTGCAATACCTGCAATATGTCATGCAACGCGGCACCGCTAGCCGATGTAATGACGCCGACCTGCTTAGCGGGAGAAGGCAGCGACTGTTTAAATTGTTGATCGAATAAGCCTTCCGCCGCTAAACGCTGTTTTAATTGCTCAAACTGTTGTTGCAGCAAACCATCACCGGCGGGTTGCATGCTTTCGGCCAGTAGCTGGTAATCGCCTCGCGGTTCATACAGCGTAATCGTCGCGCGTATCAGGACCTGTTGCCCGCTCTGTGGGCGGAAAGTGACTCGTCGATTAGTGGTGCGAAACATCGCGCAGCGCACTTGGGCTCGCTCATCTTTTAGCGTGAAATACCAATGGCCGGAGGAGGGCTGAGAGAAGTTGGATATCTCACCGGAAAGCCATATCTGCCCCATTTCCTTTTCCAGCAGTTGCCGGACCGTCTGATTTAAGCGGCTGACGGTAAAAATAGCGGAAGCGGGGAATTGGGACATTGTGAGCCAGATCAAATTTTAAAACAGTGACTTAATTGGTTGATACTACCTGCCTGTGGAAGGTAATCAAGTATTTTAGTAAAAAATACTGGAGGCAATCGATTACGCTCTGTATAATGCCACGGCAATATTTTATCTATTCTTACACCCACCTTGGTGAGATATTGCCCATGCTACGTATTGCTAAAGAAGCCCTGACGTTTGATGACGTCCTCCTTGTTCCTGCTCATTCCACTGTTCTGCCTAATACCGCTGACCTGTCGACTCAACTGACGAAAAACATTCGCCTGAATATTCCTATGCTGTCTGCTGCGATGGATACCGTGACCGAATCCGGTCTGGCCATTGCGTTGGCGCAGGAAGGCGGTTTGGGTTTTATCCACAAAAACATGTCGATTGAGCGTCAAGCTGAAGAAGTGAGCCGCGTGAAGAAACACGAAAGCGGTGTTGTGGTTGATCCACAGACGGTTACCCCGGAAACCACACTGCGTGAAGTGAAAGCACTGACCGAACGTAATGGCTTTGCTGGCTACCCGGTTGTCGCGCAAGACAACGAACTGGTGGGTATCATCACCGGTCGTGACGTGCGTTTTGTTACCGATCTGGAAAAACCAGTTAGCGCGTTCATGACGCCAAAAGAGCGTTTGGTCACCGTTAAAGAAGGTGAAGCGCGTGATGTCGTGTTGCAAAAGATGCACGAAAAACGCGTTGAGAAAGCGCTGGTAGTTGACGACAAATTCCACCTGATCGGCATGATCACAGTAAAAGATTTCCAGAAAGCAGAACGTAAACCTAACGCTTGTAAAGACGAACATGGTCGCCTGCGTGTTGGCGCAGCGGTCGGTGCTGGCGCGGGTAATGAAGAGCGCGTTGATGCGCTGGTTGCCGCCGGTGTTGACGTTCTGTTGATCGACTCCTCACACGGCCATTCTGAAGGCGTATTGCAGCGTATTCGCGAAACGCGTGCTAAATACCCGAATCTCGAAATCATCGGCGGTAACGTTGCGACGGGTGCGGGTGCGAAAGCACTGGTTGAAGCGGGCGTCAGCGCGGTGAAAGTAGGTATCGGCCCGGGTTCTATCTGTACGACGCGTATCGTGACTGGCGTAGGTGTACCACAAATTACGGCGATCTCCGATGCGGTTGAAGCGCTGGAAGGCACCGGCATTCCCGTTATCGCCGACGGCGGTATTCGTTTCTCTGGCGATATCGCGAAAGCCATCGCCGCAGGCGCAGCCTGTGTCATGGTCGGTTCTATGCTGGCAGGAACAGAAGAATCTCCAGGCGAGATCGAACTGTATCAAGGCCGTTCATTTAAGTCTTATCGTGGTATGGGATCGCTGGGCGCGATGTCCAAAGGTTCTTCCGACCGTTATTTCCAAAGTGATAATGCTGCCGATAAGCTGGTGCCAGAAGGTATAGAAGGTCGTGTCGCCTACAAAGGCCGTCTTAAAGAGATCGTTCATCAGCAGATGGGTGGCTTGCGTTCCTGTATGGGGCTGACTGGATGTGGAACCATTGATGAACTGAGAACTAAAGCTGAGTTTGTTCGCATCAGCGGTGCGGGGATTCAGGAAAGTCATGTTCATGATGTCACCATCACCAAGGAGTCACCAAATTACCGTATGGGATCATAAGGTGATTTAACGGAATAAATCCGTCATACTTCGCGCCGCGCTGAATTTTCCATCTGTGCCATTCAGCGCGGTTAGTCGGGTTTACTTTTTTCGCTTTTAGCTTGTTGGAACACACGCCTCATGACTCAAAACATTCATCAACATCGCATTCTTATTCTGGATTTCGGTTCGCAGTATACGCAACTGGTTGCACGACGCGTTCGTGAACTGGGTGTTTATTGTGAACTGTGGGCCTGGGATGTGACGGAAGCCCAGATCCGTGATTTCAATCCAAATGGCATTATTTTGTCCGGCGGCCCGGAAAGTACCACCGAATTTAATAGCCCACGAGCGCCGGAATATGTGTTTCAGGCGGGGGTGCCCGTTTTAGGGGTGTGCTATGGCATGCAAACAATGGCGATGCAATTGGGTGGCCACGTTGAAGGTTCCAGCGAGCGTGAATTTGGCTACGCGCAGGTGGAAGTGAAAACGGATAGCCTGCTGGTTCGCGATATTCAGGATGCGTTGAGTACCGCAGGTTCTCCGTTGCTGGATGTCTGGATGAGTCATGGTGATAAGGTCACCGCGATTCCGCAAGGGTTTGAAACCGTTGCCAGTACGGATACCTGCCCGTTTGCCATTATGGCGAACGAAGAGAAGCGTTTTTACGGCGTGCAGTTCCACCCTGAAGTCACTCACACCCGTCAGGGTCAGCGCATGCTGGAACGTTTTGTGCGTGACATCTGCCAGTGTGAAGCACTGTGGACGCCCGCTAAAATTATTGATGATGCGGTGACTCGTCTTCGTGAGCAAATCGGTAACGACAAGGTGATTCTTGGTCTGTCCGGCGGGGTGGATTCTTCCGTGACCGCAATGTTGCTGCACCGTGCGATTGGTGATCGTCTGACCTGCGTATTTGTTGATAACGGTCTGTTGCGCCTGAACGAAGCCGATCAGGTGCTGGAAATGTTCGGTGATCATTTCGGCCTAAACATTGTGCATGTGGCGGCGGAAGATCGCTTCCTGAGCGAACTGGCGGGTGAAAACGATCCGGAAGCTAAGCGTAAAATCATCGGTCGCGTGTTTGTTGAAGTGTTCGATGAAGAAGCCAGTAAACAGTCTGAAGTTAAATGGCTGGCGCAAGGCACTATCTATCCGGACGTAATCGAATCAGCGGCTTCTGCCACGGGCAAAGCGCATGTGATCAAGTCACACCACAACGTTGGCGGCCTGCCGAAAGAGATGAAGCTGGGTCTGGTTGAACCGCTGAAAGAGCTGTTCAAAGATGAAGTCCGTAAGATCGGTCTGGAACTGGGTCTGCCGTACAACATGCTGTATCGCCATCCGTTCCCAGGTCCTGGTTTGGGCGTGCGCGTACTGGGCGAAGTGAAGAAAGAATACTGTGACCTGCTGCGTCGTGCGGATGCAATCTTCATTGAAGAACTGCATAAGGCCGATCTGTACAATAAGGTTAGCCAGGCGTTCACCGTCTTCCTGCCTGTTCGTTCAGTGGGCGTGATGGGCGATGGCCGTAAATACGATTGGGTTGTTTCGCTGCGTGCGGTTGAAACAATCGACTTTATGACCGCTCATTGGGCACACTTGCCATATGATTTCCTTGGCCGTGTTTCCAACCGCATCATCAACGAAGTCGATGGTATCTCTCGTGTGGTTTATGACGTATCGGGCAAACCACCAGCGACGATCGAGTGGGAATGATTCCGCGTCTGGCAACAGCCTACATGTAAAAGCAGAAAAGTACCTCTAAGCCCGCGTAACTGCGGGTTTTTTTTTGTCCGGCACTTTCTGACAGATGTTAGCAACGGGAAGTACGATTTCAGGTTTGAAAAAGTACCGTATGATGTAAGGTGCTGAAGTTAGCCATCAATGGGCTTAGGTGTCTGTTAGGCAAATTTTAGCACTCGTGCATCTTTCTGATGGTTTAAATATGGTCTATATTAAGACCGATATATAACCAATGACTATCGGGTGGATACATAATGAAAGTAGAGACAATCAGCTACGTTAAAAAAAACGCGGCAACGCTTGATCTGTCAGAACCCATCCTGGTCACACAAAATGGTGTGCCTGCTTATGTTATAGAGTCCTATGATCAGCAGCAGGAACGGGAAAACGCCATTGCTTTGCTGAAATTGCTGACTCTTTCAGAGAAAGATAAATCTGAAGGGCGAGTGTTCTCAAAAGACCAATTGCTGGATGGACTTGCAGATTAAACCAGAGTTAAGGGACTTCCATGGAACAGCAGGTTACCTTTGAGTACACGCTTACTGTAAAGCACTGCATCGACACCATAGCGGGTTATCTCCGCCGTGTCGATGTCGAGCCGCGTCCGGTTATTGCGGATATACTCATACAGTTTGAGAGTACCGTTGGCCAGTTCCCGCTGGGATGCCAGATTTGTCCTGAGTTGCTGAAAATTGGTTGTGCTAAGTACCGGGAGTTTAACCACGCTGAAGGTTATCGAGTTTTGTATTCAGTAGACGGAATGTTAGTGACAGCACATGCGATTCTGTTACATCGACAAGATATCCAGCAGTTGTTGTTCAGGCGTCTGATCATGGCCTGAAAACTAACGATATTTATGATGGCATCGTCTGACATTAAGATACACATTAAATATTTATAATCTATTGTAACTACTTGGTTTATTTATTTTGTGATGTTTGAAAAGTATTCATACCGTCAAGCTGCTGCCTATGACCTGAGAATAGATGCGTTAGCATCATCCCCGTAATCTGAAATGCCATTGATCTCCTTACCCCTTACCCCGAAATACAATTAATCTAAGCATCATGAGTTGTACTCCCAACGGTATAAGGTCCGCTACGGAAATATTTTCTTGAAGAAGTATAGGAAATGCTATGCCTTTAATCCCTATGGTTTTTGCTGAGCGCAGAAGCCATGCTAATGCAACCAGCTTTGGGGTTGATCCAACATAGTTAGCCATTTGTAAAAGGAGCGACTTATGAATGACTCACTCTTTCAGTTGATTACTGATTTTCAAGCCAGCGTTGAGTCAGCGGTGAAGCTCATGCAGCGCTCTGGTATCCGAATGCCGTCTAGCCGTGCTGCTTGGATTAATGCTGATATTCCGCATAGTGGCGACCTTGATGGTGGAGGGAAATATTACAAACATGGCGTGGGATGCTGGGTGTGCCTTAATACGGGGAATGTCGATTTTGATTTTGGTGAGCAGGGCGAAATTGGTGGGTTCAATTTATGGTGGCTCACTCAATTTGCAGGGGAACGACTTGTTGATTACGGTTTTAGTTGTGAGGATGAACTTGAGGCGTGTTTAGATACGGCCTTAGCGTCTGGAGCGCTGATTTATCCAGATAGTGACCTGTATTATATCGCCGGTGTTCCCCGTATTTATGCGATAGATATCGACTGTAGGCTTCCTGACGATATGCTTCCTGGTCGTAATCAGGATCGCGTCTTTGTTCTTCAATCGCATTATTTCCAGACCGCGGAACTTATGTTTGAAAACTATGAAAAGCTCAGCCGAAAGTGGGATAAGACTCATTATCTCAGTCAGCGCGAAGCCGTTGATCGTCGAATTTATCTTTCCACCTGGCTTGGTTTTTTAGGTGTCACATGTGAGGGATTTAAAAAGCTGAAGATGCGCCTTTTGCTGGAAAAAGAACGGCCTGAGAGTTTCAACGAACTGATTCCACTATCAGATAATATTGGACGATTGATGAAAAGAAATGCCGACTCTCTCCGGGAGTTTAGAAATAATGTGTTCCATCTTCGCGAAAATCCTGAAGTTGTGCGTCAGTTCTTTGATAGAAATTCGGAGCGTCTGCCGTGGGCCCGTGAGCTACATGCCGCCCTCGTAAACTTTTTTTCTGCGTATCGGGTAATGTGTGAGGTGCATTACGTCATGCATGGTCGTAAGAGCGAGAGCGATTTGCGGCGTAAACGGGTAAACCGTAAGCGAAGTACGTCTTGAGAAGGCAATACTGACGCGTAGCGTATTGTCTAACCAACCAAATTTAAGTTGTCGGTTTCTTCAGGCAGGGACACTCTTCTATTTGCCCCAGTAATTATTTGTTAAAAATATACGTAGATATAGGGGATTAAGCTGTGTTTTCCTGATCGATACTGCTGATTTCGTTTCTTAGCGCCTGAATGTTTGCTGACATCCTCCCTTTGCGCCACAACAGTTCCGTTATGACATTGCCCGAAGGTTCGTTAAAAGGATGTACGGAAATAAGGGACAAATCAGGGAACAATGTCAGGATATGGCGGGGGACAATCCCAACGCCCATTCCTGCGGAAATACCGCCTAAGATGGCGTGATAGGAGGTCATTTCTGCAATTCTTGCTGGTTCTCGGTCATACATGTGGAACCAGTGGGTGAACCTATCTCTGTAAGAGCATCCATCCCGAAACACGAGTAGCGAGCTTTTACCGATATCATTAGGCTCTCGTATTGCCTTATGGCCGGCCGAGGCAACGATAACTAATTCTTCGCTGAATACGGCAACTCGTTCGAGTCGATCATCCTGAGGTGCATCAGCAATGAATGCAGCATCAAGGTGATTATTAATAAGTGATTCGTAAAGAAAACGGCTGATGCCGGTACTCAATTCTAATTCAAGGTCGGAATATCGACGATAAAGTGCAGCCAGCGGTTTTGGTAACCTGGTCGCAGCCATACTATCCATTGCCCCCAAGCGGAATTTTCCTCCTGGCTCTGCGCCTTTGACCTGACTTTCCGCTGTTGTCACCAGGGCTATAATTTGGAGTGCATGTTCATAAAGGGTCTGCCCTTCTGGTGTAAGGATAAAACGTTTTTTTTCCCGAACAAAAAGGGAGACGCCTAAAGAGTGCTCTAATTGTTGTAGACGAGTGGTAACAGCAGATGGAACGCGGTTAAGTATTTTAGCCGCCGCAGTAATACCACCATGCTCGACAAGTGCGATCAGCGTCCGAAAGTCAGCAATTTCCACATATTCTCCAAAGCAGAAAATGTTTGTTAGTTTTATTCAATTGAAAAGAAATAATGTTTTATATAACTTCCTTAAAAACAGCAAGTTGATTTAATCCGATATTGCTGTTAGTGAAGCTAATTTAATTATAAAAATCAATATATTAAAAGGATATAGCATGCCATATGTAAACATCAAAGTGACTGGCGGTGCGGAAGCACCATCAGCGGAACAAAAAAGCGAGCTTATTCGTGAGGTTACACTGCTGTTAGCCAGAGTGCTCAATAAGAATCCTGCAACGACGGTTGTGATTATCGATGAGGTTGATATGGATAACTGGGGAGTTGGTGGTGAAAGTACAACCGTTCGGCGTAATAAGCAGAAATCGTCATCATCACATTAAACTGATTGTTGAGACTGAGCTGAAATGAAAAAATTAGGGTTAATTGGTGGCATTGGGCCAGAGTCGACACTTTTGTATTATCGTAAACTGGTTTATGAAGTACATCGGCGGGTTGGTGGTTCCTTTTTCCCTAATTTGACTATTGAAAGCCTAAATGTTTTTGATGTGTTGACCATGTGCCAGAACAAAGATTATGACGCTCTAGTCAGTTATCTGATGGTGGGGATCAAGAACTTGGTAGCTGCTGGTGCAGAAGTCGTTGCACTTACTGGTAATACCCCGCATATCGTGTTCGATGAATTGCAAGAACAAGCAACAGTTCCTCTGATTAGCATAATTGAATCTACCTGTGATGAGGCAAGACGTCTCAATAAAACCAAAGTTGGACTATTGGGAACACGTTTTACGATGGAGTCTGACTTTTTCAAAAAAGCATTTCGAGATAAAAGTATTGCAGTTGTTGTACCGACTCAAAATGAAATCGACTTTGTTGCTCAAACGATCGCTGAAGAACTAGAACATGGCATTGTAAAAGAAGAGACCTATGCGCGTTTTAGCAATATCGTTGAAAGAATGAAAAGAGAGCAATGCATTGATGCTGTTGTGCTTGGATGTACAGAATTACCTTTGCTATTTGGTCAGCGCCAACAATCGGTCGATTGTTTGGATACGATGGAAATACATATCAACGCGTTAATTGCGGTGATGTTAGGGAATCATGTCCCCTGAGCTATTGGTTATCCGATCCTAATGATCAGATTTCGAGAGCAAAGCAGACCTTTGCTCTCGGATTGATGTCGTGATAATTGGCTTGCTGACTCTTATCGCAGCAGCGATTTTTCTGTAGTGAGATCAAATAGATGGCAATATGCCATTTCGAAGCGCATCGATATGATGTCACCGTGACTGAAGGTGTTCTCGGGGGTGAAAGGAATGCGTGCGATCGTCTGGGAACCATTCAGAGAGAAATACATAAATGATTCGTTGCCCATTGCCTCAATAGCATCAATGCGACAGGTGACGGTAGTGCCAATTTCCGCCGTGAAGGCTACTGCTATGTGCTCCGGACGGATGCCGAACCAGACCGTCTTGCCGACATGCTCTACTAACTGATGGGCCTTATCTGGCGGTAGCGGCAGAGTGATATCGGGACTGAGTTGCAGTCGCAGATTCGTGCCATCCGCGACGAGCACACCCTTGAGTAAGTTCATCGCTGGTGAACCGATGAACCCGGCAACAAATTTATTGGCAGGATAATGATATAGGTTCATTGGCGTGTCGACTTGCATAATGCCGCCCTGATTGAGCACACAGATGCGATTGCCCAGCGTCATCGCTTCTACCTGATCGTGGGTGACGTAGATCATGGTCGCGTTTTGCCCTTCACTTTTGAGTGTATGGTGTAGTTGAGCGATGCTGACACGGGTGGTAACGCGTAGTTTGGCATCCAGATTGGAGAGTGGTTCATCAAATAAAAAGACATCCGGTTTCCGTACCATCGCACGTCCTAGTGCCACGCGTTGTCGCTGTCCGCCCGACATTTCTCCGGGTTTGTTGTGCAGTAGATGAGATATTTCCAGCAGATGTGCCGCTTCTTTGATACGTCCATCGATCTCGCTTTTTGGCAATTTCTGCTGCCGTAGTCCGAATGCCATGTTTTCGTATACTGACATGTGTGGGTAGAGCGCATAGTTTTGAAAAACCATTGCGATGCCCCGATCTTTGGGTGCCAGATGATTAACGACTCTGCCACCAATGGAAATTTCTCCGCCACTTATTTCCTCAAGCCCGGCGATCATTCGCAGAATCGTCGATTTGGCGCAGCCTGAAGGGCCGACGAAGACCATGAATTCTCCCTCTTCAATGGTGAGATCGATGCCGTGTACTGCTCTGAATCCGTTCGGGTAAGTTTTTTTCACGCCGTGTAGCGTTACGCCAGCCATTTTTTCTCCTTAGAACAACTGCTGTAGCTGATGGAGGTTACAGTCCGCCACCGATGGCAAAATCATGTCAGCGTAGGGTTCCAGTTCGTGTTGTGTCGCTGCACCGGTCAATACCCCTATTTTTTTAACCCCAGCGTTGCGGCCAAATAGCATGTCGGAGACTGTATCGCCGAACATGACAATTTCATCGACCGACAAATCGCAATGGGTACAGAATCGCTCAAGTAACTCGGGGGCAGGCTTGGGAGCGACGTTACCATCGGAATAACCGATGTAGTCAAAAAGGGAGTAGATTCCCGCATGTTCAAGGCTGAAGAGGGTGGCATCTTTGCTGTCTGCTGTTGCGACGCCAAGTTTGAACCCCTGATTTTTCAGCGACATTAACGTCGCTTTTACGCCCGGCAGTGGGCGAATTAATTGAGGGTTTTCTTCTACCTGAGAATTGAACAGCCCCTTAACTTGCTGGGTGAATCCTTTAAGATCGCCACGGAACATGAGCATCTGGTGCCATACGGCTGCAATATCTTCCGTCGGGTTCGCGGCAAGCAGGCCGCTATTGTCGATACGCTGACCGGAGACGCCGATTGCTGCCAGCAGCGCCTGAGCCGTCACGGTGGTGTCTGGATATGTTTTCAGCAATCGTTCCGTCACCTCGCAGGCGATCTGACTCCACATTGCGTGGAACTCTAACAACGTGCCGTCTTTATCGAAGAGCAGTCCTTTAGCGGTCATGGTATTGCATTGCCTCCAGCAATTCGCCCCAGGTTTGGACGGTAGGGTGGTCGAATCGTGTTGATTTAAGGCGATAAACCGGGTTGATCAATCCCTCGAATTCATCATTGTGTTCGCGCCGAATGTCGATTCTGGCCCAATCATTTCCGCTCAGATCGATGTCGAAACAGGTTGGTTGAGGATTTAATGGGTAACGGGCGACACAGTCGCCGTCAACAATACACTCGGCGACGTAATGCTGGGTGGTGTCTGCAACGGCAAGTTGATAGCTGACGATATCGTCTCGAATGCCATCACCCGGCAGGATCGCGCCGTCGTTGATTGTGAATGTGAGTCCACAGTGACGCTCAATATAAATATGGCCCTGACGTAATCCGTTCAGGATGCTGTCACCCGTTAAACCATTGGCGTAAACAACGGTGGCAGGATCGCCATAGATCGAAGGTTCTGTGGCGTTAGGGTTGCGTTCATGAGGCACCAGATGAGCATCGCTGCCGCCGACGGCCGCAATACGATGACCGGCATTCCACATAGCACTCAGCACGTTCAGTGCCTCGTTGGTAGATTGTGGTGAAGTTGACCAGGTGGGATCGCAGCACACTTCCATCGTATTTACCCGAGCAAGCGGCATATCGCGGTAGAGCCAGTGCCACGGTTTCATCATCGGGTGATTGATGCTCACGTTGCCGCGACCTAAGGCCATGTCCAATCCCTGAGCGATTAGCTCTGCGCTGGAAAAGGCGGCACCATTCATATTAAGACCTCGATGGGGACCGTGTACGTTGAAGTGCCCCAGATCGGTGGTGATTTCTATCCCTGGCAGGATCAGAGTGTTTTCCAACTGCGGAAGTTCGGGATGGCAGATGTTGTGCTCGGTCAGGAAAAAGAAATCCAACCGCTGCTGTTTGACGATCGCTATTATGTCAGCAAGGGCATTATGCCCATCGGAGAGTGTGCTGTGAGCATGCAGATCGCCGCGATACCAACGAGTCACAGGGTGCTTGTTTGCGGCGTAGTCAAAGAGTGATCGGTTATTTGTGTCAAATGCTGGCGTGGTGGGAATGCCATACTCTTGCGGTGGCACATCGAACTCAACTTCAAGACTATAGCTTAGCGGGTCGGGATCTCGATTTTCTCCATCCAGACGGTAGAGATGTAGTTGCCATTCCCCTGAAATGAGCTCGCCTTTAAAACCGCCAGGCATCGCACTGTGGCGACTGATGATCAGTTCCTTTTCTTTTTTCTCGAATAGAATGTTGGCGCGAATTTGACCTTGCGGATCGTATAAATAGGCGTAGATGAATCCCTTCTTGGCCGTGCTGCCGCGTAGTGCGATGCTTTCGGCGTCGGATACGGTAAAGGTAAGCGTGTCATGGCCGAAGCGAAGTTCGCCGCTGAAATAGGTCATGGGAAGTTCCTGCATGGGTTGGGTCGGTAATGAGGCGGCGAATATGCCGCCTCGTAACCAATTAAGGAATGAACGAATTAAGGACGGTTGCTGCGATCCAAGGCTCGTTGTGCGTTCTTAGCTGCTTGTTTTAATGCTTTCTCCGCTGGGATGTTTTCGATCTCAATTTGATCGGCTGCAATGGCCAGTGCGTCGAGAATTTTGCCACCCGTTGGGTCCATAAAATCCGGAGTACCGGTACTGGCCTGCATCAAAGGCACCAATGCCTGAGGGTTTTTGTCGGTATATGCCTTATAGGCGGGATCGGTAGTAACGCTGTTGCGCACAGGAATGTAGCCGGTGAGCATGGACCAGCGAGCCGTGTTGGCTGCCTTGGTATAGTAACGGATGAATTCAAAGGCACCTTTGGCGGCTTTCTCGTTGCTTCCTTTTGGTAAAACAAATTCAAGAGCGCCAACCTGAGGGGTTGCCGGATGGGTTCCCCATCCAGGTTGGGGGGCCGCGGCGAGTTTGGTGAAATCCAGATCGGCCTGATCGCCGGAAGATCCCGTATAGCCCAGAGCACGTTCTTTCATCACATCATCAATCGTTTTGTACCAGTATTCCCAACCTTGCCCACCATGATGGATGCGCATGATCTTATCGTCATGGATCCATTTACGGAAACCTTCAAATACGTCTATCCAGGCGGGGGAGTCGATCAGCACTTTTTTTCCATCATCGCTGATCGCTTTGGCACCATTAGAAAAAGCCGCATCGATGAGGTTACCGTTACCCCACATGGGTTCCCAGCCATAAAAGGTCACGTTACCTTGTGCATCGCGCTGGGTCGCTTTGGCTGCAACGGCAGCCAGACCTTGCCAGGTCTTCAGATTTTCTGCACTGAAACCGAGATCGGCAAGTCTCTGTTTGTTGTAATAAAGTACCTGCGTTGTGCCATAAGCCGGGATAGCGTGTACCGTACCATCCGAACCAGTGACTTGGCGGCGGAATGCCCCGACGAAATCGGTGAAATTGAATTCGTCATCCAGATAAGGGCGTAAATCCCGCAGTACGCCACGACTTCCGAGCGTCTTACCCGTGATGGAATCAACCAGCGCAAACGTTGGTGCCGTTTTTGATGCCAAACCTGCCTGTAATTTCTGGAACGTCTCCTGATAGTCACCCTGCAACGCACCTTTGATTTCGTATTCATCCTGACTCTGGTTGAATTCGCTAATGAGCTCTTTCATCAATTGCTGGGGTTTGGCACCACCGGAATACCAGAAATTGACTTCTGTTTTCGCCTGCGCCGGTATGGAAAAACAGAGCGCGCCCAAGACGACAGTCGAACATACAACCGCTATTTTTGTTAATTTCATGATGATCACTCTTTTACGCCGTTGTCGGCAATTCCAGACAAAATGGTTTTTTGTGAAAGGATAAACAGCAGCAGCAGAGGGAATACCGCGATGGTGCTCGCTGCCATAACTTGCGACCAGTTGAGACCGTAATGGCCGTCCGAAATAAAAAATTGACGGACGCCCGCTGCGATGAGATTCAGATCCTGAGAGGTAATCACCAGGCTTGGCCACATGTAGTTGTTGTAATTGGTAATAAAGGTAATGAGAAACAGGGTCGCTAGTGCCGATTTGCATTGTGGCAATACGATGCGATACAGAATTTTCAGTTCTCCCGCGCCGTCAATGCGTGCGGCTTCGATTAACGATGGGTGAATGTTCAGGAATACCTGACGCAAATAGAACACGCCAAATACGCTGGCGGCGTTGGAGATCACCAGACCAGCGTGAGTATCCAACAGATGGAGGTGCGACAGAATAATGTATGCCGGAATATAGGTTACTGCCCCCGGTATCATGTAGCAGCCCATCACGATGAAGAACAACACGGAGCGGGAACGAAATTTTAACTGGGTGATGGCATAGGCGAACAGGGACGAATTGGCTATGACGAACAGCGCGGTAATCAGTGCGACGCTGAAACTGTTATAGATGTATTGTCCAAATGGCGCGCTATGAAATGTCTCGACGAAAGTTGATAGGCGAAAATGTTGTGGAATCAGGTTAAGCGGACTGCTGAAAATCTCATCGTTGGATTTCAGTGCGCCGGACAGCATCCAAATAAAAGGAAATGCCATCATCAGCCCGGCTAACGTGAGCAGAGTGTGACGAAATACGGTGCTTGCATATAAGCTCCACATTTTGCGAACGGGGCGCAACCGTATCTGTCGATCGGGTCGAGAATCCAGAATAAGCGTATCGACGGTCATGAAGCTATCTCCTAGTAGTAAACCCAGCGTTTGCCGATGACGATATTGAGCAGGGTGAGTGCACCGGTGATAATCAGAATGATCAGTGATGTTGCCGTGGCCATACCCATATCGAACTGCTCGAAGGCCTGCTGATAGAACAGATACAGTAAGGTTCGGGTGCTGCCGCTTGGTCCACCCTGAGTCAGAATGCGGAACTGATCAAAAGCCTGTACCGCATTGACCATGTTGACGATGACAAGGAAGAACGTGGTCGGAGAGATCAATGGCAGCGTAATGTGAAAGAAACGCGCTAACGGGTGGCAACCGTCGATCAGCGAGGCTTCATATAGAGAATGAGGGATACGGTTTAGCGCACTGATATAGAACAGCATGGTCCATCCCACCGCCTGCCATATTGTCACGATGGCGACGGCAAGCATGGCGCTGTCGCCGCTTTCCAGCCACGGAATGGGCGCGATACCGAATTTTTCCAGCAACAGATTAATGAGTCCGGCTTTGGTATCGAAAACCCATGACCACACGATAGAAACGGCAATGGTGGGGGTGATCCAGGGGGAGAAAATTACCGCACGATAGAGATGACTACCGCGAAAGTTTCGGTGTAGCAGTTGCGCGAACAGTAGCCCTAAACCTAGTGTGGGTAAGATGACGCCACAGGCAAACAGAAGGGTATTTCCCAGCGCTTGAAGAAAATCATCACCCGTCAACATATCGCGATAGTTATCCAGCCCAACCAGATTGTAATCGGCGGAAATATAGTCCCAGTTGGTAAAACTGATATAAACGCTGATAACCAACGGAATAAGCCAGAATGTGATGAGCGGAACCAGTAGCGGTGCGACAAAGCACAGCACATTTAGTTTTTCTCGCAGAGTATGGGATCGCATCTTCATCTTTTCATGTCCTTCGTTGATGCTGTGATAGTAATGCGCTTGTGTGACAGTTCTGATGAAGGTTGCCTTATGTTTTTTAATGAAAGGAATAAGAAAAACTTAAGGACGTACTACTCTGTTGCCTTGAACAAGTCTTCGGCGTGCTGGCTATGCAGCCATTGACAGAAAAAGCTGACTTTTGCGGAACGTTGATTTTGGGTGATCAGATAATGGCCGGAGTCGGATAGCATTGAGCCATTGATTGCGAGGACAACATCTTTATTCTTTAACGCGTTATGGACGACGAGTGAGCGTACCAACATGATACCGGCATCGTGCTTCACCGCTTCTAATCCATGCAGGGAATTACTGATTTCAATGCGAATATTGGGTGTCACAGGTGGAAGATGGTTATGCGCCAGCCATTGCAACCAACTCTCCTCGTAACCTTTGACTTGCACAGCAGGTAGTTGACTGAGATCGGTTCGCTCCAACGCGTCCTTATGTCGCATCCTGAACGCAGGGCTACACACCATCAGCCAGTGCTCCTGAAATAATTTTTCTGCCCGAGTATCGGCCGTTTCGATAAATCCGTTGGTGAGTTCGATGTCGGCATCTTTGCAAGGTTCTCGAGAGGGCCAGTCGACCAGGTTCAGGTTGAGACGGATGAACGGGTAGCGCTCAGTAAAATCGGCGAGTTTGGGGATCAGCCAGTTGTGGCCAATGGAATGGTTCACGTTGATTTTCAAGAAATTTTCCTGTTGGCTGTTGCCGAACAGGAATTGTGTTTGCTGTCGTAAATGCTGTAGGGTGCCGGTGACAACCGGTAGATACTGCTGCGCTTTGTCCGTCGGTACGATTCGATTGCCACCGCGTTCGAATAGGGGGCTGCCGAGGTGCTGTTCCAGGCTTTTCAACTGTTGGCTGACTGCGGATTGAGTCACATGAAGCTCTCGGGCGGCGGAGCCGATAGAGCCGAGTCGAGCCACGGATTCAAAAGCGAGCAGGGCGCGTAAAGGAGGGAGCATTGTTGATTATCCGTCTTGCCGATTCTTGTCGCAGAATAAAATAAGACGATTTGATGACAGATAAATGAAGAGACAATACGGTGAGGAGGCAATCGGCGGTGTGTTCGTTATCCCTGCGTAGGCAGTAATCTTGCTGATATCAATATACGACCAGTGGATCGATTCCGTTTGTACGAAAATGAGTGAAATAAATAGTGGACGTGAGCTATTTACCCCACCCTGATCGGTTTACTTACTGAGCCTTTTAACGGGCCAACACGCTCATGGCGGTGATAATCGGGCCACCTACGGTGCGTTTGAGTGCGCCTATCGCCAAACCTTTCAACAATGTCTTTGCGCCGCGACGAATCGTGCTGTCGATATAATCCTTATCTTTACCCGCGCGCATCCAACCTAGCTGTTCCACTCTTTCCAGCAATTGATCAACACAGACTTTTTGATTATCAAAACAGATTGCAACCGATCCTGCATAGAGACGATGTGTCACCTCATGCACACCGTCCAGTTGCTCCAACTGCTTCACCGTATGCGCGACCAGTTTGGGGTTTTTCTGAATGAAATCAGAACGAACACGAATACGATTCTGGGTCTGGTGCAGGTAAGGCGTCATGACAACCTCAAGGACGAAAATGGTAATACGAATAAGTTACGTTACCACTCCTGATTTGTCCACTTCTTGCCGGTAAAACCGCTGATTTTTTATGGTGAGAGCGGTGTCCTATGGCTGTCGTAAACGAGGTTAAAAATTTCTCCCAGAATTTTTTTGTTCTCTTGTCACAAAAAACTGAGCGACTTGATAAACCGCAAGGTATCAAGGTGACATCGGATGATAATGGCAATGTTTGTTGGGTTTTTTATTTTCCTGAATCCATGCTAGACAGGTTTTGATTTCAGGATGGACCCCGTCCGCCACAATCGCAGATCCAGGAGCCATATGGAGTTAGATGACTTAAGCGGACTGATGATGCTACGTCGCTTTGTTGCGGTAGAACATCATATACCCGGACGTATACGTTTGCGTTTCACCAACCGGCTGATTCCCAGTATCGGTAAGGGAAAGCTGGAAAAACTTGAGGCGTTATGCCATCCCGAAAATGCGTTGCGCAGTTATACCTTTAATCATCATACCGGGAGTGTATTACTGGAGTATGACACCAGCCGAATTAAGCCCGAGGTGTTGACGCAGCTTTTTGGATCGGATGACGCGGCGGCCCAGCATGCGCTGGAACAGTTGGTTCAGTCGCTCTCGCCGTTATCCTAATCATTAAGGAATCGAATATGAGCAATGATAAAAGCAATCCTGCGAACCAAGGTGGCGCTTATTATCCGCCATTTGGCTACCCGTACTATCCACCCGTCGCACCTGCGCCGGAAGCCGCTATCCCTCCTCAACCCCAACCCATGTATTGGCCTCATCCTCCAATGTGGTATCCACAAATGATGCCGGGAGTGCCGCCTATGGGATATCCAATGCCGCCTCAGGCAGGCATTCCGCCACATACGATGGTACCGCCACAGCCTTCTCATCATCATATGCAACCCGGATTTGACTGGAATGCTCAGGCACAAAGCGTCGTGGATAATATGATGGGCGAACAGGCCGGATTACTGAAAAACATTATCGGGACAATTGGTATGGACGATAAAGAATTTTGGAAAGGCGCCATGATTGGTGCAGCGGTCACCCTGTTATTAACGAATGAAAGCGTACGCAATATGCTGCTGCAAACCGTTGCCAGTACCGGTGATTTGCTCAAAACGGGCGGGGCCAAAGTTAAAGATGGTGTAAAAAGCGGCGCTGAAAGTTTGAAAGAAACGGCAACGACCAGCTCGACAATTTTCCGCGATACGTTGAAAGCAGGAAAAGACGGGTTTAATGAATCGGTCGAGCGTCATCGTCAGCAAGGGAGCCCTGCCAGCGAGGAACCTCTGAATGAGCAACAATCGTGATAGCCTGAGCCCGGTGAGCCGGGCAGCCATTGCCGGTGCGTTAGTGGGAACCACGGCGTCTTGTGTCGAACAATGGCGTCGTTATCAAGAGGGTGAGAAAACCCTGCATCAGACGGCGACGACGGTAATGTACGATGCGGCTAAAGGTGCAGTGGTTGGTGGTGTTGTGATGGCTGTCGCGAATGCGACGGCTGGACGACCTGCGTTGACGTTGCTGACGCTGTTAAGCGCTGGCGCAGCCGGTATCTATTTGATGGATGCGATCAGTAAAAAGGATGCAAATCATGAAACAGCCTAATTATCCCTATGCCTACTACCCGTATTATGCGGCCTATGCACCTACTATTCCACCTGCTCAAGCCCCGTACCGTCAGGCCAATGGTCGTGCTCATTTGCTGACCGGCGTCGTGGCGGGTGCGGCGATTGCCTATTTACTCAGCAACCGTGATGTTCAGCAAGGCATCACGACAACGGCTAGCAAGGCATGGGGGACGGTGCGTGGTGAGGTTGAAGAACTTAAAGAACGGTTAGCCGATTTACAGGCTGAGTTAGATTACTACCGCAACCGTGAACAAGGTGCCGAGTGAGTCATCATTTGCCCGAAACCATTACGCTGGTTCATCAACTGCCGGGACGGGTACGTCTGCGTATTCCTCAGATGCGGACATATCCTCAGAGTTTGGCCTGGCTGAGACGGCAACTGCTGTCGTTTAGCGGTGTGAATGGCGTTCGTTTGCGTCCTGAAGCCTGTTCTGCGGTGATGACCTATGATCGTCGGCAAACCCACGGCGAATGCCTGCTGCAAAAAGCGCAGTCACTGGACTGGCAGACATACACGGCTGGGGATTATGACGCGGAATATTGCAACAGCGATAACCTAATGAATTTGGGCGGTATGATTCTGGCTCAGTTACTGCCCAAAAATTGGGCATCTTTGCCCACGCTGTTGTTAACCGCGCCCACGTTGGTTGAAGGTGCTGAAACGCTGGCGCATGGTCAACTAAAAGTGGAAGTGCTGGATGCGATGGCGTTGGGGTTATCCATGGCGCGTGGTGATCATCGTACCGCAATGATCACCCAGTCTTTGCTGACGCTGGGTGAATATCTGGAACAGGAAACCAGCCGTCATTCTGACGCACTGCTGGCGGATCTCATGCAGCCCAAAGAACATACCGTTTGGGTTGAGCGGCAGGATAAACGTGAGGCTATCCAAAGTAGTTTGTTAGTAAATGGCGATCGGATGTTGCTGGGGCCCGGCGATAATATTCCTGCTGACGGCACGGTTCTTCATGGTGTGGGATTAATCAATCAATCATCCATGACGGGGGAAAGCGTACCGGTGCGCCGGGAGCGGGGAGCCTGGGTTTATGCCGGTACGCAGGTGCAGGATGGCAATATTACCGTTCTGGCAGAACGGGTCGGTGATGAGTCATCCACGGCGAATATTCGTCGTTTCATCAGTGATTCACTCAGTCAGCGGAGTGAGACCCAGCGTGTTACTCAACAAATGGCCGACCGACGAGTGGCGATTACCTTGGGTGTTGGTGCGGCCGTCTTTGCTTTAACGCGTGATTGGCAGCGGTTGGCCTCGGTTTTTTTAGTGGACTATTCTTGTGCATTGAAATTGAGTACCCCGATTGCGTTTAAATCGATCATGCACCGTGCGGCGTGCCAGGGATTATTGCTCAAAGGAGGACGAGCGATTGAACAACTCGCGGCTGTGGATACGGTGGTTTTTGATAAAACGGGAACGTTGACGCATGGCGATATGCAGGTGACCGATGTGGTCAGCTTCGATCCGCAAAGGGCTTGGGCCGAGCGTTTGCTGGCTATTGCCGCCTCTGTTGAAGAACATAGTAACCATCCACTGGCAAAAGCGGTGGTTGCTGCCGCCGCTCATCATGAATTACCTCACATCAACCATGGTGAAGTGGAATATATTATTGCTCATGGTTTGCAGTCAGAAATGGACAACCATCGCATGGTGATCGGGAGTCGTCATTTCCTGAGCCACCACTATCATATCGATTTTTCGCCGTTCGAAGAGGACATTGCTGAACTGGATGCGAAGGGAAGGCACCTATTATTCATTGGTCTGGATGGGCGTTTAGTTGGGGTTATTGGTCTGCAAGATCGTATTCGGGAAGAGGCAGTGGAAGTGATTCAGCGACTGCGGTCGTTGGGTGTGAAGAATGTGGTATTGCTGACGGGTGATAAAGCGGAGAAAGCACAACTGTTGTCACAGACCTTATCTATTGATAGTTTTTTTGCTCAGGCGACCCCGGAAAGTAAGGTTGACGTGGTGCGTCATCTGCAACAGCAGGGGCAGCGAGTGCTGTTTATTGGTGATGGTATCAATGATGCACCAGTATTAACGCAGGCTGATGTTGGTATGGCGATGAACCAGAGTACCGAACTGGCGCAGCAGGCCGCTGACGCGGTGTTATTACAGGATAACCTTTACGGTGTGGTGACCGCCTGTGAAATGGCGCAGGAAGCCATGCGATTGGTTAACAGTAATATTCGGCTAACGGAATGGGTGAATAGTTCGATTATGCTGGCGGCAGCAATGGGGTGGCTGAAACCAACGGCCAGTGCGTTGCTGCATAATGGCACCACATTGGGTGTTCTGTTACGTTCGCTTTCTGCCAAGAATGGCTGAGTGAAACAAGACTTCTACTGCAATTTTTTGCTTATTTTTATGAGTTAGTTGATTGATGACGTACCTCAAAGTGTTGGGTATTGGCTTTATTTGTGTGCTTTTGTTGTCATTTTGGCAGAGTTGGGCGCATCCACCTCGGAGTGGAGATATATTCAGTGGGCAGAGCTTGTCGTCGTTCCGGCGTGATTCCGCGGGTCTGGCTCCAAATCCGGTGCAGTTCCGTAATACCGCGATCGTTCAGGTTTATGCTGCGCCTACTTACGGTTGGCGTGGGTTGGTCGCCGTTCATCCATGGATTATTTTCAAGAATGCAGGCGAAACGCAATATCGGCGTTACGAGGTGATCGGTTGGGGGAGTGGTAATGTTGTGCGCCTTAATCGATCGCCAGCCGATGGATTCTGGTACGGCGCAATGCCGACATTATTGGTGGAGCATCGGGGGGCGGCAGCGCAGGCGATGATCCCTCAGATTGATGCAGCGATTAAAAGCTATCCTTGGCCGCAGACTTATCGCGCCTGGCCGGGACCGAACAGTAATACGTTTATGGCGCATATTGGTCGGAATGTGCCGACCTTGAAGCTGGATCTGCCTGCTAATGCTATTGGAAAAGATTATCGCTCGATCATGCATTTGGTCGGTTTACCGCCGTCTGGTCGAGGGGTACAACTCTCGTTGCTGGGCGTGCTTGGGGTGACAATTGGCATGGAAGAGGGGATTGAAGCCAATATTATGGGCATAAATATGGGGCTGGATGTTAATCCCCCAGCCTTGCGTTTACCCTTTATTGGTCGATTCGGTTACAGCAATGTGCGACAAGAAAAGGATGAAGAAAGCTAAGGAGCCAGCCTCTATTCCGCTTTTTCACTTTTCCTCTGACTGATTCCCTCGTTCCCTTGGTTGTCGTTCAAAAACACTACCGTTTTTTGAACGACAACGCGACATCGGTTTTTAGTGGTGAACTAAAATTGATGTATGACGGGTATATCAGCCCGATTTAAATGCTTTCTGGCAGTGCGTCTATGTAGGGCTGAAGCGCCGGCCTGTTTTTCAAAATAAGCTGCGAATTGTTCAGTTCGTCCTGCTCTTTCGTTTGCAGACCCAGCCGTTTTAAGGTGTGGCGTAAAAAAGCTTGTCTGCAACGCAGTGAGGCCTCGCCTTCTTTCATGCCGTAATCCAGCTCGAGAATACGCTTTTGTACCGGCGATAGAGACGGATGCGGTGCCAGAATCAATGTGACGTGCGTCTGCCAATGCTTATCCGTAGCGGGCTCTTCGACAGACGGTTCGATGCCGTCAATGCGCAAAATTCGGTTTAGAGCAAAGTTACAGAACTGCTGTTGAGTGTTACAAAATGCTCTGACATACCAGCGAAAGCCGTCATGCGCCAGTGCATGAGGTGAGATCAAGCTTAGCGTGGCCTCATAATGCAGCAAAGATTGATAGCTGACCCAGACAGCCAATTTTTTCCGAATGGCTTTGACGAGGGTGGTGACGGTCTGTTCATCAATCGCAATGGACGGTGTATGAGACCAATCGACTTCAGGCGCTGAACCAATAAAGCTGGCATCAGGTTCCAATACACCACTTCTCATCGCCAGCAACTCTTCCAGATAACGCAAGGCGGAGCTTTGTGGATAAACCGGCCGATAAGACGGTGTGGCGACATAGGTTTTGGCGCTGCGATCGTAAAACAGGTTGTTTGGGGCGATTTCCGTGTACTTGGAAATATCCAACGAGGCCTGAGGAATCGATAGACCAAAGAAGGTCGTCAGATCGGTTCGGTTGATATTTCCTTCCCATCTCAGACGAAAGTCAATGAACTGGAGGCGGCGCTCCAGTCCCCAACTACGCCCTTTGGATGCTGTAGGTGCAGAATTTTTAGGCATATGAGTATAAATACTAGACGGGTATTAAAATTATACGTATTATAATTATACGCTAAACGTTTTTTACGTCCAGAGAGGTTGCCAGGGCTTGTGAATCATATCCGTTGACGGACAACACCTTCCGGTTTCATGAAATTTAAAAGAAAACGTTAAGAATTATCTGGTTAAGTCTTATTAATCCTATTAGTGCAGGGAGATATTATGCTGCCTTTTTTTAATAGACAGCGGCATTATTGTTATCGTCAATGGAAAAAAGTTTTAATCACTATTTCTTCTTTGGCGCCTCTGGGATATGCGCAAGCAGTCATGCCGGATTACGATGCATTAATTATTCAAGCCCGGGCTGGTGATATTGCCGGTGCGTCAACCTGGCTTTCGCAGCAATCATTGCAACGCAGGCTAACGGTCAATGAGGTTGCCGACTGGATACAAATTCAAGGTTGGGCGGAAAATGACGAACAGGTGATCGAAATATGGCAACGCTATCATCCTGCCATGACATTACCTGAGCGTGCGGTATCGACCGTTGCGCGGTCATATCGTAATTTGCACCAATGGCCGGAATCGCTTGCGTTGTGGCGCGGTGTTCTTGAGCGATCTCCCGATAATGATGATGCGAGCAGTGGCCTGATCATGACACTGGCAGACGCTGGTCATGTTGAACAGGCGTTATATCTGGCTTCGCAGCGCGTAAAGCGCGAGCCTTCTGCCGCGCACTGGCGTGAGTTGGCATGGGTGCAAAACGCCGCTGGGCTGACATGGGATGCCCAAGTCTCTTTGCAACAGGCTAGTGCAGCAACGCCACACGATACCACATTACGGCATGAGTATAGCGCCGTGCTTGCATCGAACCGCGTCAACAGAGCGGCGTTGGATATAGCAACGCAGGGAAATGTTCCTCCCGATGTGTTACGGCAGCGTTTAGCCTCGGCGGCGGCTGAACGTGTTCGTATAGCGCTATTGCCCAGTGCGACGGAGCAAGAGCGTTTTGTTGTGGCCGATCGCGCACTGGCGGATTATGACCAGTTACTTAATCAATGGCGATCGCTTCCTGAAGCGCAATCTGACTATCAGCGGGCGCGCATAGACAGACTAGGCGCACTGCTGGCGCGTTACCGTATGCAGGAGGTTGTTGCAGAGTATGAGGCTCTGGAGCAAGCGAGCATCTCTGTTCCGCCTTATGCCTTGCGTTGGGTTGCTTCAGCCTACCTCTATCTGAAAGCGCCGGACAAGGCCGAAAAACTTTATCGTTCGACAGCGGACGATGCGCTGGATATGCCGGATTACGCCAACCTGTTTTATAGCCTGTCAGAAAATGAACAGATTCCACAGGCGCAACATCAGGTGGATAAGCGTAGTGCACTCACACCCTATTTGCGCCATATCTATGGGTCACCGCTACCTCAGCCAAACGATGACTGGTTGGAAATACGGCAACTCAGCGTGCAGTCACTGTTATTGCACGATGACCTTCCGCAGGCACAGCAATTTGCGACGCATCTGGCAGATACTGCGCCGGGTAATCAGGGGTTACGTATCGATCTCGCCAGCATCTACTTAATGCGTGGATGGCCATACCGGGCAGAGAAAGAGATGAAACGAGTAGAAAGCCTGGAACCGAGGAACAGTTATCTGGAAGAACAGCAGGCGTTGACCGCGCTGGCGCTACAGGAGTGGCGTCAGGCGGATTTGCTAGCCGACGACGTCATTACGCGTTTTCCTGAAAGCCTTAGTGCACAACGTGTCGATCGCTTGCGGCGGGTTCACCATTTGTCTGAGTTACGCATTGAAGGATCGCGAGGAATTAAATCCGATAGTCCCGTTGAAGGTAGTCGTGACGTCGATATTGATGTCGCGCTCTATAGCCCACCGATTGCTGATAACTGGCGATTATTTTCGTCATTTGCATTTAATCGTGGGGAATTTGAAGAAGGAAAGGCGGTGAACCGTCGGGTTAGGGGCGGCGTGGAGTTTACCAATCGTGGGAATTGGCTGGAAATGGAAGTTTCGGGTCAAGGCTACGGGCAGGGGAACAAAATGGGTGCACGACTTTCTGGCTGGCATGATTTTAATGACAGATGGCGTTTAGGCGGAAATGTTGAGCGACTCATGAACCGGACGCCATTACGCGCTTTGAAGAACAATGTGACGGCAAATGGTGCGGAGGTTTATGCACGCTGGCGTGAAAGTGAAAGGCGTGAATGGCAAATGACCTTCTCACAAGGATGGTTTTCTGATGGCAATCGCCAATTCGATTACGTTCTGGAAGGTAAAGAACGATTGTACAGTTCGTCTTACCTTACCGTGGATTTCACTCCGTCCGTCAGCGTTGGTCATAGCCGCGAGTCTGACGTGCCCTATTACAGTCCACAACGAGATATCGCGGTATTACCAGCGGTCACACTCGATCACCTGATGTACCGGCATTACCAAACTGAGTGGCATCAGGAAGTAACGGCTGGTGTGGGGCGATATTGGCAAAAGCAGGCTTCCGCAGGGGCGATAACAAGCCTGGGTTATGGTCAGCGAGTGCGCTGGAACGACGTACTTGATACCGGTGTTCGGGTGGAATGGATGAAACGCCCTTATGACGGTGTGCGGGAACAAAATTTATCTCTTTCTTTCGATCTTAATTACCGTTTTTAAGGGCCAGTCATGTTTTTAGTCATGCTACGTTATTCATTGATCCTATTTGGCCTGGTTGTCTGCTCTGCCTGCTCTCAGGCCGATCGTCCGCATTTTCTCGCGCCAGCCGATCGGCCATTGAGTGAAAGTGAGAAAAGCTGGCCTAAAAATCACTACATTGTGCTGGCTTACCACGATGTTGAAGATGACGCCGCCGATCAACGTTTTATGTCAGTACGAACCAGTGCGCTTAATGAACAGTTCACCTGGCTACGGGAAAATGGTTACCAGCCGGTCTCGATTGACCAGATCCTTCAGGCTCAGGCTGGGGGAAAACCGCTGCCTGCAAGAGCGGTGTTGCTGACCTTTGATGATGGTTTCAGTAGCTTCTATTATCGGGTTTACCCCCTGCTGAAGGCTTACCAATGGCCAGCGGTGTTGGCACCGGTCGGCACCTGGCTGGATACGCCGAAAGATCAGGTAGTGGATTATGGTGGTGAACCGATCGCGCGTGACAAGTTTTTATTCTGGCCACAGGTAGGCGAGATGTCCCGCTCTGGTCTAGTTGAGATCGCGTCGCATACGTATGCGATGCATAAAGGAATATTGGCTAACCCTCAGGGAAATACGCAACCTGAAGCGGTTACCCGGCGTTATTTCCCGGACATACAGCGGTATGAAAGCCAGGCCGACTATCAACGACGTGTTGATAAGGATGTCGAGCTTATTACCCAGCGTATCGTCGCCGCGACCGGTAAAACTCCCCGGGTCTGGGTATGGCCGTATGGGGCCGCAGGCGGTGAGGCGTTAAGCATTATTAAGCAGCATGGTTATCAAATGGCGCTGACATTGGAAGATGGGTTGGCATCGGTAGATAAGCCCTTTAACGTGCCACGTGTGCTGATTAGCAATAATCCTGATATCAAAAGTTTTGCGCAGATGGTGAATGATGCGCGTAATCGGCAGGTGATGCGCGTTGTGCATGTTGATCTGGACTACGTTTACGATCCCGATCCGGTACAGCAATCGCGTAATGTTGACATGCTGGTTCAACGCATTGCTGATCTCGGCGTGAATACTGTATTTTTACAGGCTTTTTCCGATCCCGATGGTGATGGCAATGTCCGTTCACTCTATTTTCAGAACCGTTGGTTACCGGTTAGATCGGATCTATTCAACCATGTTGCCTGGCAGCTTGATAATCGTATTGATGTAAAGGTTTATGCATGGATGCCTGTGCTGGCGTTTGATTTTGACGATAGTTCGCTCAGTCGGGTGGAAAAAATCAATCTTGCCACAGGCCAAAGCCGGGTCGATGCGATGCAGTACAAAAGACTGTCGCCTTGGGACGCAAAAGCACGTCAGCGAATCATTGATATCTATGAAGATCTTGCTGCTTACGCGCCATTTCATGGCATCTTGTTTCATGATGATGCCGTTCTGGCAGATGATGAGGATGCCAGTACCGATGCCGTGCGGGCCTACCAACTTGCTGGGTTCCCAGCATCTATTGCCACTATTCGAAACGATCCGATACTTTTCCAACGCTGGAGTCAATTTAAAAGTCGGGCGTTGACGTCGTTTACCCAGACATTGGCGGCACACGTTCGAGATATCCGGGGGCCACAAATCAAAACGGCACGTAACCTGTTTGCGTTGCCGATTTTGGAACCTCAAAGCGAGACTTGGTTTGCTCAGAATTTGGATGACTTTCTGACCAACTATGACTGGGTTGCCGTGATGGCGATGCCTTTAATGGAAAATGTGCCGTTAAAAGAAAGTAATGTCTGGCTGGATAAATTGGTACGCGAGGTTGCGATGCGACCTAATGCGCTACATAAAACCGTTTTTGAGCTACAAAGCCGGAACTGGAAAACTGCGGGGCAAGACTGGCTTAATTCTACGCGATTAGTTGATTGGATGACGCGTCTGCAACTGAATGGCGCGCAGAATTATGGTTATTATCCGGATAATTTCTTAACCAATCAGCCTGAATTAACGGTGATCCGTCCTTCGTTATCATTAGAATGGTATCCACAGTCATGATTGATCGTCTTATTGCGTTTCTTATTTTATGCCTGGTATTTAGTATTCCACTCGGTGCATCCTTTGTTTTTACGGGCGAAATTATTCTTTATTTCGTTTTTTTCTGGCCGTTATTTATGTCAGGAATATGGATCACGGGAGGGCTTTATTTCTGGTTTCATTATGAACGCCATTGGCCGTGGGGGAAAAACGTTACACCGCCGGAATTAAAAGGTAATCCGTTAGTCTCGATATTAATTCCCTGTTATAACGAGGAACCCAACGCGCGGGAAACGATAGAAGCTGCGCTAGGTCAGCGATATACCAATATTGAGGTCATCGCTATTAACGATGGCTCTAAAGACGGAACGGCCGACATACTGAATCAGCTTGCGAGTGAATACGAACGGTTACGGGTGATCCATCTGGCTCATAATCAGGGGAAAGCCATTGCACTTCAAACGGGGGCCGTAGCGGCAAATAGCGATCTTTTGGTCTGTATTGATGGGGATGCCTTGCTCGATCAAGACGCTGTCGCTTATTTGGTTGCCCCATTGCTGGATAATCCCCGTGTGGGGGCGGTAACCGGAAATCCGAGAATTCGAACTCGTTCAACGTTGGTCGGGCGGGTTCAGGTTGGTGAGTTTTCTTCAATTATCGGCCTGATTAAACGAACCCAGCGCATTTATGGAAAAGTCTTTACGGTCTCCGGGGTGGTCGCGGCATTTCGTCGTCGGGCATTGGCAGATGTGGGCTACTGGAGTTCAGATATCATTACCGAAGATATTGATATCAGTTGGAAACTTCAGCTACGTCATTGGGCCATTTTTTTCGAACCCAGAGCGCTATGCTGGATTCTGATGCCGGAAACATTGAAAGGCTTGTGGAAACAGCGTCTGCGCTGGGCTCAGGGTGGTGCCGAGGTTTTCCTGAAGAACCTGGGGGCTATCTGGTCGTGGCGACATCGTAGAATTTGGGCATTATTTTTTGAATATTCAGTTTCTATTTTGTGGGCTTTTACCTATGCCATCAGCGTTATTCTTTTTCTTCTTGGCATGGTGATGGAGATCCCCGATAGAATTCAGGTGCAGCGGCTTTTTCCGCCCGAGTTTACCGGATTAGTCTTGGCAACCATGTGTTTATTACAGTTTTCAATTAGCGTCATAATCGAAACGCGTTATGAGAAAAATATTGGTCGCTCGCTTTTTTGGATTATCTGGTATCCCATGGTGTATTGGATGCTGAATTTATTTACCAGCCTGATCAGTTTCCCCAAGGTCATGTTAAAAGCACGTAGCCAGCGAGCACGATGGGAAAGTCCCGATCGTGGTATTGAGAAGAGATAAAAATGAACTCACCACTTATTTTCACAGAACAGCGAATTCTACCTCGGATTATCGATATTTTAATTACGCTGTGTGCATGGTTGGGATATATCTGGTTGATCGGATATGGAATTCTCTCCCTTATGAATGGCGGATCGGTGATCGTGCCTCATTTCATCTGGCCTGAATTACAGACGTTTCTGTTTTATTTTCTTATTGCATTGGTTAACGCGTTGATGATTATTTTGTGGGCCAAATACAATCAGTATCGATTCAGTCAGGAGCGTCGTCAGCGAGTGAGTTCATTGCTCAATGAGGATATTGCCACGAGCTTTTCGGTTCAGCCAGAGGAGATGGATATGCTTAATCGAAATCAGATACAACGAGTATGGCACGATGGGCAAGGGCACATTGCTCGTATTGAATCTCTTGATAAATAGATTATATACCCGTCATACTTCAAGTTGCATGTGTGTTGGCTGCGTTCAGTCACCCGAATCACTTACTCAAGTAAGCTCATCGGGATTCCTTCGCTTGCCGCCTTCCTGAAACTTGAATTATTTTGGGTATATACCAGTTATATTTCAAGTTGCATAAGCAACTTGAAATATGGGATCAATTCATGGAGCGGTAATCACAATCGAAACGCGTCTGTTTTCAGCGCGACCAACGGATGTTTTATTACTACTAATCGGATATTGTGAACCTAAACCCTGCGTCGTTAAATTGCTACGCGGTATATTGGCTTCTTTAGCGTAAGTATCAGCAACCGCATTTGCCCGTTTTAGTGATAATTCTTGGTTGTAATTATTATCACCATAATTATCAGTATGCCCATCCATTCGTGCATGGCGTAATCCAACAGAGGTTAAGGATAACGCTATCCGTTTAATCGCTTCTTTACTTTCTGGTGTTAATGTTGATTTTTCTTTTGCAAAGAGCAATTTCTCTGACAAACCTAACATCCAACCATCCATATTATTTTCGAAACCTTGTGATTTCAGCGCACTGATTTGTTCAGGTGAAAATTTTTCAGGAGATGATTGGCAACCAGCGGTAAATAAAAGAACAGAGATGGACAATATTGAAAGTGATTTTCTCATTAAAAACATCCTATCGACATACACTATGTGACAATTACATTATGGTGCTTCCTTTTTTCGCTATACATATTTTTATCAGCCTGCTCCATCAGTGATTTGGGCGTTGAATGTTCATCCGCGATCACTGCACCAATACTAAGTGACATTATAATAGTAATTCCCTCTGATAGACAGATTGGGGCGCTCATTTTTTTATTTATTTTATCAATGACGGTATCAATACATTCTTTATCTAAATTTTCAGCGACAAAGATTAATGCAAACTCATCACCACCTAATCGAGCGGGAAGGGCATTATCATCTGCACAAAGTGACAACCTATTAGCAATGTGAATAAGAACTTCGTCGCCAATTGCATGACCATACGTATCATTAACATCTTTAAACTTATTTCCATCCATAAAAAGCAAGGCAATATTTGATTTCTTCTTTTTATCCTTCAACAAGGATTCCAGCATGCTGCAAAAAGCCGTTCTGTTGGCGATACCCGTGAGCGGGTCGCGCAGTGAACGCTTAAGCAAAGAGTCTTTTTCTTTTAAGATTTGGTATTGCCAATGTTCCACTTCGGACATTAAGCTATTGAAACCTTGACTTAAAATATCTATCTCAACAATGTTTCCCGATGGGATTCGCCGGGAGAAGTTACGACTTACCCGGATATCATGAACTACGTCAATAATCCTCTTTAGTGCGAGAATAAGGCCGTTATGTAAATATTTTGAAATAAAAATAGAAATAGCAGAGACTAAAATAACACACAGCGTAAGTATGGTGAGTGAAGATAAGATAAATTGTTCAACCGTTTCTCTTTCTCCCGATACTTCGATATTCCCTATTAGTTCTCCCTGATGGTAAATAGGTTGAATAACAGGATCCGGCAGAATCCACCGGGTAATGACTTTATGTGTGGTGTCAGTGAGAATACTGTTTTTTGAATGCCATTTGGTTAATGTGTTTCCCTTATCATCGGTTACAACAGCGCTACTAAATTGCCCTTGTTGACCAAGATCATTCAATTTTTCGTATGCGGCAGTACCATCCCGAAACACGACAGCGGCTTCTACGCTTTGGCTTAATGTGTAAGCCAGTAATTGCAAATTTTTTTCAGAAAATTGCTTGAAAGAGATGAGAGACGCCGTCGTAATTAATGTCCATGATACCGCCATTGTGATAGTTAATGTAATGGTACTGATTCGGGTCAGGGCGGACTTAAATGTTATTTTTCTTTTTTCTTTATAAGAGTGAATCCTTTTTCCATTCATGACAATAACCTAATGTCGAGCAAGAATAAGAACATCAGGATGAACCCTGATGCCACTTCTTGAAAGGTGGTTTAAGTTAACCGAAAAACGTACATTCTGATCGGAAAAGAGTAGGCAAAACGAGCTTCCGCTGACACATTCTGGGTTTTGCTCTGCAATTGTCAATAATGGTTGATTGGGTGAGCGACTGGCTATTTCGATTTGCTGTGAAACTGATTCTTTCCCAAAATATATTGCATCACATTGTAATTGCTGAATATCATCGAGTTTCTGTAGCACTACTGCATTAAATTTAGGCGCGTTTTTTGTTTCTTTCCGAACGGTCAGTGGCGTAAGAAAATAGGCCGATGAGGACACACAAAGCGTTGGCGGTGTTTTGGGGACAGGCCAACGGGAATAGCTGATAATTCCAGACACAGTTTGGTAAATCTGATCCGGTGATATCTTTGTCATTTCAGCGATGAGTTGATTCGGTTCGCTTGCCTTGGTTGGCAGGGAAAGTATCGAGATAACGAAAAACAGGATGAACACGAAACTGCTTTTGATCACGATGTTGCCCAACCTATAAAAACAATATTATATAATATGGAAGAATATATTTAAAAATGACTGACCTAGCCAGCATTATTTTAGTGGGGCTAGGATATTGTCTCTGCGATCAGATTTATAGCTTTCATTTATTTTCCGCCATGTTGTCATACAGATGGTGAATACAATACATACTCCCTTTCACCTGTCGGATGTCACAACCCGCCCATATACATGGCTTACTGCCAAGACCATTATGCTGCTGAATAATATAGTTTTTAATTAAAGACGTGCGATCAAACTGCTGCCAGCGATGCTGATCCGCTATTTTTACGGCGTAGCATGGCAGGTATTTATCCCATTCATCAACACTGTAAAGTTGTAGGCAATCAGGACACTGCATCAACAATAGCCAGTTGGCTGCTGCCAGTGGCTTTAATGTTGCTGTGATGTCAGCATAATGATTGCTGATATCCATGACTTCAGGGCGTTGTATACACGTGCACATGACTTATTATTTACCTGCTGAAACGTCAGCCCATGATAGAAAGCCGAGGCGGTTTAATAAACGACGAGACAGACCACAGCTCCAGCAACTCATTTGTATCTGTCGATGAAGCTCAGGTTGTGTGTGCCAAAGATTTTCGGAATAACCAAGCAGTGAATCATAAAAAGTGGAATGATCCGCTTCCTTAGGTAAACGCATAAAAAGCGACAGTATTGGGTCATGATAGGGCGTGATACCAATTACGGCACTGAGCAATGCCCTCAATACAGTATGATCAATGTCAGCAGATGCTTGTGAAAAACGTTCACACCATCGTTCGTTGCGGGTTTTCCAGTAGTCAGTTAATAACGGAATATCGATGGCTGATAACGTGGCAATCAGCTCTTCGGCCTCTAAAAATAGGTCGTCGCTATAGTAGTGTTCATCGTCTGCACTGAGCAATGAATCAAGTTTCTTCAATGTATCTGTCACGTTATACCCGTTCAAGCGTGATGGAAACATCGACAACCATCGCTTGCTGTGCCAATAGAAAAGCAGCGGAATTCATCAACGTTGTTTTAAATTCATCGGATTCAGATGGTGTATGGCACCAGATATTACCGTCACCAATCGCTTTCGTCCCTTTCGTTGAATGGAATCGGAACCTGACTGAAAGTTGCATCATGGCATCAGCACAGTCATCGGGATCGTCAAGGTCTGGCATTATTTGCCGTGTCAGATCTAATTCAAAATATTTGCGATAAGTTCCCCACTGATACAACAGCATATCGCCATCAGCGTCAACGTCAGTCTGAGCGATACGCTCAGAGACATAAAGCTGGATAACATAGCTGAAAAGAGCAGCGATATTGTTTTCTTTCAATGCTGTCGATGCTTCTGTCAGTGCTTTTATTTTTCCAATATCAGTCATACTTCTTCCAATGTATCTCTATGTTCTGGTATTGCTCCGGCAAAGCCGTTTTTGCTTCAGCTATTGAGCTATAGCAAAAATCCTGTACGGTTTCCCATGTTGCATCGCAACTGAACCGATAAATTTTGCTGTCATTCGGGTAGCGACAGATCGCCAGAGCAACAATTTCAATTGCATCGATTTCATTATTTGCATGTACCACTCCAAATGGTTTATCAGATGCATAAGCCCATTCCAGTACGGCGGCACCATCAATTTCTTCGGGGGGATTTTGCATTTTTGCTATTTATCCGACGTTCTATATCAAACCAATCCAGATTTTAATGCTTGTTCAATAGCCTGCTTTAACAGCGCTTCGTCTTCATATAACTCCCGGTATTCGGCCAGAGGAAGATTACCTTCATTATATTGCTTTGCAAAAAAGACGCGTAAACGCCATTCATCAGGATGCGGTTTATCAAAATCAAAATCTATTCCGCCGACTTCCTCTGTCCGGTAAATATTCACACCGACGCCATGTGTCACATACATCCAGTTTGTCCCTGGAATCGGTTTTCTCCCCCGATAGCCAGGTTGAAGAATATCTTGAGCGGATGTCAGACCGAATGCTTTTTGCAACAGCGCTTCTGCCCAAGCTCGTTGAGCATACCAAAGAGGAATGATATTGCAGATTTTTTCTGTATTGTTCATAGGTAAGGTCTAACATTGATAATAGTTACATGCCCGTAACTTGCGGATCTCATCTCTGGCAAACGTCAGCATCAGCCAGACCACCATTGCACCATTGGTTATAATCAAATGTATCAGGATGCTCGATCAAAAAAGTACCGCGTTCAGCTAACATAATAAGATATTGATGACCACTTTGTTCAGCTCTCGCCAGAAAGTGCTGAATATCGACTTTGGGGCAGATCTCAAAATTTGTTCTGACCGCATCACCAACCATTAAATAAGCGCAACTTAAAAAGAATGACTGCTTTGGACAATGATTATCCGCCGCTAATTCGAGAATAATATCGGCAAATAATCGATCTGCGACGGCTAAATCAAAATCCTGTTCAGGCCACGGCGATTCGGTATCAAATGCCCATTGTCGTAACGCTTTTTCTTGCGGATTCCAGGGATCTTTCATGTATGCAAACTCAATTGACCAGAAAGGATGAACTCATCATAAATCAGGAACCAACCATAAATTATGCCAACACCAGTTGTAGCTGTGATTCCAGACTTTCCGGCATGAGTAAAAACTGATGCCAGCCATAAACTACCTGTCGGTATTCTTGTAGGCTAAAGTGTGCGGCGGACATATCGGGATCCTCTTCAATCAGTATCTCAACCTGCGCCCCGTCAGCGTTGAACGTGACACTGGTATCATTTAATCCCCAGCACTCTTCTTCACTTTCGCCAGCGGCGACGGAATCAATTAATGTCATGACATTCAGACATTCTGATGGCGTATGCACCATCATTGTCAATGCTGCGCACAGGTAGCGCCCATATCGTTCAGACTGGTAGCCATCTGCAACGGCTATACGATACCATACCTCTCCCGCGATGGGATGATGACCACCATACTGGCAGTAAAACCGGATTAATGTTGATTCTGTCATGAGAACCCTTGGTGGCTGTGGGCTTCACAAACTGATGGATTTATCATTTCTTATCACCCCAATGAATGTATTACACCCCAGTGACTTTCTGGAAAATAACCTCTTTTTCTTCAGGGGTCTCAGTGACGACTAGATAGTCAAGTCTGACCTCGCTTTTAACATCAAGTTTTTCGGCAAGCAGGTTACTGGTTTTTACTGTGACGCCAAAGCATATATCAGGCTGAACTTTATCAACGGCCTCAATAATCGCATTGGCAAAATCCAGTAATTCTTCTCGTGTCCCAATTAAAAAGGCTTCATCAAAGCCCGTCTGACAGGCAATGATTGGAGACGTTATTGGTTTACTCATTATCTGAGCATTTCCTTGTTCTATTCTGTGTTTAGTTCACTTCAAAAGGTGGGGCGGGAATAAAGTCACCTTCTTCATCCCGTTCATAAGTGGCGCCAATAGGCGAGTCTAATAACGGAATAATATCCGGATCGTAGTTAGCAATGGTATTCACATCGTAAATAGCATGGTTGCCAGCGTTTTCCATATACTGCGGCGATTCAATGCCAGCCATAAAACGCCATCCGCTGTCTTGTGGGTTATGGGGATGATCTCTGTACATATATCCCACTTTATAGCCCTGAACGGTAATCAGTTCTGTCGCAATACAACCGCCATACCCTTTTACCCGTGGTTTAATGTCTGTTGCCGTCAGAGCAAATTTTTTCATCGTTTTACCTAACATCCTGTTCATGAGCTTATCAAGAACGTCCGTATACATTATAGGTAGTATGCCTTATCGGAGAAAGTGCGTGAACAGGTTCTAATCGTGGAGTGTCGGTATCAGTGGTAAAAAAGAGCAACAATGGGGATGAGGCGAATGTATGATTGGTTGCGATGATGTGTTTTTATCATGACCTCAAAAGCTGACTGATCGGTCGCCGTGGGGTTGACGTAGCTCAGCGTGTTGTCACATTTCTTATGTAACGATGTCGTTTTTCTTATTGATAGGGACTCGGCCTGACAAGCAGATATCCCCAGATATTCCTACCACACGGATCATTTCATTACGTCATGTTAAGCTTAATGGTTTTTAGCGATATGTTGCTGTGCTTGCTTTTGGGAGTTGGGTTAGGCGTTTGTGGGGGAATGCTTGGCATTGGCGGTGGGCTGATCGCCATTCCGATATTAGGGATTCTTTTCAATATGGATCAGCATATTGCGCAAGGAACGGCATTGGTGATGATTACGCCTAACGTTCTGATTGGATTCTTACGCTATCGTCAACGCAATAAAATCGATACACGGATGGCGTTGATAATGTGTGCCTTTGCCTCCTTGTCAGCCTATTTTGCCGCGCATTTCGCGTCGTTGCTCGACGTCCATCATCTTCAGCGTGCCTTTGCTCTTTTCCTACTGGTGCTAGCTACCTACTACCTGTGGCAGTGGTATAACAAACAGCGCAATCAAGCATCGGAAATTGTTTTATCACCCAGATATTTACCGTTGCTGGGAATAGCGAGCGGGGCGATGTCTGGCATTTTTACCGTTGGGGGCGGGTTGGTGGTCGTTCCGATGTTGGTTACGCTATTTGCTTTTACTCAAACACAAGCGCAGGGAATGGCGTTGATCTTGGTGGTCCCGGGTGCATTGGCGGCGCTGGTCTCGTATACACAGGCTGGTAATGTCGATTGGCACATCGGCATTCCTTTAGCCGTGGGGGGAATATTCAGCGTTTCCTGGGGTGTTGCCATTGCGCATAAATTACCCGCTGCTTACCTGAGAGGCGCATTTTGTCTGGTGCTTGTGGGCGTCGGCATCACAATGTTGGTGCTGAAATAAGCCTGCGCCAATGCATCGATGGCTTGATGTCCGGGGATATGCATTTGGCGGTAGCGTATCCCTGCTGAAGTTATTCAGACATCTTTTTCATATGGCCCATCATGCTATCAACAAAATGCTCGCCTGCGGCCCATGAACCGGATTGAGGTTTTAATTCACCCAACGGGCCGTCATTGCGGATGTAGCCAATGAGTTCGTCATAGCCTATTGAGACGGTCACCCCATTGCAGACACCGGGGGTGATTTCATACTCGCTAAAGATAAAGTGGATTGCACTTGGCGTAATGACGAAACGAGGGATAAAGCTGGCTTTTTCTAGTTTGTCGGTAAAAAGACCATATTCGCAAACGTCGGTGATTTTATATGCGATAATTTCTTTGATTTCATTCAAAGCATTACGGCGAGCATCGAAAATATCAAAAAAATCGATAGTGCGTTGATTTTGAGGATCGATATTAATAGAAAATTGTGAATTATTTCCATTCGCTGCTCCCTCGTAATAATAATATTGATCGACACGTAAACTGATGATGTTTTTTGATGTCAGCCCGATTTCATAGTCCACTCGATATTCCAATAGATTATCAGTGAGGTAGCTTATGACATTTTCTTTAAGTTCGTTGTTGATTCTCTTGAGAAAATCATTGGGTAGCAGATAATCGATCGTTGGGTAATTGATTTGAATATCGGCCTCTTTAGCGGCGAGTGTCATGCCGGTTTGCTTTTTAATATCCGAGGGGGAAAGCGTGACGCTTTTGATGCTAATTTGCTCGGCAAGATACTGCTTGGCGGTAAGCGTTAAATAAGATATTACGCTGAAGATAAACGGGATTATTGCGATATAAAAACCAATAGCGGTCATCTTGCTGGGGAGACTCCAACCATTCCATTGTTTTTTGCTCGGTATTAATGTCATCGCAACAGGTCCTTTTGTAAAACGATTTGAATGGCAGATGAGGATAAATATGACATTTGATGTCGATATTTTCATGCGAATAGTAGCGTATAGGCATTTTCACTGCATCAGGGTTTTTTGTCATACCCGATGTTTCTGAGTTTATCCTCTTAAGATTAGCTATCTTTACACTTGTCTGTTTGTTAATCGTTTGTGGGATTTTTCCTAATTAGATATATAAAAATAATTAATGATTTATGTTTTTTGTGCTTCTCTATTTAAATGCACTTTTTATTTGGTTTTTGTGAATGGCTATTCATTTTGTTTGTTTTATTTACAAGTGGTTATGATTGATTTTTGGTTTTTTTTGCATTTTTACCTCGTTGGGTAATGCCATTATTACAATAGGAAGTATTTAAATAAATTTTAGTAAACGAAGTAACGTTCATTATTGATGAAGTTCATTGTTTACATGCCGATAACATGGGTGAACGTCGTTCACCACATGGACATAGACCCTAAATAATTTGAGTTGCAGGACAAAAAAGCAAAGCGTTTTTGAACGCCGCTTGTGGCGACCCGTCAGGGTTAGGCTCAGGTAGGCGCGGAGTATCGCCAATGCACATGCAACTTGAGGTATGACGGGTATAGACCTACCTACTAGAGACTGACATATAGGTCGGCATTTGAAAGGAAACGCTAATAGCAACCCTGTTTTTGGGGTTAATTGTCGTACGTTTTATCATCAGGGTTTATATTATGAATGTTATTCGCAATCTAAAAATCAGAACAATGATGGTTCTGATCCTTATTCTGTTTTCTTTACTGTGGGGGGGCGTATCCGCATTTGCATTGTACTCATTGGGTCAGCTCACTACAGAGTTGGCGCTGACGAATGTACAACAAAGTAATGGCGATATTATTAATGGGGCAAATGGACAGTATTATCGAGCAATGAGCGCTCTGGATCGTACCGTACGAGCGAAACAAAAAAATGATGTGGCCGAAGCTGAAATAGAGCTTCAGGCTGTGACAAAAGAACTGGATTCTTTAAAAGCCGGGTTGGCTCAGTTTAAAGTCATCGATCATGCAAATATTGACCCTTTAACGATTGATGATATTTACAATAGTTCCTATCGCCTGTTTAGTGAGGCCATGGTTCCGATGTATGAATCAGTTAAAGCCGATCGGCTTGATGATTTCATGCAGCAATCTACCAAGGTCTATCGCCCTCTGCGTCAGAATTTCACTGCATCCATCGATAAATACAATGTTGTCATTGCGAAATTGAAAGGTGAAGCACAGGGCAGGATTGATGCCTGGGTGAGCTGGTGTGAAAGTATTCTGATATTCGCATTGGCAATTGGTCTGATTATCGTGTTGCTTACCGATCGCTATTTGGCCGTGTTTGTTGTGAAACCTCTTGAGCTGATTAAGCGTCACCTTCAGGTTCTCGCATCGGGGGATTTACATACCCAAATGATTAATATGGGGAAAAACTGCGTTGGGCAACTGATTCCATTCGTTCAAACAATGCAGGCTAACTGGGTGAAGACCGTATCTGAAATTCGCGGTAGCGCAGAAGAGATTTATCGTGGTTCAGGTGAGATTTCTTCGGGCAATACAGATTTATCTTCCCGCACGGAAGAGCAGGCGTCGGCGCTCGAACAGACCGCAGCCAGCATGGAACAGTTGAGTGCTGTCGTAAAACAGAACGCAGACAACGCGAATCAGGCCAGCGTGTTGGCTCAGAATGCCTCTAAAACCGCCAATGAAGGGGGAGAGATTGTTGGTGACGTCATTAAGACGATGGGCAAAATAACCAGTAGTTCTCAGAAAATTGGGGACATCATTAATGTGATTAACAGTATTGCTTTCCAGACCAACATCCTGGCATTGAACGCCGCGGTGGAAGCCGCTCGGGCCGGGGAACAAGGTCGCGGATTTGCGGTTGTCGCAAGCGAAGTCCGTAATCTGGCGCAGCGCAGCGCACAAGCCGCGAAAGAGATTGAAGTGCTGATTGCTGAATCTGTTAGCAATGTGAAAACGGGCTCCGAGCAGGTATCGTTCGCCGGTGAAGCGATGGAAAATATTGTGAAAGCGGTCGTCAATGTGACCGATATCATGGGTGAAATCGCTTCTGCTTCCAATGAGCAGAGTAAAGGGATTACTCAGGTTGGTCAGGCGATGGTTGAGATGGACAGTGTTACTCAGCAGAATGCCGCGCTGGTTGAGCAATCAACTGCGGCGTCAGCTTCGCTTGAGGAGCAGGCGCGTCGTCTGACTGAAATTGTTTCCATATTTCAACTTGCCGAATCAGCGGATAAGTTGCAAGAGAGAACGCCAGCCAAGTCGAAACCCGTGATGCTGCCAACAACATCAAAGAAATTAAGCACTAACCAAACCAATTGGGAAACGTTTTAACGCGAATAGTTGCTTCCCGATGGGAATAAACAACAAGGGTTCTTAGCATGCATGCCAGCCAGGTTATCTGTCTGGCATTTTTTTGCTCGATGGGTGTCAATATGACGGCGTTTGAATCAGGTGGACGTGCTTCGCTTGGCATTTGTCGATCTTGCGCAAAAAAATAAAGAAAAAGGACGTGTATCGTTTCAGTTTATTGCCACCTTCCTTCTGTTTCTGTCGTTGTCTGTGAGACGTGTCATAGCATCTTTTCATCAGATAGAAAATAATGTAGATCCGTTATCAATAGGGGTTTAAGTGATTTATTACGCTACCGCGGGAGATGACGCCCTTAATAATAGACTGGCTAATGTGATATGAACAACAAATACCAACTGCATGAAATCCTTGACGTTAATCGGCTGCAGACGTTGCAGGACAACTTCAGCAAATCCATGATGATTGCGTTGGTGGTTGTTGATGAGGAAGGGGTCCCCGTTACTAAGCCTAGTGGCTTTTCTGATTTTTGCGCACGTTCCCGACTTAACCCGACGCTTGCCACCCATTGCTACGAATGTGATAACGCCGGGGGACGAGCGGCGATGGAAGCGTGTAAACCGGTGGTTTATCGCTGTTATTGTGGTTTTGTTGAGTTTGCTGTGCCGATCATGATCAATAATCATTATTTTGGTGCATTTATCTCTGGTCAGGTGAAGGTTGAAAGCGAAAAAGAGCAGGCTGTTCCCTATATTTTGAATGAAAATCGGGTATGGCAGGAAAATCCGCTACTGGTGAATATGCATGAAAATATGAAACGCATGTCCTATGAGCGTTTTGAATCTACGGCGTATACGCTACTGCATGTGGCTTCTTATCTGGTTGAACAGGCATACAGCAACAATATTCAGCGTGAGTTGCACGAAAAAGATCTTGAATTGACGACGGAGCTTCGTAAGCGGGTTGAGATTGAGCGTTCTTTACATGAAGCTGAGTTCAAAGCACTTTCTTATCAGATCAACCCCCATTTTCTATTTAATGTGCTCAACACTATCGGGCGTCTGGCTTTTTTGGAGAATGCACAGCGGACAGAGAATATGGTGCATGACTTTTCCGATATGATGCGTTATTTGTTACGTAAAAGTAATAATGGATTAATTACATTGCGTAATGAAATAGGCTATGTCAATAGCTATATGTCGATTCAGAAAGTACGAATGAGCGACCGATTTGATTATGTTTTCAGCATTCCAGATAAATATCTGGATGTGATTTGTCCTTTTTTAATCCTGCAACCTTTAGTTGAAAATTTCTTTAACTATGTCGTCGAGCCCAGAGAGATTAAGAGCCATATCCTGATTAAAGCGACGGATGATGGTCGGGATGTCATTATTGAGGTGACGGATAATGGCGATGGGATATCAGAACAGGATATTAACGGGATTTTATCCGGCGATGAAAATCGCAAAAAAGGTGGAATAGGTATCAATAATATTAAAAATCGACTCCAGCTATTGTTTGGCGAAAGCTACGGTTTGGAGATATCAAGTCCACATAAGCCGAATTTGGGAACGACGATCAAGTTGCGTTTCCCGATGCAAGAAGCCTGATAATAAAGGGAGACATGTGCCATGTATAATGTGGTGATTGTTGAAGATGAACACATCGAATCCGAATCGTTGCGTCGCATTATTTCGGCGCATATAGAGAATGCGAATATTCATGAGGCTTCAACGGGACGAAAAGCGATTCAACTCATTGATCAGCTTAATCAAATAGATATGATTTTAGTTGATATTAATATCCCTTTGCCAAACGGTAGAGAGGTGATTGAGTATTTGCGGCGTACCAATAGTGAAACGAAAGTGATTGTGACTACGGCGAACGACGATTTTGATATCGTTCGTAGTATGCTGAGCTTGAAAGTGGATGACTATTTACTCAAACCGGTAAAACAAAGCATCCTGACAGACGTTATTAAAAAAACGCTGCATTATGATGCGGATGACAATATTGCAACGCGTGAACTGAAGCAAAAAGTATTCACATTGATTGACGAAGGTGACTACACTGGGTGGAATGAACTGGTTTTCCAAACGATTGACGGTGCATATTGGGATAAATTTGGCGATCGTCGTCAGACGGTTGTCGATTTTTTAGCGTTACTGAATCAGTATCTCGATACGAAAGGCGACAAGTTTTCTGCTTCACAAGCGACGTTAGCATTATTGATTAAAGATGTTTCCAGCCGTGGTCTGGTTGATTCGTTGTATTATCGTATTTTGCAGAGTGTTTTCGTTTTAAGTGAGGCACTGTTTGAACAGGCCTTTAAACATGCTGCGCACCTGACGGATTTTATTGATAGAGCGAAGTTTCATATTGAGAAAAACCTGTTTAACAATATTACGTTAGACGATGTTGCTGAGAAATCATTTGTCAGCGCCTGTTATTTGAGTCGGGCATTTAAAAAGACAATGGGGACAGGATTTTCCACCTATGTGGCTAATCGAAAAATAAAAATTGCCAAGTCGTTATTACAGTTTAGCGACTTGAAAGTAAATATTATTGCGCTTGAACTGGCTTATCAGGATGCGAACTATTTCTGCCGTATCTTTAAAAAAGAAACAGGCATGTCTCCTTCTGATTATCGAAAAATTATGTCGGCCAATGCGTGATACCTGCAATCACCAGCCCAATGCTGGATTTTGCTATGACCAGAGGAATGAAACAAAATAATCCACAGTGACAACAAGAAAGTTCACTCGCTGGCACGGCCCTGACTTATAAAATAGGGAGAAATTTCAGGCGAGAAACGGTGCAGACGTGGATGATTATCTGTTTACTTCCGAATCGGTAGCCGAAGGGCATCCGGATAAAATGGCCGATCAAATTTCGGATGCCATACTGGATGCTATCCTGGTTCAGGATCCTTGGGCTAAAGTGGCCTGTGAAAGTCTGGTGAAAACAGGTATTGCGATTGTCGCGGGTGAGATTTCTACGTCAGCGAATGTCGATGTAGAAAATATTATTCGGCAAACCATCAAACATATTGGTTACGATCATTCCTCCCTCGGTTATGACGGTAATACCTGTGGTGTTTTGAATCTGATTGGCCGTCAGTCGCCGGATATTGCGCGTGGCATTCATCATGATTCGCCAGAGCTATTGGGCGCAGGCGATCAGGGCATTACGTTCGGCTATGCAACACGGGAAACGACGGAGCTCATGCCCGCGCCGTTGGTGTATGCACATCGTCTGATGGAACGCCAGGCATGGCTACGTAAATCCCGCCGTTTACCTTTTCTACTGCCGGACGCTAAAAGTCAGGTCACGCTACAGTACCATCATCATCAGGTGCAGCGGGTTGATACCGTTGTGGTATCGACTCAGCATCAAGCCGACATCTCTCTCGAAACGTTACGCGAAGCTGTAATTGAAGAAATCATCAAACCGGTTATTCCTCTGCGCTGGCTCACGCCGGAGACCCGTTTTTTAGTCAATCCGGCAGGTGCGTTTGTGGTTGGTGGGCCTGTGGGTGACTGTGGTTTGACTGGCCGAAAAATTATTGTCGATACCTACGGTGGTGCGGCACCTCATGGCGGTGGCGCGTTCTCGGGGAAAGATCCTTCTAAAGTCGATCGCTCTGCCGCTTATGCCGCTCGCTATGTCGCCAAGAATATTGTGGCGGCGGGGCTAGCCTCGCGTTGTGAAGTTCAATTGGCATGGGCTATCGGTGTGGCGCGTCCTGTTGCGGTACGGATTAACACATTTGGTACTGAAACGATACCGGCTGCCAGATTATCACAGCTTGTCGATCAACATTTCGATCTTAGCGTATATGGCATCATCCAGATGTTGGACTTACTGGTGCCACGTTACCGTACAACAGCCTGCTATGGCCATTTTGGGCGTTCTCTTTTCCCGTGGGAAAACGTAGATAAAGCACAGCAATTGCGTGCGTCCGTGTAGCTCATTTCCCCAAAAGGAAATGCATTCAAAATAGCGTATTTAAAAACAACGAATTCAAAGATAAACAGGAATGAATTATGGCGAAGCAAAGTTTAGGTCTGATAGAAACCGTTGGTCTTGCTGCGGCGGTTGAAGCGGCGGATGCAGCCCTTAAGTCTGCTAACGTCAGGCTGGTGGGGTATGAGCTGACCAAAGGTGGCGGTATGGTAACGGTGAAACTGGAAGGGGAAGTGGGTGCGGTTAACGCAGCGATTTCTGCGGCCAGCTACGCAGCGGCTAAAGTCGGAGACGTTTACGCTCAGAAAGTAATTGCTCGTACCGCTGATAACCTTGAAGCATTAATTGAGTCAGCAGAAACGGTTGGTGTTGCTCACTCAACCGTCGATGTTATTGATGAACAGATTGTTGCACAAGAGATTGCCAGCGAAGCGGAAGAATCCGTGGATAAAGCGTCAACGATCCCCGTGGTTAATCTGGATAATCAGGCGGATGAAGGCGATTCACTGTGCAATGGCGGTTCATTGGCGGCAGAGCCGGAAAAAGCGCCGTTCAGTGAACCTAAGGCGACAAATGCTTCAGAATCGGCGATGCCTGCATCAACGACGACTCCAAAAACAGGCCGTCAATCAGGTGGAAAAAAGTCGCCACGTAAGGGGTGATGATTCGTCATACTTCAAGTTATATGTGCGTTGGCCGCGTTTGTTACTCGGTTTATTCATGAGCTACAGCACTTCGGGGTCAGCGCAAGCGCTATTCAAAAACGCTTTGCTGTTTTTTGTCCTGCAATTCGAATTATTTAGGGTATATGTGTGAATTTATTTGCCATTCTCTGGCCAATCTTCATGGGCTGCTGCCGGTTGAGTTGTCGCGGGTTTGGCGAGGAGAATCACAACAGAATCACTGGCTGAAGGGAGGGTAATGCCAAGACTTTGAAAATGAGGGATATTTTTTTGAACATCTCTCCCACTATGCCATACGGTATGTGCTGCTTCCAGTAGGCCTTTACGGTTACCGATGTAGCTTTCTGGACGACCATCAATGAGACGAAGCGATGGGTGATTATTGTCTTCGAGCGTTGCTATAAACAATTCTATATCAGGATTTTTTGCGATCCCGTTCAGCCACATTGACATACCACTATAGGTTTGGTGTGTATCACTCGCTAGTGCGCCATAATGTTCTATAAGTGTGCAATATGAGAGTGTTGCCAATCCTGCTGCTCGAAAGTCCGCTGCAACATATACCGATTCAACCTGGGGTAAACGGCTGGGGAACCCACTGGGTGCTGTTAAGTTGAATGTAAGAACAAGATTGGCTGCGATACATCCTGTCGTTTTATGACGGATATGAAAACGTACCGTATTATTTGTTTCGGCTATTAATACAGCATCATATCCATCACCATCGCGATCCTGAAGCTCTGGTAACCATGTAGCTTCAACGAAATCTTGCTGAAGCAGATCTGGCCACTTAAGTGTTTCATAATGTGATGAAATGAGTGCTGGCATCAGGCATGCACTTGTTTATAGCGATGGTAAATAGCTAGCACTTCTTCACCAATTTTTGAGTGTGAGCTCTGTGTCTTATCGATTTGATTATTAATACGTGCCGAACCATTCTGTTCGACATTCACTACGGCAACAGGAGTGACATATTCCCAAGGCTTATGCTGATGCCAGGATTCATGTACAACGAGCAACCGGGGCCGGTTTTGGCGCTCCTTAAAACTAAGTACTTCAAATTCACCAGGAATGCCGGGCAATTGTAGTTTGCCCACCTGTTCTGTGCGCATCAGCAATGTCGTAGTGGAATGGGTGATTAGCTCATTATTCTTCATGATTCATGACCTATTGCTGAAGACAAGGTTATTTGATAAGCATATAAGACAATGAAGCAGAATAAAACCCTTCGGTTAGCGAGCGTGAGGCCAGTGATAGCCCCTGCCTGAACAGGGGCTATCAGGAAAGCGTTATAGCAATGGAAGCAGAGTAAAAAATCCGATAGTACCCAGCAAATTCACCAGTGTCGTCATGATCACGATGGTAAAGGCGGGTGGATCAATGTGCGTATCACCATGTACGAGGAAAATACGGGAGATCAGTTCACCTAACAGTGCGCAAAGTATGCCGACAATTGCCGCCCAGATCAGACTGCCAGAAAGCGCGGCAACCAGTGCGGCAGGCAGTGCAATATGGTGGGATACCGGAACTTGCGTATTGAAGTGGAGGAAAATAAGCGAAAATGCCGAAATACCGAAAGCCAGCAGTGCGCCATTACCGCCAAACGAGTGACCAAGGTAACCAGCCATGAGTCCAATACCGAGGCCGAGTACGCTCAGTTGGGGGGTCCGGCTGTGGTAAGGCATCCAACATTTATCCTGCGGTGGGTAGCAGCGACGAATGCCCGCATCTGGTTTTCCCAAGAGACCCGTTTTCCCAAATAGTAGACGAACTATCACACCGGAAATCACAACAGTCAGAGCCACGGTATCCGTCCAGGCTAGGCCGGTAGGGAAGGCAGGGATCTTATTTAATCCCCAGGCGATGAGATAACCCAGCGCACCAAAAACCCCGCCAACCAGTAAGACATCGGGGGCACCTAATCCGCTTAGCCCTGCCGTGATATCCCGACCGGAAGCCAGTCTTCCTTTTTTAGCCGCGTAAGCTGTAGCGGCGACACCTGCGGCAAATCCGCCGGCGTGTGGGCCAAAAAATCCGAAGGGAAACTGAATAAAATCGGAAGGTGCTGCGGTAATTATTTGTGTTACCGCCATGGCAATCACTAATAATCCGACAAATTCAAATGCGGCCAATGCACCAATCGCGGCACCAAATATTCCGGCGCCGAAGGCAATTAAAAGATCCATGCTATTCATATAGCAATCCTCGATAATAGGTAGAGAGTGAGATAATCATATTCAGACATGATTAAATAATGCAGATGATGAACAATAATATTGTTATTCGTATACCTGATTAAGATAATAATATCCCTGTGCGGATAGCGTTTCCCCTGATATACCCGTCATACTTCAAGTTGCATGTGCGTTGGCTGCGTTCAGTCACCCGAATCACTTACTCAAGTAAGCTCATCGGGATTCCTTCGCTTGCCGCCTTCCTGAAACTTGAATTATTTAGGGTATATTTATCAGTATCAGAGAAAAACACTTATCTGCACAGGAAGCATTATCGTATTAGGTCATCATTTATTTTTTATACACCAGTCATAAAATTTAGCTTATTGATGGGTATAGATTAACCACCGATGTGACATTGGAAACCCAATGATTCAATTTCTCGTTTCAAGTTATTGACTTTTTCATCGGCAATACTGGGGGTATCCCCCATGGGATAAATTCGACCGAGCAATGTATATTTATTTTCACCGTAGGTGTGATAAGGCAATAAATGAATCGTATCCACATTTTGCATCATACGGGCGAACTCACCGATCGCTCTGATTTCCTCCGGATTATCATTCACGCCAGGGATCAGCGGAATTCTGACAACCGTTTTAGTGATAAAGGATATTCTAATCAGGTTTTCTAAAATCTTTTGGTTATCAACACCGGTATTATTGCGATGTATTTCCGGGTTGAGCGATTTAATGTCGGTCAATGCGAGATCGACATAGGGGAATACGCTCTCGATAACGTCCTTGGAGGTTAACCCAGTGGTTTCTATCGCGGTATGCCAGCCTTTTTCTTTACAGGCTTTTAATAATTCGCGTGCGAAATCAGGTTGGGAAAGCGGTTCTCCACCTGATAACGTTATGCCACCTCCTGAACGACGGTAGACATTCTCTTCCTTCTGCAACTCCCGCACGACTTCGCGTACCGTGATGCGTTTTCCCTTCATCTCTAATGCAGCTGTTGGGCAAACACGGGTGCAGTCACCGCAGTTAATACAGCGCTGGCGGTCGATAAAATGAGGATTTTGCACTGAAATGGCCTGTTGCTGGCAGGCATCAATACATTTTCCGCATTGAATACAATCGCTTTTTTTGTAGATTAATTCGGGTTCAGGACGCTGTGACTCAGGGTTACTACACCATTTACATGCCAGCGGGCAGCCTTTGAAAAAAGGAATTGTGCGTATGCCGGGCCCATCGTGCAAAGAATAGCGCTGAATATTAAAAAGTACGCCTTCTGTATCATACTGAACTTTATTCATAACATTACTCACAAACGATGCGCCGATGAGGACGCATCAAATAACGCAACCGTCCTGTTATCGGGCTATACGCCGGGGTTGGTCGTATAGCCCTGATACGCGATTAGAAATGTTGTTCGGTACGACTGATGATGTCGTCCTGCACTTCTTTTGCCAGCACCACAAACTGGGCGCTGTAACCAGCGACACGTACCACCAGATCGCGGTGTTTTTCCGGATGTTGCTGTGCTTCCAGCAAGATATCGCGGTTGATAACGTTAAACTGTACGTGCATCCCTTTACGGTCGAAGTAGCCTCTTACCATGCCGGCGAAATTAAGCAGGCCTTTGGTGCCAGCCAGTGAAGATGGCAGGAACTTCTGGTTGTATAGCGTACCGTTGGAGGCGATGAAGTGGTCCAGTTTAGCAACCGAGTTTGCCGCAGCCGTTGGGCCCAACGTATCTTTACCCTGACGCGGAGACACACCATCAGCCAACGGTTCTTTTGCCAGACGGCCATCAGGCAGTGCGCTGACATCTTTACCGAATAGCACGTTAGCGGAAACAGGGTAGATACCTGCCTGGAACTGGCCGCCACGTGGGTTGGTATATTTTTCTACTTCCTGGCAGTAAATCAGTGCACATTGGCGAGCGACCAGATCGACCTCATCGATGTCGTTACCAAAGCAAGGCGTACTTTCCAGAATACGACGGATTTCCTGATAGCGTTCCGAACCGCCTTGGCTGCTGGCTGGTTTGATGCCAGACGTGAGCTGACGGTAAACTTCATTCTTGATAGCAGCAGGATCTAACGCGCCGTTTTGTTCAATGACACGTTTCACTACATCGTAGACATCCTGTTCATTGAGAGAGGATTTCGCTGATGTGTCGCTTACCGCGCCGTTACCTACCGGATAACCAAAGTTGGCATCCAGCGCCCCTTTCAACTCATGTAGGGTAATCTTCTTATCTTCAAAAACCTGTTTCTGAATGGCGTAAACCGAGTCGCCGCTATCGGCAATGCCGAAGGCCTGTGGACCGGTAAAGTTGTAAATGGCACCACCATCTTGCAGTGATTTACCGCGACCAATACAGTCATCAACCAGCGCAGAAAGGAAAGGCAGCGGGCAACGTTCCGCATGGGCAATATCCACGCTGTTACAAGCTTCTACCAGTTGATGTACGAAATACGCCATCTGTTTCTTAAATGCGGCATAGAAATCATCCATGCTGGAGAATTGCGTGAACTCGCCGGTTACCGGGCCAAGCTGCTTGTTGCCGACCTTACCGTTGTTCAGCGTGATTTCCAGTACTTTGGCGACGTTGAAGAACGCAGAGTCATGCCAGCCTTCGGTACGGTGCGGTGACTGCGGTTCGACACAGCCGATGATGCAGTAATCGCGTGCGTCGTGCAGAGAAACCCCACGGTTTTGCAGCGCCGGGATAATGACTTCATCGTTGTACATAGCCGGAACGCCCAGACCGAGACGAGCCAATTCGCAGGCGCGATAGAGGAATTCATCTGGTGTACCTTGCCATACGCGAATGGAGAACGATGGCTGCGGCAAACGGACGTGCGCTGTCGCTTCCATACACATGTAGCTCAGTTCGTTAGTGGCATCGCGACCATCTTCGGTCTGACCACCCACGCACAGGTTCTGGAACACGGCGTAGCCAGCAAATGCCTGTGCGGAAACTTCATCGCGGGTTTTGTTGATGTCATTGAGTTTAATCCAACAGCAGTCAACCAACTCCTGAGCAAACGTCTGAGTGATGTTTTTATCGGCAGCATAGTACGGATACATATACTGGTCGAAGCGTCCGGGAGAAATGGAATGGCCGCTGGATTCAATTTGCAGCATGCTTTGCAGGAACCAGAACGTCTGGCAAGCTTCCCAGAATGTTGTGGCACCATTTTCTGGCACACGTTGACAGTTTTGTGCGATTTGCAGCAATTCCTGTTTACGCGTGGCATCGTTTTCCTGCTGTGCCAGTTGGGCGGCTTTCTCGGCATAGCGATGAGCGTAGCGAATCGCAGCGTTGTAGCTGATCAGGACAGCCTGATAGAACTGTTCTTTTTTAATGTAATCAGGTTCGCTGCGATCCAGCGTTTCCAACGCACGGTTAACTTCATTGATAATGCCACGGAAGCCAATTTTCAGGATCTTGCCGTAATCGACGCTAACGTGGCCGACGCCGCCGTAGAAGTAGTTACCGACGGTGAAGACGCCGTTGGCCATACTGTCTTTGGTGCCTTCGGACATGTAAGAGGAGGCGAGGGCGCTGGTCGTTTTGCCCGGCCAGTATTTGAAGGCTTCATACAATGCATTGGCTGTGTCTTTCGGAATAATGAAAGGGTCAGCCAAACGGGATTCCATGGTCTCGAATTCTTTTTCTACCCAATCGTAAGAGAATTCAGGGCAGATTTCCGTTGAACGTGGATTAATGGTGACTGCACCCACGATTAATTCATCTGGACGAATAGTCACAGGCAAATGATCAAAGATTTTCTCGACCACTTTCGCCCGGCGCATAATAGCGGGCAAACCTTCCGTTTCTTTATAAGCATCGGTCGCTAATACGGCGCGTTCCGCTTCAACATAAGGTTTGGCATTTAAAATCGTATTTTTAAGTCTAACGACACGCTCTGTCGGATTTAAAAAACCTTTCTCTAACATATCCATGACTCCTGAATTTTAAATTTTTTTGATCGGGTAGGCGATACAGACGCATTTATGACTTGCTGGCAATCAGCGTAATAAATTGCCGTAGCAGTTCCGGGTGCCCCATCCAGGTTGTTGCCGTGACAAGGTTGCCATCAACAACGGCCTCTTCGGCACTGGCATTGCGATAAGTACCGCCAGCAAGTTCAATTTCCGGTTTTACGGTAAAATAGGCCGTTAGCGTTTTTCCTTTGAGAATGCCAGCGGCAACTAATATTTGTGGTCCATGGCAGATAGCGGCAATGGGCAATGAGAAATTCATGGCGTATTGAACAATACTTAGAACAGACTTATTCAGCCGCAAATATTCTGGTGCACGTCCGCCGGTAATATAAAACCCACAGTAATCCTGCAAACGAATATCATCAAAAGAGGCCGTCAATCTAAATAAGTGACCCGGCTTTTCGCTGTAGGTCTGGTCACCTTCAAAATCATGAATGGCCGTTTTAATAAATTCTCCTGCCCGCTTTCCGGGGCAAACCGCATCGACCCGGAAACCTAATACACTTAATGCCTGCCACGGCACCATGACTTCATAATCCTCAGAAAAATCACCTGTCAGCAGTAAGATTTTCTTCATAGGCTAATTCTCAGAATTGATTGTCGTCATCTTCGATGAACCGCATGGCTTCATTTACCGCAGAAACCTCGCCGAAAATGGCCAGCGTGGTAATGTGCTGTGGGCAGCTACCAAAAATTTCCGAAACGACAACATTGGCGCTTTTACAGGCCGCATCGGCGTAGAAATAGAGATCCGGTACCGGCAGCATGATGAGAGCAATGGCGTCAATGCGTATCAGATCGAGCTTCGATCGAAACTCACCAGGCATTCTTCGCTTCAACATAGCCAGAATGTCGGGTGTTGGCGCATTAATGATTCGTTTTTTCATAAGGTAGCTACCCTAAGCCTGAATGGAACCTAACGGATATTAAGGGATTCAACCATGACGCAACGGCGTTGACGGGAGAATGACCGGGCTGATGTCAACCCTTCTCCGGTAGGCCCTGCGATGGTGAATGTGGCGTGTCCTTCTCCGCCAACCCCGATGCCCGCATAAGACGGTCCATTTTTGACAAAAATGGTGGTTTGAATCAGTTTTGCCATTTTGGTCAGTTTTTCGACATTGGTTGAGTGCATGATGGCGGTATGACGATTGCCGTGTTCCACCTTGACCGCAAGATCGATCGCATCGTCCACGTTATCCACTCTGACAATCGGCAGCACTGGCATCATCAATTCGTGTACGACGAAAGGATGATCTTTTTCCGTTTCAATCAAAATGACTTTGATATCAGGCGCGGCGGAAATGCCCAGTTGTTGCAGAATGAAACGCGCATCTTTACCCACAAATGCCGTATTCGGCCCGGTGCCTTTTTCGTTCATTACCATAGATTGCAGACGTTGAATCAACGACTTATCACATAGCAGGTAAGCACCACTTTTCTTCATGCAGTGGATCAGATAATCCGCTACCTGGTTGACGGCGATCACTTCCTTTTCTGCTACGCAAGGCAGGTTATTATCAAAGCTACAGCCTTTAACGATGTCACGAGCGGCCTTTTCAATATCGGCGGTTTCATCAACGACAGCGGGGGGGTTACCTGCGCCTGCGCCGATCGCTTTTTTACCGGAAGACATGACGGTTTTGACAATCGCCGGTCCGCCTGTTGCCACCAGCATGTTGACGCGCGGATCGTTAATCAACGCATTGGTGTTGTCGATAGACGGCTTAGAGACGGTGACCACCAGATTGGCAGGGGCACCCAACTGAGCCAGCTTGTTGTTAATCAACGAGACTGAATGCAACGACACCTGACGAGAACGCGGATGTGGGCTGAATACCACGGTATTACCCGCCGCCAACATACTTATGGTGTTGTTGATGATGGTTTCCGTCGGGTTGGTGGTCGGGGTAATGGAACCAATCACACCAAACGCAGAATGTTCGATCAAGGTCAAACCGCCATCGCCGCTGTAGGCACTGGTGGGCAAATCCTGTAACCCAGGCGTTTTTAATGCGGCAACGCGGTTTTTGGTGCGTTTGTCGTCATAGTTGCCCATACCGGTTTCTTCAACCGCCATCCGTGAGATGGTGTCCAGAACATCATCCTGAAGAAACACATCACGTACGCCGTTGATAAAGGTTTCACGGTCCTGCATGGAACAATGGCGATATTGCACTTGCGCCAATGCTGCCGCGGTAATCGCTTCATCCATCGTGTTAAAGATGCCTGCGCCGGAATCTGCTGCCGATGATACGGGGGCTGAAGTCGGGACGGCTTGTTTTTGCTGTGCCAACACTTGCGCCACGATGTCATCAAGTTGTGCCATACCGGATGGTTTCGGCGTATTGGCGATGGGTTCGCCACCGGTTACGGGGGCGGTTGCACTGTATTTACTCAGGACGTTGGAAACGGCCTGAGCGATTTCGAGATCGTTCATCTTTTGGTTCCTTACCTCACATCGTACTGCGCTCACTTGTCCCGATGGGATCAGATGTAGGGCGTGGTAGTCGATCTGATTTCTGACGGGTCTAACGTGGCAAGCAGTTGCAAACCGACTTCTCGTGCGGCGATCACGGCTTGACGTACTGCGCCAGAATCCCCGGCGAAAGTGAAAATCACTTCATTACTGAAACTGGTGCCGTTACCTGGGCTGGCATAGCCAATCGGGTCAATCACGGCTGCTTTGGCCGCAGCATCGGCAATCACCACGCCAATCGCCGCAGGCGAGGCACAGGTCATTCCGAATGATTTACCAATTGGTGCACCGAAGGCTTTGTTTAGTGCATAGCTCGCGCGCGCGGTGTACTGGAACTCCAGATGGCCGGCTGGTGAGCCATAAACATCACCCATGGTGCGGTCGATTTCGGACAACGAAACTTCGATAGCACGGCGAACGTCGGAAACGTCTTCCGCGCCGAAGATGATCAGCGAACCGTGTCCACCACCGCCTTCGGTATCACGAGGCAATTCGATGATCAGAATTTCGCTGTTGGTTGCTTTAATGGCTTCATCGGCGGCAAAAATATGCGGACCGGCTCCCGTGCGCGCACCAAGAATCCCGATAGAACGGTATTTTTTATCGATATTCATCAGTTCGTGCAGTTGGTGATCGACATTCGCGATCACCAACCCGATGGTATGGCCCAGCGCGGTGCCAACAAATTCCGTAAGGCCACATCCGGCGACGGAAGAGAGCGCTTTACTGCAACTGGGCGTGTCGGTCTGCTTTTTCATCACTTCAGATATAATCTGTTCAACAAGATTATCTCTCATCGGAATGACCCTCTCGGTTTAGGGATTAGCCCAGCGCTTTCGGCAGAATTTTTTCCACTTCGGTATGTGGACGTGGAATAACGTGTACAGAAACCAGTTCACCCACTTTAATGGCGGCAGCAGAGCCAGCGTCGGTTGCTGCTTTTACTGCACCAACATCGCCACGTACCATCACAGTCACCAGGCCAGAACCGATTTTTTCGTAACCAACCAGCGTTACGTTAGCGGATTTCACCATGGTATCTGCGGCTTCAATCGCGGAAACCAGACCTTTAGTTTCAACCATGCCCAATGCTTCTTGTTGCATATCAACCTCGACTATTTTAATAACGATGAATAAATCTTTTGGGAATAAGATGATTATCCTCTAGCGAGTAATCACCCGTAATATACCCGTCATACTTCAAGTTACATGTGCGTTGGCTACGCTCACTCACCCGAATCACTTACTTGAGTAAGCTCATCGGGATTCCTTCGCTTGCCGCCTTCCTGAAACTTGAATTATTTAGGGTATAAATAACTTCATTGCACTAGGATATTATGAATTTCACAGCAAAATGTTTTGCCCATCAGCGAGACTTTTTTGTTTTCTCATCGATTAACGAGACAATAAAATCCACTCTGTTGTAAAAAACATTTCCTTTCATGGGATGCTTTTTAGGCACTCAATATCGCGTGAAAATAAACAATCATTCACATTAATATTTGCAATGTGGTTCACATTAAATAAATTATTAATAATAGATGAATGCTTTTTAAGCCAGTTGCGCAATATCGGCTGCATCTTTGGCAATCATTTTCTCTTCATTGGTCGGGATCACGACAATCGTTGGCGAACCTTCGGCCGAAATGACACCACTGCGTCCGCCGACGGTGTTAGCATTTTTTTGCTTATCCAGTTTCAATCCCAGTACTGACAGACGATCGATCGTGAGCTCGCGAATCAGCGCGGAGTTCTCGCCGATCCCACCGGTAAAGACCAGTGCATCGAGTTGAGAGAGCGAAACCAGATGCGCACCTAAATGGCGAGCGAGTCGGTGAACCATCACATCAATTGCCAGACCGGCCCGTTCATTCCCATTCTCCCGTGCTTCCTGCAAGGTTCGGCAATCGCTGGAAATACCAGAGATACCGTATAGGCCGGACGCGTTATTCACGGTCTGATAGATGGTTTCAATCGACTGTTGAGTACATTTGGCGATGTAGGCGGCGGCACCAAAATCCAGATCGCCACTGCGGGTACCCATCACCAGTCCTTCTAATGGGGTCATCCCCATTGACGTATCGACGCTGCGTCCATTTTTAATTGCACAGATGGACGAACCATTGCCAAGATGCGCGACTAAAATACCGTGATTGTCTGGTTTCAGGTTCAACATCGACAACGTTTCACCCGCGATATAACGGTGTGATGTGCCGTGGAATCCATAACGGCGTACCTGATATTTATGCTGATATTCGTAAGGAATGGCATAGGTATAGGCCGATGGCGCTAGCGTTTGATGGAATGCGGTATCAAAAACGGCAACCTGGGCAAGATGGGGTAACAGCGCCATCGCGGCTTCGATCCCTGTTAGATTTGCCGGATTATGTAACGGCGCTAAAACGGAGAGCGCTTTTATTTTTTCGATGACATCCGGGGTAATTAATGCGGATTGTTTAAAATCATTACCGCCGTGCGCAACCCGGTGGCCGATAGCGGCAAGGCTATCGATCAATTTCTTTTCCGTTAATGTTTTAAATAAAACGTTGAGTGCTTCGTGGTGGCTGGCATCCTGTAATGAAATAACCGATTTATTCCCGTCATTATCTTTAAACGTAATAATCGCATTATCTAATCCCAGTCGTTCCGCTAATCCGAAAAGAATAGGCTTTTCTTCGTTAATCGGAATAACGGAAAATTTTAATGACGATGAACCACAATTAATAACCAAAACAAGCGAAGATAAGGACATGTGTCCCCCATAATTAATTTAAATAATCGGAACATCAATTAATAAGGCATACCGTCATACTTCAAGTTGCCTGTGCGTTGGCTACGCTCAGTCACCCGAATCACTTACTCAAGTAAGCTCATCGGGATTCCTTCGCTTGCCGCCTTCACGCAACTCGAATTATTTAGGGTATGTAGACATTACCGGAAACCGTTGTTGACTGAAGGCATGGAAAACATGATGAGCAATCGCCATGTCTTCTTCTACTGTCCCACCGCTGATGCCGATCCCACCGAGCAGGCGATCGTGATGCCAGCAGGGAAGGCCACCACCAATGGCACAGAAATTGGGATGTTGCTGTAGACCATAAAGATCGCCGCCAGGTTGGATCAGCGTGGCTAATTCCTGCGTTGGTCGTTTCAATGCCACCGCGGTATAGGCTTTTTGGTAAGCCAGTGAGTAACTGATCAGTAATGCGTTATCCATGCTGAAGAAATAACGTTGATGACCCTGCGCATCCACCAGGCTAAACACGATCGGCAGGGACATAGCCTGTGCAGCATCGTGAGCCAGTTGAGCCAGCAACGCTATCGACCCAAGACTCAGAGAACGTTGAGACTGTGTAGCATGTAACTCGCTGATTGCCTGTTCGATTTTCGTTTCCAGCGTCATATCTGGGCGCATTAACCGATCGTTCATTGCTTACCCCTCACCGCGTTCCATATCGTCCACAATGCCAACGATTGCGGCATCGATGACCGAATGCTCTTTACTGTTGGTCATACGAGCCGAACTGCCTGTTGCAACAATGACAATTTCGCCATTGCCCGCGCCCACCGTATCCACAGCGACCTGTGTTCGATTGGTTTGCATGAGCTGATCATCCAGACGAGAAACGATCAGTAATTTCATACCGTTTAATGACGAATGTTTAGTGGTTGAGACCACCGTTCCTGTTACTTTTGCCAGATACATGCAGCCTCCTGCGGTTGGGTTATCAGCGTAATTCTTCTATTGGCGATTTCATCACGCGCCGCTGGCGTAATCAGTACATTGGGTGTGATGTATAGCGCTTGTCCGGCATCGTGCAATCTCACATCTCGCTGGGTAATCAGGCGTTTTGTGGTGTGTGTGTGATGGACTGTCGCTGGGCGTGAATGATTTGCCGCTACGCGGGTATTCGCTTGTGCGGCAATAAAACGAATACCGAAATTTTCCAGCGTACTAATGTACTGACGCAACTGCGCCAAATACGCGGCCGGGAGTGAAGTCAACGGAGGCGTCATGTCACATTCACGATTAAGCGTTGCCAGAACACGAACATTTCCTGCTAGCGCCAGATAAGCGATGCGGCTAGCTAAATTGTCACGAATACCGATCGCGATTTTGGTCAGGCTATTACTGGATAGTGCAGGCAGCAGTAACATTTCGTAACGTTGCAGACGTGCTGGCGCGATATCCGTTTCCGTGAGTATGCGTGCATGTGCTAAACACTCGTCGGCTATGGTGCGAAGAGCTTGTGCACTTTGGGAAAATAGTAAATGCACGGTATAACCCGATTGCGCTAACGCGTTCAGATAGCGGCACGTTGTCGGAAACCCGACAGCATCGTCACCCGTGATCAGTACCAGCACCGTATGCTGGGGAATGACGAGGGCGTCCTGAACCTTGGCGGCCATGACATCGACGATCACTTTATCGATCAGTAATGACAGCGTTGGGTTCATCATTGGTCATGCCTCGATTGATGATTCATAGCCGGTAATTCCTGTTGTTCAGGCCGCATGCATGGCGATGCCCAATGGCGTCACCAGCAGAGGTTCGATGGACTGAATGATTTGCTTTCCGGTCGTTTTACGAAAAACCTCAGGAAAAGCGGAGAAGCTACTGGCACCGCCGACAACGTAAATTTTCCTCACGTTGTAAGACGCCAGCCACCCCTGCGTCAGACTGGCCATTTTTTCCACTACGGGACGGACTACTGGGAAAATATTGTCTTCCTGAAGCCTATCCCTTTTCATTAACTCTGCATCGGCATAATCAATACCTAATGCGCCAGCTAACACCAACGTCATATGCGTACCGCCAGTGGGTTCATCCGCGGAAAAAATGACTTTGCCATTACGCAAAATACTGAGTCCGGTGGTTCCGCCGCCGACGTCGACGACGGCACCGTTGCGGATTTTCAACGCGGAGGCCGCTGCGACCGGTTCATCCACGACGTGGGTGACAATCAGGCCCGATGATTCCACCACGTTGGCAATGACCTTGGTGTTCCCCTCGGAGATGCCCGGTGGAATTGCCGTGGCGGCATGAGTCAATTCCTGCCCAAGCCGATCTTCCAGTTGCTGCTTCAAATCTTTTACGACCTGCGTCGCCGTCAGGTAATCAACCACAATGCCGTCTTTTACGACGGATGACGGGTAGGTAATGCCGGTTATCGGGTCGTTGTTTTCATCAAGTACCACAATGGCAATATTGGCCGTTCCCAGATCGACGCCGACTTTCAATGTGCCGCGATGTTCACGGCAGGTTTGGGTAGCAATATATTGCGCCAACGTATGCAGTCGGGTCTCAACGGAAACGTCAGCCATGGTGTTCTCCCGTCAGAATGCTGACCCGATCGCCATTGCGTAAGCCGTAGGCATTGGCTTCTTCCACATCAATGTGCAGTTCCAGAACGGAGTCTTGTGTTGCCCGGATAATGACGTTTTGCATCAGGCCACCACGTTGACCGTTTGCCTGAATGCTCACTTCCATTCCGTCATGCAAACCGTTACGTTCGGCTTCTTCCGGAGAAATGTGAATGTGCCGCCAGGCGACAATCACGCCGCGATCTTTTTTCACGCTGCCTTTCGGGCCGATAAGTTCGATACCCGGAGAATCCTGTAGGTCACCGGACATTCTGACGGGGGCTTTTACACCCAGTGAAAAGCCATCCGCGACAGAAATTTCCACTTGTGTACTGGGGCGCAATGGACCGAGTACCCGGACATTTTTGATATCGCCTTTGGGACCACGAAGGGTGATGGTTTCTTCCGCCGCGAATTGACCGGGTTGCTTGACGGCTTTCATTCGCGTAAGCGTTGAACCATAGCCGAATAGCACATCCATATCTTCACGAGAAAGATGAACATGGCGATTAGAGATCCCCACCGGTACCTGAAGCGTTTCTGGTGCTGGTGTGGCTGAAGTAGACTGTTGTTGATGGCGTGCAGCCAGTTCCTGAAGAACTTGCTGGGTAATCCATTCGACTTGTTGCTGAGTGACATTCATACGTTCAATTACCTGGTGTTATCTTGTTCACGACCGTTTGCTGAGAAGAGATGATCGAATGAAAAGCACTCAAACGATCGTCAACATCGGATCATCAACATAATCAATCCGGCGCGCTAAGTTTTGCTATTCAGGAGGACTTTATTGCCCTACTGATGCGATACAGGACAATTCCGTCCAGACTAGCCCGCAATTTGTGTGATTAAGCTATCCACATCATCGGGCGTCGGTGTGTGCGGGTTGGTGGCGGTGCATCCATCGGCCAATGCCGCCTGAATCAGACGTTGGCGATGCTGTGCCACATCGGCCTGACTAATATTCAATTCGCGCAACGTGGACGGAATGCCAAATCGACGGTTCATCATGCGGATAAGTTGAGTCAATTGCTGAATGCTCTCGCGTTTGTCGTCGCGGGTTGCGCCAAGCAGACGGGAGCAATGAGCATAGCGTTCCAGCGTGGTGGGGGACGCATGGGCAGCGTTGTAGTCAATCACTAGCGGCAGCAACATGGCGTTAATCTTGCCGTGTGGAATATGGAATATACCGCCCAGCGCATGGGCCATGCCATGAACCAGACCGAGCCCTGCGGCATTAAACGCCATGCCAGCCATACAGGATGCGTTATGCATTCTGGTTCGCGCGGCGAGATCTTTTTCATGCTCGAACACCTGCGGCAGATAATTCCAGACCAGCGAGATGGCTTTTTCCGCCAATGCATCGCTGAAATCATTTGCCGTAGAAGAGACGTAAGCCTCAATCGCGTGCGTGAGTACATCCATACCGGTATCAACCGCGACACCCCGTGGCACACTCAATACCAGATTGGGATCGAGGATAGCGATATCGGGTGATAGCTGATCAGAAACCAGTGGGTATTTTTGTCCATGTTCGGGATCGGAAATAATCGCGTAGTTTGTGACTTCGGAACCCGATCCGCTGGTGGTCGGAATGGCAATTAACGTGATGGCTTTTTTCGGGCAATATTCCTGTAATGTCACTCTGATGCCTTTTGCTGCATCCAGTGATGAACCACCACCGAGCGCGATAATGACATCGGGTTGAAATGACTTGAACTGCGTCGCACCGGCTTGCAGGATGCCCACATCGGGATCGGGTTTAACATCACCGAAAATCTCGATGTGAGCATCTGGCATAAAACCGGCCAAATAGTCCGCTTTCCCTGACTTAACCATGAAGGCATCGGTCACGATAGCGACGTTTTTCCCGTTGAAATCACGCAGTGCCTCGGTCGCGTCCTCACCAAAATAAACGCGCGGATTGGCAAATAATAAAGGATTTTTCATGCTGGTCTGGCTGCCTCTGTTCTCATTCGGCCGTTACCGTAGCATGTAGGGAAAATAGGTCTGTAGCGGTGGGATTGTTCAGTAGTTGGATTCTTTTGTCTTATGTTCACTCACAAATCAAAATAATCCATGGTTTGTCGCCTGATGAGAAAATCATCGTGGTAGTGACAAGATGGATAGGGGGAGAGCGTTTGTGCAGCAATGATTTAGCGATGCCAGAAGGAAAAATGGCCCGGATGGATGGCCGGGCCAGAGGGTGAAGCGGATTATTTTTTCTGCGCGATAACGTCGGCGAGAGTTTTCATTTGCTCGGTAATCAAAGCAACGATTTTTTCATCTTTCAAGTTGCCCTGGTCATCAAAACCACCAGCAAACGCATTCGAGAACACTTCAGGTCTGTTCAACGGATGAATGTTCAGGAAAACGCAGGTCTGACGCAGGTGATACTGCGCACGAGACGTTCCCATACCGCCGCCGGCACCCATCAGCGCGGCGGGTTTGTCATTGAGTACATTGGTATCGGGCAGGCGGGAAAGCCAGTCAAGGATATTTTTCAGGGCAGGTGCCATGGAATAGTTATATTCCGTACAGGCGAAAACGAAGCCATCGGCCTCTTGTGCCTGACGAGCAATCCGCTGCACGGATTCAGGGATTTCGGTCAGATCGGCATTATAAAACGGAACATCCAGCAAATCGGCGATATTGAGCGATACACCAGACGGAAGAACCGACTGCGCGGCGCGAAGCAGTCCACGGTTGGTGGAGGTTTTACGCAGGCTGCCTGCGATACCCAATAATTTAATGGTACTCATTACGTTGTCCTTAAAATTCTGCATCAATATCGACAATAGAAATTAATTTGTGATTCACAAACTCTTTAATACCCAGCCCGGTGAGTTCGCGGCCATAGCCTGAGCGACGGACACCACCGAAAGGTAAGTCGGCTTTTACTCGCGTAGGATGGTTGATGTAGACCATCCCTGTAGAGATGCGTTTGGCCACTTCAGCACCGTGAGCCGTGTTGCGGGTGAAGACTGAACCACCAAGGCCGAACGGAGAGTCGTTAGCGATGTTGATCGCATCGTCTTCATCTTTAGCCCGAAACAGCATAGATACCGGACCGAAAAACTCCATGTGGTAGGCTGGGTTATCGGGAGTGATATCGGTTAGGATCGTGGGTTGAACGAAAGCGCCTTGTTGCGGTACTTTCGGGCCGACTTCCAGCGCAATGGCTCCGTGTGACACGGCCAACTGAATTTTTTGTTTCACTTCATCGGCGGCTTCCTGTGAAGAAAGCGGGGCGAGTGTGGTCTTTTCATCAAACGGGTCGCCTGCACGCAGCGCGGCCACGCCCGCGGTGTAGCGATCCAGAAATTCATCGTAGACGTCATCAACAATGATCATGCGTTTAGAGGAAACACAGACCTGACCACCATTCCAGTGACGACCAAACACCGCCCATTTTGCGGTTTTCTCTAAATCGGCATCGGCCAGAACAACAAAGGCATCGGCACCGCCGAGTTCCAGCGTTGATTTTTTCAGCGCTTTCGCGGCTTGTTGGGCTACGGTTGCCCCCGCACCTTCTGAACCGGTCAATGCGACACCGTGGACGCGTGGATCGTTTAGGATCATTTCGATGTGTTTGCGGTTGGCGTAGAGATTGGTGAAAGCACCTTCCGGCAGACCCGCATCTTTCATTAATTTTTCAAACCGGGCCGCGCTTTGCGGTACGTTCGACGCATGTTTCAGCAGAATGGTATTACCTGCGGAAAGTTGCGGGGCAATAATGCGAGCGATCTGGTAATACGGGAAGTTCCAGGGTTCGATCGCCAACAAAACGCCTAATGGTTCATGAACAATCTGTGCCGTCGCTTCTTTTGGATTGGCGACAGGAAGTGTTTCAGGTGCCAGCAGGCGTTCTGCGTTGTGAACATAATATTCAAAGATTTGAGCGGATAATTCGATTTCAGCATGGGCTTCGCCAATCAGTTTACCCATTTCCAGCGTGAGTAAACGGGCAAATTCGTCCTTTTGCTGGCGCAGCAGATCGGCGGCTTTTTGTAAGATAGCGGCCCGTGTTGAAAAAGAGGTCTCTTTCCAGCCAAGAAAAGCAAGGTGTGCCTTCGTGATAGCGTCAGTGACAAAAGCGTCTGTCGCGTCAGGGAACGTCTTGATGACTTCACCCGTGTACGGGTTGGTTGTTGCATATCCCACTGTAAACCTCCTGAAAACAAGCTATTCAAAAGTATGATGCTCACATGGATGTCGGCGATGGTTTTACCTGTAGTGAGGCAGAACATACCGAAGATTGGCGCTTTTTCGCTGTCGTGATAGACAAGGATGCGTATCACTGCGCCATCAAGTTATAATATACACTTAGTGAAAAACAATACAATATTAACCACAATGCGGTACATCGGGTGAAATGGTGATGAAAAAGACGCAAGGTATTCAGGTCATTTCGAGAGCAATTAAGATACTACGCTTATTGAATGAGCGGGGCACCAGTCTGGGAGAACTCGCTCGCATGAGCGATTTACCTCGCTCAACCGTACAGCGCATCGTCGACACGTTAGCGGCGGAGAATCTGGTGGAAACCGGGGTATGCGGTGTCCGCCTGGGCTGGGGACTCAGTGAACTTGCGAAAAATGCCTATTCCGATGTGGTGGCACAGTTGCGGCACCCGCTTGAGGTACTGTTTGAGAAAACGCGGGAGACGGTTGATATTTCAACTTATCACGGGCGCGAGGTGATCTTTTTGGATCGTATCGTCAGCGATCAGGCCGTGCGTGTGGTGCCGGTGTACGATCGACCAAAACCGGTTTATGCGATGGCGAATGGGAAAGCGATGCTGTCCTTGCTGACGGATGAGCAGATTGTTGCCATGTTGAATAATCAAATCCCTGCTCTAACCCAGCATACGGTGGTCGATATTCCAACGTTGCTTAAGCAGATTGCCGAGGTTCGCGCCACGGGTTTTTCACTTGATATCGAGGAACATGCGGAAGGCGTTTGCGCCGTGGGAATCCCGCTTGCGATACCGGGGCAACCGGCTCATGCGCTATCCGTGGTGATGCCGTCTTATCGTTTTAATGAGCGGCTTCCCAGCATTAAAAGCGCATTATTTGCGGCACAAACGGCATGCATGACCATCCTGCAACCCAAAGCGGTACGCGGTGGAAAATGTGATATCAGGGGCGAGTAAGTGGACTATTTTCGTTATGTTCTCAAAGCGCTAGGGCGTTAAGGGAACGATGTGATTAGAGGCACCGTAAGGCGACGATTTTATGGTGTTAATGCCTGTTATTCCCATGGCGGGGCAGGCATTGATTTTGGCTAGGAATAGACAGCATTTTAATCCACTGCCTTGCGTAGCGTTGTGCGTAAGACGGGTAATGCCTGAAACAGCCGTCTGTAGGGGATGTCTTTGGTCGGGGCAAGTAGTCGTTCACAGGTCGCTTCGGCCATTTCCGCCAGTGGTTGGGTGAAGGTTGTCAGTTGATAGCTCAGCCAGCTCGCCTGTTCGATATCATCAAAACCAATGATGCTGATATCTTCTGGGATCTTAAGGCCAAATTCATGCCGTGCGGCATCGATAAACCCGCAGGCGATGAGGTCTGTGACGCAAAACACACCATCTGGCCGTGACTCACGTTTTAACAGTTCCCGCGCTGCGATAACGCCAGTCTGGTAGCTGGTATTGCCTGCTCTGATCAGCGGAACACTTATCTTTGCTTTGGCCGCGGCTTCGAGAAAGCGAGTTTCGCGGATCACCATGCTGGGTGAACGGGTAGACGAGGAGACGAGAGCAATATTCTGACATCCTGCGGTGAGAAACAGGTTAAATGCGACATCCATTGTTGAACTGTAGTCAATTTCAATATTATCGGCTCCCGCGAATTGCCCCATTCGGTTTATCAGGACGACTTGCTGTCCGCTTTGTAGGCAAATTTCGATCAGCGAACTGGGGGGGCTTCCCGATAAAACGATGGTCGCAGTTGAACGGTAGTTCAATGTTTGTTGCAACGCTTCTCTGGCATTTTCTTCGCCATCATCGGTGTTAATGACCATTACTGCCCGTCCAGCTCTGCTCAGGCGGCGGGTGAGGTGTTCAAGTAAGCTGGATTGGTAGGGGGAAGCCAGGTTACCACCGAGAATACAGACCGGGCGGCTGGCTTCTTTGGAAAGGCCGCGAGCAAGATGGTTGACGTGGTAGTTGAGCGTTTGGGCCGCCGCGAGGACTTTACACCGAGTTTCTGCCGAAACGCTGCTGCCAGGGGTAAATGTACGTGAAACTGCCGAACGTGAGACTCCCGCCAGACGAGCGACTTCGGTGGCGCTGGCAAATCGGCTGTGTTTACTCTGATTATTATTGCTCATTACACCATTCCGCCGTGGTTAATCGCTTTTCGCGTGCAATCCCCTGTTCGGCCAGACGAATCAGTGACGGTTTTGGCGCTTCGAACCATTCATCAGGATGCAGTTGTCGTTTATTGCGGATCAGCGCGATAGCGTCTTCCAGCGTTGGATAAAGTGTGGGGCATTCCAGATGCATAAATAGTGCGACCAGCGCCACGGAACGGCTACGTCCTCCACGACAATTCACCAGAATATTGCCGCGTTTTCGGTTCTGATAAGAGGGTTTATCGGGAATATGCTGTAATAATGCTGAGCGCATCAGTTGATAACCTGCGTGCAGCATTTCAGGCGCATTACCATCACCATCAACCAGGCCGAGTTTATAATAACGAACCGGTCCTGAACCGTGGGGAAGCAGATGTGTCGCTGTTGCGCTCTCCGGTGTATTCACCCAATCTATATCGAGATTAACGGCGCAATTGATCACGATACCGATATCGTGCGTTGCCAATAGCGCCGCATCGCACGCGCCGCAGGTGCCACCGATATAGATATTCATACCCCAGCCAGGAAAATCTTCAGCGATAAGGCTGATTGCCGGGTGAATAAAGTGCGTCGCAACCGGTTTATCGGGTGACGGCGATGTGCTTTCTGTCGCTAATGGAATACTCGCCGCACGGGCCAACGGTGCGGCGATCCCCGGTGCGGCGGCAAGAACGGGCAAACCATTGAACAGCCCTTCTGCATCGCTGGGAATACAGCTGGTGTAGCCACCAGCTTCACGAACCAGCAGCAATCCGGCAAGGCAATCCCAGACGTTCATATGAATTTCGACATAACCATCGGTACGTCCCTCTGCCACCCATGCGAGTGCCAGCGCCCCCGAGCCCCCGCGACGAACGCTGGCACCCAGATTGAGCATGGCGGCCATCATATCCAGATAGCGGCGCTGACCGTGGCGGGAAGACCAGCCCAGTTCAAAGGTGGCTCGCCGTGTGTCGGTTGTGTCGGCACACCGGAGTGGGCGATCGTTCTTGAGAGCGTAATGTCCGCGACGTGCCAGATAGCAATCCTGGCTGACGGGATTATAAATGGCACCAAGTTCGGTGACACCGTTGCATACCCAGGCTATGCAGACGCAGAAATGGGGGATACCACGAGCAAAATTGGCGGTACCGTCGATCGGATCTACCACCCACAAACTATCCGCGCTGGCAGGCTGGCTGGCAGATTCTTCTCCCAGAATAAGATCATTGGGGAAAGCGTCGGCAATTGTCCGAAAGATCAGTTTTTCCACGAGGGTATCGGCTTCCGTGAGAATATCCTGATGACCTTTAAGTTCGTATTCGCCGGCTTTCCGTGAGTGAAAATATTGCAGGGCCATGTCACCCGCTTCGATAATTATGCGCTGTAATAATGCAGCCCGCTGTTCAATATCAATGTTGGTCAAAGCGATTCGCCTGTTCGTAAATGGAAGTCAATTGTCTAATGTATTGAATTTTTAATTATTTTTTATAACTTAGTCTCCAAATATCCTGCCAGTCCTGTCGGCTTTTCCAGTCGTCTTTGGCCGTCACGGTGAGGTATTCCATCAATTCTGAATGATATTGTTCGATCCCCGAGGCTTCATCGGCAGGCAGCTTTATCGCCTGATTAGTCGACATTTTTCCATCCACGCCTTGTGGCGCGATCCCTTCGGCTGTCAGTAGATAGTGAATAAAGAGTTTTGCGGTATTGGGGCTGTGACTCCCCGTCGCTATCACGCCGAGGCTAGGGTAATTCCAGCCGATAAACGGTTTGAGCCCGTGGCACAGGCCCAGTTTCATCCCTTGCTTGTTATCACGGAATTTAGCGGTTGAAACCAGACCGATAAAATCGGTTTTCCCATCTGGTGCGCCAATGGCGGACGCCGCATCGTTATCGGAATGAGTGAGTAAGACGCGATTCCCTGCCAATGCCTTCACAAAGGCAGCCGTGGCGGATTTTTCATCGGTTTGCAGTGGTTCACCAAATTCCTGCTGATAAGCGTCGCGCATTTGCTGATCATAATGGGTTTCCATTTGGCTGAACCAATCCGTATAGGCCGGCTTACCGGTGGGATCCTGCATCGTGACTCGACCACGCCACTGGGCGCGGGTGAGTTGCCAGATATTGTTCACCGGACAGGCTGTGTGGTGTGCCGTGTTGTAAGCGAGCACGTTGGGAGCCAGTACCACTGTCAGCGGATTTTGATAGCGATCGGCAATATTGCTTTTCAGATCATCCGGAATCCAACTTTGAACATAACCTTTATTAAGCAATTGCGTGATCCCTGCTGGCGCATCCTCAATAATGGCTACATCGGCTCTGACGTTCTTGGCCTGTGCTTCACGGCTAATAATTTCAATGATTTGTGGCGCATTGGCTTTTACGCCCGTGGCGCTAATTTCATACTGCTCGCTGAAGGCTTTAGCCTGTTGAACAATTTTCCCGGTAGAGGCGTAAACGGTGATAGGTTGCTCTTTTTGGGCTGCGGCGATCAACGTCTGGAGATCGAAGTTTTCTGCATGGGCTAGTGGAGCCGTGAGTAATCCACTGGCGATGAATACGGCGATTAATTTTCTGTTCATCTCGGTTCCTTAGTATAAATAATAAGATTTAGTTCGCTGAAACGTCGTGACGTAGCCCATTACTGTTGAAAAAGTGCAGGGAGTGGGTCGGTAATTGGCAATGCACCTGCTGATTTGTCTGCCAGCGAGGTCGTTGCTGCGTGGAGTGGAATAGACGATCGTTTCCCGTCACCAGTTCAATGATCCAACTGCCGCCGGTCGGCATGATGTTATCGATAGTCATCGGCACACTGTTGGTTTCCGCTTCTGTGCTGAGCACGATCTCCTCCGGGCGAATACCGCAGACCTGGGCATGCTTATGCAGAGTGAAGCGTTGCTGAAGGTGCTGTGCCAAATGACTTAATGGCAGATGCAGCGGGATCATATTGAGCTTGGGTGTGCCGATAAATTCGGCGACGAAACGGTTGGCGGGGGAGGCATAAATCTCATCCGGCGTACCGACCTGTTGCATATGGCCCGCGCTCATGACCGCAATGGTGGTGGCGAGAGTCATCGCCTCCCACTGATCGTGGCTGACAAACACTATCGTGGTGCCAAAGGTTTCATGCAGACGTCGCAGTTCGGCGCGCATCTCCAGACGCAGTGTGGCATCCAGGTTGGAGAGAGGTTCATCAAGCAACAGCACGCCAGGATTGACGGCCAGCATTCGCGCGAGGGCAACACGCTGCTGTTGCCCACCCGATAGTTGTGCCGGATAACGTTTGGCATAGTCTGCAATACGCAGTTTTTCCATCACGTCCTGGCTACGAGCAATGCGTTCCTGTGCGGAGACTTTTTGCAAGCGAAGGCCGAAATCGACGTTTTGTTCGACGGTCATGTGGGGCCAGAGCGCGTAGCTTTGGAACACTAAACCGATACCGCGTTTTTCCGGTGGTACGTAGATACCCTGAGCGACAGAATCTACAATCTTGTCGCCGATGATGATTTCGCCACTACTGGCGTGCTCAATACCGGCAATCATACGTAAAATAGTGGTTTTACCGCAGCCGGATGGTCCTAACAAACACATAAACTCGCCGTCCTTGACGGTCAGATTGATGCGATTCACCGCCGGAGTATCGCTACCGGGATAGGTTTTTGTGAGGTGAGTTAAATGAATAGAGGGCATGTTATTTCTCCAGTCCTTCAGCCAGACCAGTGCCGGTAATTTTCTGAATCATCACCGTGCCGGCCCATGAAATGAGCGCGATCATCAGCACGACGGCATTTGCAGCCTGCTGGTAGTTGTAGTCAATCAGACGCAGGGAATAGGTTGTCAGCACGTCGGTTGCGGGCGTAGCGAGGATGACAAACAGGCTGACGCCCTTAATCCCCGAAATAAACGGCAACAGGATACCGGTCGCCAGCGGGGCCGCCTGAATAGGAATAACGATGCGGCGAACTCGGGCAAACCAGCCAGCGCCGGCGATCCGTGCCGCTTCTTCGGCTTCTTTCCCTAATTGCGTCATTGCAGCGATGCCGGAGCGACTGGCATAAGGCATTTTTTCCGCAATCAGCGCGAGCACCAAAATCAGCGGTGTACCGTATAGCGCAGGGATTGGCCCCCTAGCCACCGCGAACAATGAAAGGAACGCAGTGGCGAAAGCAATGCCGGGCACCAGATATGGCAGGAAAGTCATTTGGCGCAACAAGGCCGCTATCCAATGGAAGTGACAGCGCATGACGGCATAGCCGACCAAGAGCCCTAGTACGCCGCAGGCAATGGAGGCCGAACCGACGATAATCAGCGTGTTCCACACCGTATGCCAGAATTCCGGCGTCAGCAGAATACCGTTATGCAGTGCGACCGTATCGAGGTTATGGCCTATCCAGTAAGCCAGTGTGAAATTATCGGCGGTAAATCGGCCTGGTAGCGTCATCACCGTGGAAAGGAACAGTGTCAGCAGGGGAATGACGACACCCAGGAGTACAAATGCCAGCGGTATTGCCGCCGCAATAATACGCCAGTGTCCCAATTGGTGCTGGCGTTCCATGACGCCCTTGCCGCCGACGGTGACAAAGCGTTTTGCCTCACGCAACATTTTCATATCTAGCATCAGGGTGATCATGCCCATCAACATAATGACGGTCGCGATGACCGCCGCTACGCCTGACTGACGAGTGCTGATCGCCTGATAAAGGCCGGTAGAAAGCGTATCAAAATGAACCGGGAGACCAAGAATATAGGGTAAGGCAAACTCACCGATGCAATCGGCAAAAATCAACAGAGCGGCGGATAGCAGGGCTGGACGCACTAAGGGGATAATGATTTTGAACGTAATCACATGGCGTGAAGCCCCCAAAACTTGGGCGCATTCTTCCATTTGGCTATCCATGCGTCGCAGTGCGTTGCCGACAATCAGAATGACCAGCGGTGTGTAGTGTAGGATCATGATGACAACAATGGGGACATAGCCATAGGCCATCCAGTTTGGCGTCTGGATACCCATCGCTTCCAGCCACCCCGGTTGGCCGCCGATCGAGTGATTTTTAAAGAGCGTGGTCCACGCCAGTGCGAAGGTCCAGGAAGGCAACATAAATGGCACGATAAGCAGGGTAGCAAACCATTTTCTGCCCGCAATATTGGTACGATTGATGAGCCAGGCGAGTGTCACACCAACGATCAGTGCACCGATAACGGTACTCAGAGCAACGGCCAGCGTGTTGAGTAACGGCGTCCACAGTAATAGATCGGACATTCGTGAACTCAGCGTGCGTAGCAGATAATAGGTAGTGAGTGCTCCCTCTGCGGCGTCAGTACGGCTTTCGTCACCGCTCTGCACCCGTACTGCGTTGAGCAGAACAGAGAGTATCGGGGCCAGAATTATCCAGCTAAAGAGCATCACCAGTAGTGCGCCCAGCAGATTGGCGGGTTCGTGACTAACAATAGACAGCGTATGGCGGAATTTATGCCATGCTATTTTGCTGCGGCGGGTTTCGGCTTGGTAAGACACTGATTCAATCCCTGGCTGTTGGTGACAGGCAGGACTATATCGGTGCAATGTTACAGTCTTGCGAATTTTTTGCACATATGTGCAATTATCTCCATTAATCTATTTACGGCCGCATTCTGCACGTTTTTTCCGTCTCGTTCAGAGGGGAATGGCTCAGTATTTTCAATACGCCGAACGTTGCAGGAACCATGACATGGTGCTGTCATGGCGCCTGATATATCGGTTTTCAGTAAGATCGCTTTAGCGGCATCATGCCAGGCCGATCTGTGATAAACGGTTTGTGGAAGATGACGACAATAAAAATAGAGGGTTTTCTTTGTTTCTCGGTTTACATGATGAATTTTGAAAGCACGAAGCCAAAAGGCACTGCACAGACGATGGATAAACATCCTGGTAAAAAGAATGGATGATTAATGATTTTGGAACCGTTCCATCGATTACTCATAAACGATCCGGTGTCATCCGTTGAAATCGCGAATGCCGTGGTAGGGTAGATGTTGGTAATATATAGCGCACTCACCGCGACAAAACTGGCCAATATTGCATTGGGGCTGATCCCTATTGACGCGGCGACAGGCATGAGTAACGCGCTGGTTGCCCCCTGACTAAAAAGCATCGCGCTGGTGCAGAAAAAGATCACAGCCAGCAAAGCCGGATATTCTTGTAGAAACTCACTGGCAACATATTTTATGTCTTCCAGATGAGCGCCGATGATTGTACTGCTCAGCCAGACGATACCTAATACGACGACTAATGACTCGGTGCCTGATTTAAATAAAGCCGTATTTTTGATTTCTTTGATATCCAGTTTACAGTAACACACGGTCAGCGTTGAAATGATAAACATCGTAATAATGATAAGATCACGGGAGTTAATACTATGCTTTATGATATTTTTGAAAAGCAGCATACAGACGACAAAAACAACACCTGATAAAAAGATAGCAACAGAATACTTCGCACTTTTCTTAATTTGGCAATCGTTGTGCGTATGCAAATTAATCAAATTATCCTGTACCATTTTCTGATAAATAGGATCCTCTGCCAGGCAGACTCCCTGTTTACTGGCAATAAACGATGCGACCAACATGGCAAATAATGCCGTTGGAAAGATGACCAGCATGGCATGACCAAAAGGAACGCCCATACTTTCCACTGTCACATACATAATCGCCGTTGCTGCGGAAATCGGGGAGGCGGTAATCCCCAACTGTGATGCTACTACGGCTGAACTTAGCGGTTGGCTGGGCCTGATACCATTATCTTTAGCGACCTCCTGAATAACATTCAGAACCGACATGGCGGTATAACCGGTTCCGGATAAAACGGTTAATATAAAGGTTACACTTGGTGCGAGAATATTAAGGTATTTAGGATTATTACGTAATATTCTTTCTGTTATGGAGACTAAATAATCCATTCCTCCAGCCAATTGCATCACTGCTAACGCCATAATCGTTGCCAGAATAATAAGCATGACATCAACAGGAGGGGAGCCAGCCGGGATACCCAATATAAATACAGCGATACCTAATCCCACACCACCGGCAAAGCCAACACCCATCCCACCCCATCGAGCGGCAAGCATAATGGCGCCTAATAATAGAAAAATATGTATGATTATCATATATTCACCATGGAATTTAATGTGTTTATACCCGTCATACTTCAAGTTGCTTGTGCGTTGGCTGCGCTCACTCACCCGAATCACTTACTCAAGTAAGCTCATCGGGATTCCCTCACTTGCCGCCTTCATGCAACTCGAATTATTTTGGGTATATTGTTATGGGAATTAAAGCGTAATGAGCATTGGGTCACGCTCATTACATTTATATCCGTCATCTACCCGTCATACTTCAAGTTGCATGTACGTTGGCTACGCTCGTATTTGATTCATTCATAAGCCTCGCATTGACGGGCCAATGCATTGCATCGTTCAAAGCAATAACGGTTTGCCCTGAAACTTGAAGTATTTAGGGTATATATATAATTAAAAAATAAATATTACGGTTATTGGTCTGAATTATTTTTCAGACTGGTAACGTTTAATCGCCGCTGTACTTTTCTTGGGATCGGTCATAGTCATAGGATCAAGAAGATAATCGGCTTGTTCCGGCGTCAGTAATTTCTCGGATAAAACGGCTTCCCTTACGCTGCATTTTTTCTCATAAGCCATTTTGGCAATACGAGTGCCAACCTGATAACCGAACAGGGTTGATATGATCGTGGCCAGCGCGGTACTTTCATGTGCGTAGCGAGTGCTGACTTCTTCGTTGATTTCAATTCCCTGAAGGCATTTTTCAATAAAGAGCGGAATGACATTAATCAGAAGGGAACACGATTCAAATAATGCTTTGAGAATAACGGGTTCCCACACATTTAAATCCAGTTCTCCACCTTCTACCGCCATCGTTACCGCCAGATCGTTACCAATGACCTGATAAGCGATTTGGTTGACCAACTCGGGCATCACGGGATTAATTTTGCCTGGCATGATGGAGGAACCTGGTTGGACTGCGGGTACTTTGATTTCATTAAAGCCTGCGCGCGGGCCAGATCCCTGAATACGGAAATCGGTTGCCATTTTGGACATAAATGCGGCAATTTTTTTAAGCTGAGCGGAGATTTCAAGATAAAAATCACCGTTCTGGAGTCCATCAAAAAAATCCTCTTCCGGGTAATATTTTTCTCCTGTAACTTTCTCAAGCCATTGGTAAACGGCAGTGATATACCCCTCATGTGTAGACAGCCCCGTTCCGATCGCCGTTGCGCCCAGAGGCAACGCCAGCGCATCTTCATTGGCCTGTATAAGCCGTTCTTTTAACCGGGTCACTTGTGTGCGATAGCCGCCAAATTGCTGTCCAAATGTCATTGGAACGGCATCTTGTAAACACGTCCGTCCTAGCTTGACCTTATTGGCAAAGGCTTGGCTCTTATCGGCTAAAGCTAATTCCAGTTTTTCTAATTCTGCCACCAAGCGTTTGACGTTGGTGCGACTGGTCATTTTCATTGCCGCTGGAATCACGTCATTCGTTGATTGTCCCATATTGACATGTGTATTGGGATGAACGGCGTCATAGCCAAGATTACCGGTCATGATTTCGTTCGCCCGGTTGGCAACCACTTCGTTCATATTCATGTTTGTTGATGTGCCACCGCCGCCCTGAAAAATATCAATGGGGAAATGCGAGTCAAATGCACCCTCCATCACTTCTTGTGATGCCTTAACGATTGCGACGGCTTTCTCTCCGTTCAGTGCGCCAATCTGTGCATTAGCCTGTGCAGCGGCTTGCTTGATCGCAGCAATTGACCATAAGAAATAGGGCGCATCGGCCGCTGTGCGACCAGAAACAGAAAAATTCAACACGGCCCGTTGAGTTTGAATTCCGTAGTAAGCATTCCGTGGTACCATTAAATTACCTAATAAATCTTTTTCTTCGCGCATATCAATATCTCCAGGATAAAAGTCGTTATCCACATTAGTTATGTGGCGTAGGATATAATTTGATCCAGTTCAAAGAAAAAAAAGCATTGGTAATATAGATAATCTTTATTAAAAAAATTAATAGTATGGCGGGATATGAAAGAGATAAATTTTGATTTTAAGCAGTTGCAGTCGTTTCTTGCTGTCACCGAGACGGGCTCATTCACGGCTGCCGCCAGAAAACTGAATTTGACACAGTCTTCTATCTCGCAGCAGATTGCCAATTTAGAGAATGCCCTCAAAACCGAGTTGATTAATCGTTCTCAACGCCCTATTCAGATGACGATTACCGGGCAGGCGCTGTATCAACTTGGAAAAAGGCTGATCAATGAAGGGGTCTACTTACAAGAGCATATTAATGCGATCAGGCAAGGACAGATTTCATATTTAAAAATTGGATTTGTCGACTCGATTAGTAAAACCGTAGGGCTTGATATTCTTAAAACGCTTCAACCAAAGGTTAAGCATGTTTACCAAATTACGGGAACGGCATCGGGTTTATTAGCGGCTTTAAACAAAGGGGAAATTAATCTGGCGGTGACCATGCTTCACACGGAAATACCCAGCGGTGTGAGAATATATCCTTTGATTGAAGAAGAATTTATGTGTGTCTGCCCTAAATCGTGGTCAGAAACCAGTTTGAACGCATTATGTAAAAACCGGGATTATATTGCGTATACCAGTGATACCCCAACGGGTGTGCAGACGCTTAACTGGTTGAAATGGAATAACTTCAATCCTAACATTCAATTTGAAATCAGCAATGCTGACGATATTATCAGACTCATTGCCTGTGGCTATGGTTGGACATTAACAACGCCGCTGTTTGTTTCTATTAATCCCTCATTTTTTGATGCGTTAAAGTTTATAGACATTAACCATCGTAAAGAGAATCGAAAAATTGTGTTGTTATGCCGGGATGACGAATTGTCTGATTTTTACAAAAGCCTTTCTATCGAGATCAAGGCTATTATGGAGAAAATGCTGGAGAATGATTTTTACAGTAAGATACGAATTGATTGATAGATCCTAAATAATTCAAATTATCTGTGTTATTTAAAATGATAATTTTTCTCTCCACTCGAATTATTCAGGATGTCTCTCATTTAATCCCGATGAGCTTACTCAAGTAAGTGAGCCGAGTAACGAGCGCAGCCAACGCACAGGCAACTTGAAGTATGACGGATATACCATGCAAACCGGATTTATCGGCAGAATGTACCGTCTGCTTGCTTTACGTACACCACTTACTTATGCTGCAACCGTAAGTACATGACTCGGGGTGCCCCTTTCTTGGTAAAGGGCTGAGAAATACCCGTATTACCTGAACTGGATAATGCCAGCGGAGGGAAGTCACGGTATTCCAGCCGGTTACCGCCTTCTTGAACGCCGGTTGGGAGAATGATGAACACTCGACCTGTCTCTTTATCCGTAGCCTGTACGGCTGCGTCATTAACGCAATTCCATGCTCGATCTCCGTTAGTCCACTGTCTGACCAATGATGTGGTGCAGTCGTTTACGGCGAATGTCTTATTGGCGTTAAACGCCTCGCCAGCCATGGTTGTCGATCCTGATGAGGCTGCTCAATTCAGTGCGTTAGCCGATGCGTTGTTAATTAACATCGGAACGCTGGAGCACGATCGCGCTGATGCTATGTTGGCAGCGATACAGAGTGCAAATCAGGCGGGGACGCCGTGGGTACTCGATCCTGTCGCCGTCGGCGGATTAACGTATCGAACGCGATTTGCTCATGAGTTGTTGACGCTGGCACCCGCGGCGATTCGCGGAAATGCCTCTGAGATCATGGCGCTGTCTGGCATGAATACGCAAGGGCGTGGCGTGGACAGCACCAGCGATTCGCTAAGTGCACTGCCTGCGGCACGTGAACTGGCTCGCCGTCTGTCTACGGTTGTTGCCGTTACGGGAGAAAGGGATTACGTAACGGATGGTCAACGGGATTTCTTGATCAGCGGCGGCGATAAAATGATGACTCGCGTCGTGGGAACCGGGTGCGCATTATCGGCGGTCGTTGCCGGGTTTTGCGCGCTTGAGGGCGACCGTTTACAACATGTTGCCGCTGCGTGCCATGTTATGTCGTTTGCAGGCGAGCGGGCAGCTTCATTGGCGCAAGGGCCGGGAAGCTTTATTCCGGCTTTTCTCGACCAGCTATATGGTTTACGTGCGGAGGCGTTGGTATGAAACGGATCAATGCTCTCTCGATTGCAGGTACCGATCCTAGCGGCGGTGCAGGTATCCAGGCCGATTTAAAAACGTTTTCCGCATTAGGGGCGTATGGCACCACGGTGATTACTGCGCTGGTGGCACAAAACACGCGCGGGGTGCAGTCGGTTTATCGCATCGAACCCGATTTCGTCGCGGCTCAGCTAGACTCGGTGCTCAGTGATGTTCGTATTGATAGCGCTAAAATTGGGATGCTGGCGGAGGCGGATATTGTCGAAGCCGTTGCTGAACGTCTCCAACATTACTCACTGCCTTATGTGGTGCTGGATACGGTCATGTTGGCGAAAAGCGGCGATCCGCTACTTTCTCCTGATGCGGTGGATTCCCTGCGGCGATCTCTGTTGCCTTTGGTGTCGCTCATTACGCCTAACTTACCGGAAGCCGCCGCTTTGCTGAATTGTTCGCCAGCGGCCAACGAGCAGGAGATGGTTGAGCAAGGAGAGGCTTTGCTATCACTAGGGTGTCATGCGGTGTTGATGAAGGGCGGACATTTGAGTGAAGAAGAAAGCCCGGATTGGTTATTCAGTCGTGATGCTCCACCGCTGCGTTTTACCTCTTCACGCGTGAATACCCGCCATACGCATGGTACGGGCTGTACACTCTCTGCGGCGTTGGCTGCGTTGCGTCCACGGCTGGCGTCCTGGCAGGAGACGGTGAGCGAGGCGAAAGCTTATCTGCAACAGGCCTTACAGCAGGCAGATTCACTCGAAGTAGGGCAGGGGATTGGGCCTGTACACCACTTCCATCGCTGGTGGTGAAGCCTATCGCACGACGTCTTATACTGGTCTTAAATCACAACCGGTCTTAAATCGTCGCTCAGATTCGATGCCGTCTTGCCAGTTATCTGGCAAGACATATCCTGCGATGATGTCCGTTCTATCAATCCTAATTAAATTAAGTGCTGAAACGCGTAGACATTCTGATGTGCGCTCGGTAATTTTTGGCAGATAGGTTAACAATCGGTGACATCAGGTTGCCGATTTTCTGACATATCGAGAACGTACACTTGCCGGATAAGCAAGACAATAACAAGAACAACTTACCTTTCATCGTAAACCTGCCTTTAATGGCAAACCTGTCTTTAAATGGCAAATAATGTAATGGGTATGAGGGAATGGATATGGCAGGTTCGGCTCGTAGCGTGATGGCCGCTAAGGTGCTTCAGACGATATTAAATATTGGACTGCTGGTGTTGGCGATAATATTGGTTATTTTTTTGGTCAAGGAGACGGTACATCTGGCGAAGGTATTGTTGATCAGTAATGAGAAAGACTCCTCTTATCAATTGATCGAGGGGATCGTGATTTACTTCCTCTACTTTGAGTTTATTGCGTTAATTGTTAAATATTTTCAGTCGGGTTACCACTTTCCACTGCGCTATTTTGTCTATATCGGCATTACTGCCATTATCCGATTGATCATTGTCGATCACAAAAGTCCGTCCGATACGCTGATGTATTCGGCCGCTATTTTAGTGCTGGTAGTGGCGCTTTATCTGGCAAACAGTAACCGACTAAAGCGCGAATAGCGTGTGTTAATCCTATGCTTTGTTCAATCAACCTGGCTCTGGGATATCGACTATCCCAGTAAAGCGCACTGCGGCGGTAAACGACACTGAATGGCGGCAGGCAGTATTTCAATGTGAAAGTGTGTTGATTTGAGTGGTTCGCCATCCAGATTAAATGTCATTTCATCTGGCGCGATAATTTCCAACCAGGGCAGCGTGGCGGAGATCATATTCTGGTTCTCACTGCCGGTGAACCATGCCTGAAGCATATTGGGCAGGAGTTCCTGAGCGGAAAGTACGCTAAGCTCCAGAAAACCATCATTGATCAAAGCATCCGGGCAAAGGACTTGTCCTCCGCCAGCTTGGCGACCATTGCCTATCGCAATCACCATTGTGTCGCCTGACCAGTTAAAGCCCGGTCCGCGAATCTCGCAACGTTCGGCTTGCAGCATATCCATACGAAACAGGGCATGAAGAACATAAGATGCCCCACCCAACGCTGATTTCATTTTGGCTGGCGTTTCTGAGGTGATCCGCGTGGCGAAGCCACCGGTCGCCATATTGATGAAATAGTGTTTATCATTCACCTTCGCCATATCGATTGCCGTTGCGCGGCCTTTAATGGCTAAGATTAATGCCTGATGAGGGGCTAATGGAATTTGGCAACTGGTTGCAAAATCGTTTGCCGTTCCCAGCGGAATAATACCCAGACAGGGGCGTTTCCCCTCCGGTTGGCTGGCAAGCGCGGCTGCCACTTCATTGACGGTGCCATCGCCGCCAGCGGCAATGACATTGTCGGCGTTCAAATGAATGGCTTCTTCTACGTAACGTCGGGCATCGCCAAACTCCCAGGTGACGCGCACATCCAATGAATAGCCATCTTGACGGAATGCTATAATGGCTTCGCGCAGTTCCTCGTTATCCGCGCTTTTTCCATTCAGAATGAGTAAGGTCACCGGGCGCTTATCCATAGTATTCTCCATCTCAGATCAGGGCATTGGATATAAACATAATGCCTGATAATCATAGTCAGGAAATATCAACACAGGTATCGGAAGAATCGGTGAATAGTGCGATGGTCAGCGTGATGTTGGTGTGAAAGCGGCGGATGCGAGAAAAGAAAAAGCCAGCTCAAGGGAGATTGAGCTGGCCAAGGAGGTGGTTCCTAGTAGTATCACTACGCTTATTTTTCATTTTAGATTTTCTCAGCGACGCAATAGTAACCAGATGGTTTCGTAATTGATGTGATCTGATTCTAATATTTATTAAAAGCCCTGCACTTTGTGGCAATACCGACTATCTTGCATGAATGTTACCGCCCTATCACCTGCCACAGGATTGTGGCCGTGGTTTTTGCTGAACAGACTGGCGATAAACCAGCCTGTTCAATGGAGGTTATTTCGCGTTAGGATTGCGGGTGGTCGTGCCGGGTAAGTTACGTAATAGCAAGGCATAATCCAGCGCGATATCGTCGGGAACCGGTAAGTAGACAATGTGTCCGTTGCCTGGTGCGACATCCGTGGCCTGACCTTTGGTATTTTGCATGGATTCAATGGTGAATTGAACATTACCGCCAGGCGTCATCATTTCCACGCTGTCGCCGCAGGAGAATTTGTTTTTGACGGCGACTTCCGCTAAACCATCGCGGCGCACACCGGTGAATTCCCCAACAAACTGCTGACGATCCGACACGGAATAGCCGTAGTCATAATTCTGATAATCTTCATGAACGTGGCGGCGCAGGAAACCTTCGGTATAACCACGATGGGCCAGACCTTCCAGCGTTTGTAGTAATGTCGGATCGAACGGTTTACCCGCAACGGCGTCGTCGATGGCGCGGCGATAAACCTGTGCGGTACGGGCACAGTAATAGAATGACTTGGTACGGCCTTCTATTTTCAGCGAGTGCACCTGCATTTGCGTCAGGCGTTCCACGTGTTGAATCGCGCGTAAATCGCGGGAATTCATGATATAGGTGCCGTGTTCATCTTCAAAGGCACTCATATATTCGCCGGGGCGCTGGCTTTCTTCCAGCATAAAAACTTTATCGGTAGGTTCACCGATACCCAGCGTTGGCTCAACGTTTTTCACGGCAATGGGTTCGTGCTGATGGACGATATTACCGACTTCGTCTTCTTTACCTTCCTGAACCTTATACTCCCAACGGCAGGCATTGGTGCAGGTTCCCTGATTCGGATCGCGTTTGTTGATATAGCCGGATAAGAGGCAACGTCCGGAATAGGCCATACACAGCGCACCGTGCACAAAAATCTCCAGCTCCATTTCCGGTACTTGCTTACGGATTTCTTCAACCTCTTCCAACGACAGTTCGCGGGATAAAATGACACGACTTAACCCCATCTGCTGCCAGAATTTCACCGTTGCCCAGTTCACGGCATTTGCCTGAACAGAAAGATGGATCTGCATCTGGGGAAAGTTTTCTCGCACCAGCATGATCAAACCGGGATCTGACATAATCAGCGCATCTGGTCCCATTTCAACTACGGGTTGAAGATCGCGTAAGAATGTTTTCAGCTTGGCGTTATGCGGAGCAATATTCACAACAACATAGAATTTTTTGCCCAGTTCGTGGGCTTCGTTAATGGCTTGAGCCAACGTCTGATGATTGAATTCGTTGTTGCGAACCCGCAGGCTATAACGAGGTTGACCAGCATAAATAGCGTCAGCGCCATAGGCAAAGGCGTAACGCATATTTTTCAGCGTACCGGCCGGAGAAAGTAGTTCCGGTTTGAACATGGTGAGATTCTCGATTCTGATGACAAGTCAGGCTACCCCGACAGGGGGCAGTAAAGGCGGGGGATTCTAACGCTAATCTGTAGAAAATGCAGCAGATGGACGACGAAAAGTAGGCTTATTTGAGGCGCGATCGGTTGATAGCCTGCGAGTAACAAAGGCGCAGGCTTACAGGCGATTATACGCGGCTGGCAACGATTGATTCACCTAGCGCCGCGCGATTGTGTGGGCGAGATAAAGCCACACTGGGGCCGACAGGGACAATTTGAGTTGGGTTCAGCCAGGCGATACCATAATAGCCCGCCTTGATATGAGGGATATTCACCGTCTCGGATATTCCTGGCCACTGATACAGTTCACGCAGGTAGTTCGACAAATTGGCATAATCTTCAATTCGGCGCAGGTTACATTTAAATGCACCATGGTAGGCAACATCAAAACGGACTAGCGTGACAAAAAGACGCCAGTCTGCCTCGGTCAGGGTATCGCCCGCGAGATAACGATGGGTTGCCAGGTGCGCTTCCAGTTCATCCAGTGTGTCGAACAATGCGGTAACCGAGAGATCGTAACTTTCCTGTGTTTTGGCAAAGCCTGTTTTATACACACCATTATTGACATTGTGATAGATCGTCTCATTCCAACGATGGATCTCGTCGTGCAGCGTGGTCGGGTAAAAGTCCAGACGGTTGTTATTCAGATCGTTAAAGGCGTGGTTCAGAATACGAATAATATCGGCCGATTCGTTATTCACAATTCGTCCTTCGATACGATCCCATAAAACCGGCACTGAGACTTTTCCTGTGTAGTGCGGTTCGCTGGCGGTATATAGCTGATGCAGAAAACGAACGGGCTCAATGTGTTTGCCCGCATCCTGCGGGGTGGTGAATTCCCAGCCGTTATCGCCGATGCGCGGTTCAGCAATGGATACCTGAATGATATCTTCCAGTGCTTTTAGCTTGCGAAAGATCAGCGTGCGGGAAGCCCACGGGCAAAGGTAGGAGACAAAAAGCTGGTAACGACCCGGTTCGGGAATAATCTCACTGTGCCGGAAGGTGGTTTCCTGTCGGTGAAACGCGCCATTTTTGATTTCCTCGGCGGCAACATCACCATTAACCCATTTACCGTCTACTAAACCTGACATCGTTTTATCCCCTCGTCCTATATGTCTTCATCATTATTTTAGATTAGGAAGATTAACAGCCTAAGAGAAAGAAAAAATGACAAATTTTTAAATATGTTAAACAGATTTTTTGACGAGCCGTTGTGCGGTTTGGCCGGAAAGTCGGATCGGGATTAAATCGCATCGCAAGGCGCGGCTTCCCAACGATAACCAATACCGTAAACTGTGCGGATAAATGAAGTTTCATCATCAATCTGTTCCAGCTTGCGTCGCAGATTTTTGATATGGCTATCAATGGTACGATCGGTCACGACACGGTAATCGTCATAAAGCTTATCCAACAAGGCTTCACGGGAAAAAACTTTGCCCGGTTCGGTAGAAAGCGTTTTGAGCAGTCTGAATTCTGCCGGAGTGAGATCGAGATTCTGGCCGAGGTAACTGGCCTGAAAACCGTTTTTATCAATCAGTAATGCGGTTTTTTCCTGTGGATGCTGCGATTCATTTTGCCAACCGCAGCGGCGAAGCAACGTTCTGACCCTAACGACCACTTCCCGTGGGCTGAAAGGTTTGCAAATGTAATCATCAGCACCGATCTCTAAACCGAGTAAACGGTCAATTTCCTCAATACGCGCCGTCACCATAATGATTGGCACGTTAGAAAACTGGCGAATGGTGCGGCAGATTGTCAGCCCATCACAGCCCGGCAGCATAAGATCTAATAAAATCAATGCGGGTGAATGGTAACGCACCCAGTCAACAACATGATTTCCGTCGGTGATCCAGTGGGTGGGATAATCTGCTGTTTGCAGGTAATCGACCAGCAATTGCCCTAGCTTGGGTTCGTCTTCGACGATCAAGATGGGAGGTGGGTTGGCTAACGTGGATTCAGTTGTCATTGTTTCAGATTCCGTATTGGCACGCTATTCCGTTGAAAGAAAAGGGAGTTCAACGGTAATCAATAAGCCACCCCATGAGGAATGTTCAGCATACAACCGTCCTCCATGAGCCTCAACGATATTTTTGCAGATGGCTAACCCCAAACCAGAGCCTCCGCTGGCACGGTTGCGTGAGTTTTCTGCCCGGTAAAATCGTTCAAAAATCAGCGCCAGTTGCTCTTCGGTGACGCCAGGAGCGCTGTCTTGCCAGGTGATTAGCAGCAATTTTTGGCGTCGTACGACGCGAACCGCCATTCTTCCCTGTTCGTCAGTATAGCGCAGGCTATTTTCCAGCAGGTTATTGAACAGTTGGCCTAGCCGATCGGGATCGCCGAAAACCGTGGCATGTTCGGGAAGATCGATGGTCAGATCTATCTGTTTTTTCTGATAGCGATCGCCAAAGGCGGCAATGGCAATATGGATCAATTGCACAATATCCACGGCGACGCGACGATAGGCCAGCGCGCCAAGATCGGAGAGTGATAGCTGATGAAGGTCGTCTACCAACTTGGTCAACGTTGTCACTTCAGCCTGTAATGAACTCAATGAGCTGGCATTGGGTTGGCGAACACCATCTTGCAGCGCCTCAAGCTCGCCACGCAGTACGGCTAAGGGCGTTCTCAGTTCATGAGAGACATCGGCCATAAAATCACGACGGGATTGCTCATTTTTTTCCAACGCGCTGGCGAGTTGGTTAAAGTCCTGCGCTAAGCGCCCCAGTTCATCGTGTGTATTCGCCGGCACGCGTGCGCTGAAATCCCCAGCCGCCAAATGGTGTATGCCATTGACCAGCCGTTTTACCGGGGCCAATAGGCCACGTGAGGTTAACCAGGTGGCAATGATCGCCAGCAGCGTCGACAGGGCGACAATCAGCCAACTGGTTCTCTGCTGCTGTCGATCAAAGTTGATGTCGGCATTGCGGGTGAGTCGTTCAATCGGAGAAGCGACAATCCAGCCAACGGTTTGCTGGTGTACGATAATCGGCTGCCATGTGCTGTCTCTGGACACGGGCGCGGGTGAGCCAAACAGCTTGTTTTTTTCCGCATCCAACACCCAGAGACGTACCCGCCAGCCTTGCATGCCGTTATGAGTATTGTCATCGGTGTTTTGATCCATGGAATGCAGCATTTTAAACACCAGCCGTTCATTATTGCGCAAAAACGACCAGTTACCATGCTGTTGATATTGCTCAGCTAATGCATCACGCAACTGAACAACGCGTTGTTCGTTACCGTGTTTGATGTAGTCAATGAACCCGCGTTCAAAACTGACGCGTACCCCCCAGTGCATGGTGATCAGCACCAGCATGCAGGTGGCGAAAATCGCGAGAAAGAGCTTGGCGGTGATTCCGAATTTCATGATGACCTCACGATCGACGGGAGAGCGTGGATTGCTTAACGGCATCGGTTGGCACACGTTTAAAAATCAACGCGGGCAGGGCAATGATAACCACCATGCTGAGATACGTGTAGAGGAACACGGTGTGGGTTTCGCCACTCCCTGCCGTCATGTGCGGTTGAGAAAACATGCCTAACAGGATACCTGCAATGCTCACGCCCAGACTGGTAGACAATTGCATTGTCATTGACAGCAGACTATTACCCCCACTGGCGAGCGCATCCGGTAGATCTTTCAACGTGATCGTATTCATGGTCGAGAAGCGGATGGCGTTTACCGTTCCAAGGAAGAACAACACGATCGGGATCATCCAGATCCATTTCATCAGTGCCACTAAGGCGAACAACGCGGTAACCAGCGCCAGCAACAGTGTGGAGGCGACTAATACTCTGCGGTAACCGAATCGATTGACGATCTGCACGACGACACGTTTCATCCCCATGCTGCCAAGCACCATCGGCACCATCATCAGCCCAGCATGGAAGGGGGAAAATCCCATTCCCAGTTGTAAAAACAGCGGGGTCATGAACGGTAACATGCCGCTACCGATACGCGCCAGTAGCCCTCCGGTCAGACCAATAGAGAAGGTATGAGTATCGAACAGTCGTAAATTGAATAGCGCTCGCTCGTTATGTCGGGCATGTAACCAGTAGCTCAATAATGCGATCAATCCTATCGCGATCAATGCAAAAATGGCGATCGGTGGAATACCCAGGCTACGGTGACCATCTAAAGCCAAGGTGAGTGTCGCCATGCCGACGACCAGCCAAAGGAAACCGCTGATATCGAAACGCTGAGTTTGCATGGTGTAATTAGGCATCAGCAGCCAGGTTGCCAACGCACCGATAATGCCGACCGGCAGGTTGATAAGAAAAATCCAGTGCCAACTGGCGTATTCGACCAGAAAGCCGCCAAGTGCTGGCCCCATGAGCGGGCCAATCTGACCGGGCAATGTCACGAATGTCATCGCGGCCATATATTGATCGCGCGGGACGATTTTCATCACCGTCAAACGGCCTACCGGCACCATCATGGCACCTCCCACGCCCTGAATGACTCGCGAGATCAGCAGTTCATTTAATGTTTCTGAACGTGCGCATAGCAGTGAACCCAGCGTGAAAAGCAGAATTGCCGCGAAAAAAATATTCTTCACGCCGATTCGGTCCGCCAACCAGCCGCTGGCCGGTAGCATGACGGCGACCGTCAGAACGTAAGAAACAATGACCGAATGCATATGCAGCGGGCTTTCATTCAGGCTGGCAGCCATCGATGGCAAGGCCGTATTCACTATCGTCGTATCCAGCGTCTGCATAAAGAAGCCAAAGGCGACGATCCACAGTTGCCAGCGCACGGAGGCCGGTCGGGGCATATTTAAGACTTCCTCATTATCAATGCGACTTCATCACGACAGTGACAACGCTTTCTCCGGCGTTTTACGTCGCATCATCCGCAGACGATCAAAAAACAGGTAGACCACCGGCGTGGTGTAGAGCGTCAATAGTTGGCTCATCACTAACCCGCCGACGATGGTGATACCTAATGGCTGACGTAGCTCGGCACCGTCACCGGTGCTAAGCACCAGCGGCAGCGCGCCGAACAGCGCGGCTAACGTGGTCATCATAATCGGCCGGAATCGTAACAGACTGGCCTGAAAAATCGCGTCTTTAGCACTCATACCGCCGGTTCGCTGCGCCACTAAAGCAAAATCCACCATCATAATGGCATTCTTCTTAACAATACCGATCAACAGCATAATGCCAATAAGCGCGATTAAACTGAACGGTGATCCAAACCATTCCAGTGCTAACAACGCGCCTACGCCCGCAGAAGGCAAGGTGGACAGGATGGTGAGCGGATGTACGTAACTTTCGTACAATATTCCCAACACGATATAGACCGTGATGATGGCAGCCAGAATCAGCAATAGCTGGGAGGATTGTGACTGCTGAAACGCCTGTGCGGTACCGGAGAATTCTCCTCGAACGGTTGAGGGGACGCCCAGCGAGGTCATGGCCCGTTCAATCGCCGTGGTGGCTTGTGACAGCGTCGACCCTTCCGGTAAGTTAAATGAAATGGTTGAAGCGGCTGACAGCCCCTGATGATTGACCGACAGCGGTGCATTAATGGGCTGCCAATGCGCAAAGTAAGACAATGGGATAGGCTTACCGTCGTTATTAATCACAAACATCTTATCCAGCGAACTGACGTCTTGCGTATAGGCTGAATCGACCTCCATGACGACTTTATATTGATTGAGCGGCTGATAAATGGTGGAGATCTGTCGTTGCCCAAATGCGTTATTCAACAATGCGTTGGCGCTGGCAACACTGATCTCTAACTGCGCCATGGCGTCACGGTCATAAGAGAGTGCCATTTCCGCCCCCTTGTTTTGCTGATCGGAATTGACATCGGCCAGTTCGGGGAGTGTGCTCAGCGCGTGACGAATCTTCGGCTCCCAGGAACGGAGATCGCCAAGATCGTCAGATAATAACGTGTATTGGTAACTGGCGTTCGCTTCCCGTCCTCCGATACGGATATCCTGTACCGGCATTAAAAACAGATTGGCTCCGGGCTCTTTTGCCAGCTTAATTCTCAGACGACTAATGACCTGCTGGGCGCTGACATCACGTTCAGATAGCGGCTTAAGGGAGATAAACATGGAGCCGCTGTTGGTTCTCATCCCGCCGGTAAAGCCCGTCACGTTATCCACAGCCGGATCGTCGCGCACGATGGTCATAAAATTTTGTAATTTCACTCTCATCGCTTGAAAAGAGATGCTTTGGTCTGCCTGAATGAACCCCATCAGTCTGCCCGTATCCTGCTCAGGGAAAAACGTTTTGGGTATGCTGATATACAGCCAAATATTCAGGGCGATCGTTCCCAATAGCAGGAGCAATACCCAGCGAGCATGGTTAAGCACCCACTTGAGCGAACGGCCATAGTGCTGTTGCACCGCCGTGATAACACGGCCGAACCCGCGGTTACGCTGTTGGTTTTTGGGCGACGTGCCCCGTAGTAAACGGGCGCACATCATGGGCGTAAGCGTGAGCGAAATCAGCAGGGAAATCACAATAGCCACCGATAACGTCACGGCAAACTCCCGAAACAGCCGTCCCGCTAAGCCATCCATTAACAAGAGCGGGATGAAAACGGCGACTAGCGACAGGCTCATCGAAAGTACGGTGAATCCCACCTCCTTCACGCCTTGTAGCGAAGCCTGTTTGGGTTTCATTCCCGCTTCGATGTGGCGAGATATGTTTTCCAGCACCACAATCGCGTCATCTACGACGAAACCGGTGGCGATAGTCAGTGCCATCAATGAGAGGTTATTCAGGCTGAAACCGCATAAATACATGGCGGCAAATGTGCCAATCAGTGAAACCGGTACGGCCACGGCAGGGATCAGCGTGGCGCGTCCAGAACGTAAAAACAGAAAGACCACCAGAATGACCAGCGCGATGGCAATCACCAGCGATTGTTCGACTTCAGCAAGTGAGGCGCGAATGGTTGGCGAGCGATCCTGCGCCACATTCAGTTGAATGGTGGTGGGAAGCGTAGCGCGGAGTGCTGGTAGCGCGGCACGAATGCTATCGACCGTTTTAATGATATTGGCGTCGGGGGATCGACGGATCATGACCAGAATCGCCGGTTTTCCGTCAGCCATCCCGGCGTTACGTGCGTCTTGTACCGCGTCTTCCACCGTTGCAACATCGCTCAGTCGTACCGCCGCACCGTTACGGTAATGAATGATGAGTGGTTTATAGGCGTCCGCCGTCTTCAGTTCATCGTTAGTCTGGATCTGCCAATGCTGTTGGTGATTATCAATATTTCCCAACGGTTGGCGTACATTTGCCTGGCTGATGGCCTGACGTACCGTGTCCAGCGATATTCCCTGATTGAAGAGCGTCAGAGGATTGAGGGCGACACGAACGGCGGGCAGGGAGCTGCCGCCAATAGAAACATCGCCGACGCCTTCCATCTGGGCGATTTTCTGTGCCAATTGCGTTGACGCGAAGTCATAGAGTTTCCCCTGATCGTAGGTGTCAGACGTTAACGTCAGGATCATGATGGGGGCATCAGAAGGGTTCACCTTGCGGTAAACCGGGCGGCTCGACATTCCGGACGGCAACATATTTTGCGCCGCATTGATCGCGGCCTGAACATCGCGGGCGGCACCGTTAATCTCGCGCTCGAGATCGAACACCAAAATAATGCGCGTGCTGCCGAGTGAACTGGTGGACGTCATTTCACTGACGCCAGCAATACGCCCCAGAGAACGTTCCAGTGGCGTCGCGACGGAAGAAGCCATCGTTTCCGGCGAGGCACCCGGTAGCGAGGCGCTAACCAAAATGACCGGAAACTCTACCTGCGGCAGAGGGGAAACGGGGAGCAGACGAAATCCCATCACGCCACAGAGGGTAATCGCCAGTGTCAGCAAGGTGGTCGCGACGGGCCGATGAATGAACAGGGCGAAGAACTTCACTCAGTCTCTTCCTCCAGACGTGGCGAACGGCGTGAGCGTGTCGCCAGCCTGTCAAACAGCAGATAAATGACCGGTGTCGTAAACAGCGTCAGAATCTGGCTCATGATCAGGCCGCCAACCATACAGATGCCGAGTGGTTGTCGTAGCTCAGCGCCAACCCCGCCACTCAACATAAGCGGTAAGGCACTGAGCAGCGCCGCCATGGTGGTCATCAGAATGGGGCGAAAACGCAGCAGGCAGGCCTGATAGATCGCATCGTAGGGTGTCATTCCCTGTTCTCGTTCCGCCGCCAGCGCGAAATCGATCATCATAATGGCGTTTTTCTTCACGATACCGATGAGCAGAATGATACCGATGATGGCAATCACATCCAGTTCACTGTCGGCCATCATCAGCGCCAGCAGTGCGCCAACGCCTGCCGTTGGTAAGGTAGAAAGGATGGTCACCGGGTGAATGAAGCTTTCATACAGCACGCCGAGCACGATATACATGGCAATAACGGCCGCGACAATCAACCATACTGTGCTGCCCAATGCGGATTGAAACGCCAGCGAGCTCCCCTGAAAACGGGTGGTGATATCGGCGGGTAAATTCATGCGTTGTTCAGCCTGGGTAATAGCGTCTACCGCTTCACCTAGCGAATGGTTGCGGTTCACGTTAAACGAGATCGTGGTGGAGGGAAATTGGTCAATACGATTAATCGCCAAAGGCCCCTGACGTTCTTCAATGGTTGCGATGCTGCTGAGTGGAATGCTCCCGCCTTCGCTGTTCACTAATCGCACATCGTTCAATGCTTCCAGCGCATGGGGTATTGTCGTGGTACGACTCGTATCGGTGTTATCGGTTGTTGGAGGTGTGACCGTATTATGTTCCAGCACCACGCGATACTGGCTGGATTGCGTATATATCGTAGAAATCAGACGCTGCCCAAACGCGTTATACAACGCGTTATCGACCTGTGCCATGGTAATCCCCAGACGGCTGGCGCTGTCCCGATTGACGTTAACATAGGCCACGGGCGCACGATCCTGCCAGTCACTGCTCACCTCTTCCAACTGTGGCAGCGTCTGTAATTCTTGCATGAGTTTGGGTACCCACAGGCTCAGTTCATCGAGAGACATGGCCTGTAAGGTAAATTGATACTGTGTACGGCTTACCTGAGTATCGATGGTTAAGTCTTGTACCGGCTGTAAATAAAGCTGTATGCCGGGAAGTTGGTTGGTTTGTTGCTGCAATCGGCTGATAATATCGGGAATGCGTTCGGTACGTTCGTTTAGAGGGCGCAAGTTAATTTGTAAACGCGCACTGTTTAACGCGGCATTCGTTCCATCGACGCCAACGAAGGATGCAATGCTTTGGACTGCCGGGTCCTTCATGATGATCGACGTCACCTGCTGCTGACGGTCTGCCATATTGCTAAAAGAGACGGATTGCGGCGCTTGTAGCGTTCCTTGAATCACGCTGTTGTCCTGTACCGGAAAGAATCCTTTAGGGATCCACAGGTAAAGCAAGACGGTCATCAGAAGGGTGCCTAATGCGACGCTGAGCGTTAGCCAGGGATGATTCAACACCTTGCGCAGATAATGACCATATGCCTCGACCAGCCGGGTAAACAGATGTTCGCTGGCGCGGGTAAAACGGTTCTGTTTGCGCAGCGACTGGTGACTAAGCATGCGTGCGCACATCATCGGGGTGAGCGTGAGTGAAACGACGGCTGAAATCAGAATGGCAATCGCTAATGTGATGGCAAATTCCCGAAACAGGCGTCCGATAATATCGCCCATGAACAGCAACGGGATCAGTACGGCAATCAGTGAGAACGTCAATGAAATAATGGTAAAACCGATTTCTCCCGCGCCTTTTAAGGCCGCATTAAGCGGTTTTTCGCCTTTCTCGATGTAACGGGAAATGTTTTCAATCACCACGATCGCATCATCGACCACAAAGCCAGTCGCAATGGTGAGCGCCATCAGCGTCAGGTTATTAATGGAAAAGCCGAGGAAATACATGGCGGCAAAGGTGCCAATCAGCGACAGCGGCACGGCGACACTGGGAATGAGTGTCGCAACCGCGTTACGCAGAAACAGGTAAATCACCATCACGACCAGCGCGATCGCCAGCAACAGCTCGAACTGAACGTCTTTGACCGACGCTCGAATACTGGTGGTGCGATCGGTCAGCGTGGTGACCTCGACCGATTTTGGCAAGCTGGCCGCCAGCCCTGGCAACATGCTACGAATACGATCGGTGGTTGCGATCACATTGGCACCGGGTTGACGCTGGATGTTGATAATAATGGCTTGCTGGCGATTGGCCCAGGCTGCCAGATAAGTATTTTCCGGTGCTTGCTCGACCGTGGCAATATCACGCAGGCGAATTGGTGCCTCATTACGCCATGTCACGATCAATTGCCGATAGTCTTCCGCAGATTTCATCTGGTCGTTGGCGGACAACGTGACAGAACGCGTTGGCCCGTCGAGGCTGCCTTTGGCTGAATTCACGTTGGCGGCGGTGATGGCGGTTCGAACATCCTCGCTAATGAGTCCATAAGCCGCCATCGCTGGCGCATTTAATTTCACTCTAACCGCAGGACGTTGCCCGCCAGCCAGCGACACCAGACCCACGCCAGTGACCTGCGAGATCTTTTGCGCGATGCGGTTATCGACCATGTCCTGAACCTGCGTCATTGGCATGGCGCTAGAGGTGACCGCCAACGTCATAATCGGAGGATCGGCTGGATTAACCTTGCTGTAGGTTGGTGGGTAGGGGAGGTCTGAGGGCAGCAGGTTGGTAGCCGCATTGATTGCCGCCTGTACATCCTGCTCCGCAATATCCAGCGACAGTTCCAACTGGAACTGTAGTGTGATCACCGAAGCCCCGCCTGAACTTTGCGTCGACATTTGCTTCAGCCCGGACATTTGACCAAACTGGCGTTCCAATGGTGCGGTAATGGCCGATGTCACCACGTCGGGGCTGGCACCCGGATACAGGGTGATGACCTGAATCGTGGGGTAATCCACTTCCGGTAGCGCGGAAACGGGCAGCGCCCGATAGCCAATCAATCCAGCCAGCAGAATGGCGAGCATCAGGAGTGTGGTGGCAACCGGACGTAGAATAAAAAGCCGTGAGGGGCCGCCGCCGCGGGTGGGCACCGTATCCTGCATCAGGATTTCTCCCCGGTGGCGACCGACGTTTTCGCGAGGTCACTGGAGGATAGAATGTCAACTTTTGCCCCTTCGGTCAGGCGATCGATCCCATCGGTGACGACCTGTACCCCCGCATCAAGACCGGCAGTAATCACAACTTGCTGACCATATTGAATGCCGATAGTGACTTGGCGTTTACTGACTTCGTTTTTGTCATTCAGGATCCAGACAAAACGGCCCTCGTTACTCATTTGTATCGCTGCCGTGGGCGCAACGATGGCATCCTGTAGCGTATCAACCTGCATACGAATATTGACGAACTGGTTAGGGAATAACACGTCATCCAGATTTTCAAAACGCGCCTTGAGTTTAATGGTGCCGGTTGTCACATCGATCTGATTGTCCATACTGAGCAGGTGACCCTGTGATAGCTTTTTCTTATTGGCACGATCCCAGGCTTCAACCGTAGGCGTATGGCCCGATTGCTGCGCGTTCAAAATGGTGGCGATCTCACCTTCCGGCACGGTAAAAAGCACATCGATAGGGTGTGTTTGTGTAATGACGACCAGACCGTTGGTATCGCTGCTGGTGATGTAATTCCCTACGTCCACTTGTTTCAAACCGACTCGTCCATCGATTGGGGCGGTAATCTTACTGTAAGTCAGCTGGAGTTCTGCACTGGCTACCGCACCTTCGTCCGCTTTCAGCGTACCTTCAGCCTGACGGACCTGGGCGATTTGCGCATCCAACTCCTGACGGGAAATCAGGTTGGTTTTGACCAGTTGTTGATAGCGCGATAAATCCTGGCGGGCATTTGCCAGCACGGCCTGATCTTTAGCCAACTGTCCCTGGGCTTGCGTCAGTTCAACCTGAAAAGGGCGCGGGTCAATCTCTGCCAGTAAATCGCCTGCTTTTACCTGTTGCCCTTCTTGAAAGTGTAGCGCCATCAACTCACCGCTTACACGACTACGGATCGTGACCGTGTTGGCGGCGATGACCGTGCCAAGGCCCGAAAGATAATAGGGCACCGATGCTGATTGTGTGAACGCTGCTTGAACGGGGGGCAAGGCTCTCATCGCCGCATGTCGTCCACCGCTATTGCTGTTTCCACGGGATTGAGACGCGTTTTTCTCCCCGCCAGACACCGGCGTTGTCGAGGATTGACTGAAATGGCGCCAAAGCAGTAGTGCGGTAAGCGTAACGGCAGCAAGAATAATCAACAGACGTGAGGGACGTTTGGCATTCATAATAAAGGGGTAACACTCCAGATGGCACGGGGAACGGCTTAGGCGTCATAAAAACAGTACGCTACATAAACAATACGCTATATAACCAAGCCGTTTTATCATACTAGTTTAAACAGTTCATACCGGACAAAAATGAAGGAAATATGGAAGATGTGTCAGGGTTTGTAGCGGTATCGCTCTCCGGCGGCATGATACCGTCGGAGAGCGATAAAAAGGTTATAGCACCAACCCTGCGATGGAAGCGGAAAGAATACTCACCAGCGTTGATCCATATACCAGTTTCAGACCAAAGCGTGAGACCACATTGCCCTGTTGTTCATTCAGGCCTTTAATCGCACCGGCAATGATACCGATTGACGAAAAGTTCGCGAAGGACACCAGAAACACGGACAGGATGCCGACGCTGCGCGGAGAAAGCGTATCGGCCACTTTTTGCAGTTCCAGCATGGCGACGAACTCATTGGATACCAGTTTGGTTGCCATAATGCTGCCAACTTGCAGGGCTTCATGAGACGGAATACCCATAATCCAGGCAAACGGGTAGAAAACGTAACCGAGAATATCCTGGAAACTGACGCCGAAAATCGCGCTGAAGATGGCGTTAATGGCGGCAATTAAGGCAATAAAACCGATCAGCATGGCGGCAACGATGACGGCGACTTTGAAACCGGCAAGGATGTATTCGCCCAGCATTTCGAAAAAGCTTTGATTCTCATGCAGGTTACCTAGCTGGAGCTCTGGTTCATCACTGACTTTGTAAGGGTTGATGAGTGACAGCACAATAAAGGTGCTGAACATGTTCAGAATCAGCGCGGCGACCACGAATTTAGCGTCAAGCATCGACATGTAAGCGCCGACGATGGACATGGATACCGTTGACATCGCGGTTGCGGCCATGGTGTACATGCGTTTTTCGGACATCTTGCCCAGAATGTCTTTGTAGGCAATGAAGTTTTCAGACTGACCCAGGATCAATGAACTCACTGCGTTAAATGATTCGAGTTTTCCCATACCGTTGACTTTCGACAGCACGGTGCCAATGACCCGAATGACGATAGGTAATACTTTGATGTATTGCAGGATCCCGATCAGCGCAGAAATAAAAACGATAGGGCAGAGCACCTTGAAGAAGAAGGAGATTAGGTTTTTTTCACTGTTGACCATATCACCGAAGACGAAATCGGTTCCCTGACCCGCGAACCCGAGTAATTTATCGAAGAGGGCCGCCACCCATTTGACTGCGCCTAATCCGACATCAGAATAGAGGAAGAAGTAGGCTAGCAGGATCTCAATCACTAACAGTTGAATAATAAAGCGGATACGGATGCTTTTACGATCCCGGCAAATCAGCAGCGCCAGAACGGCAACGACAACTAACGCCAAAATAAATTGCGCAATATGGGATAGCGACATGAGTGCTCCAAATGTGAGGTCTGATAGGTTTTTTCACATCATTCTATGTAACGCATACACTAAAATGAGATAAAGAACGCAAAACCATAATTATATCTTGAGAAAGCGCCTAAACTGAATGGCCTACCCCGTTATTTAATCCTGGTCAGGTTGATTGTGGCGATAAACATCCAGCGCCGAAGCGCGGTGGCCTTCGTACACTGGATGTTTTGAGAGGTATTGTGGCGTTAATGGTCTGGGGTATCGTCCGCGTCGAACCAGTCTGCCAATTCTTGTCGCAGATTATCGGACTGCCTGCCAAAGATGGCCTGCACCTGGTGACCGACAATAATCACGCCCCGAGCGCCAAGCTTTTGTAGATGATCGCTGTTGACTAGTCGTAGATTGTCCACTTCGACACGTAGTCGGGTAATGCAGGCATCCAGACTGATAATGTTCTCTTTACCCCCAAAGGCGCTCACTAACTGCTGCAAATTTTCTTTATCCAGCGGCGAAGTCATCTCAATATCTGCGATTTGCTTCTTGCCAAGCATGGATGCAAACAATTTTTTGAAGTTATGGATTCTTCCCATCGCTGTCACCTTGTTGGAATGGCAAACCGATTGTGTGATTGGCTTGCGTCATTTCTGAATGAAAACGCTATTGAGTCTAGCGGGTACGGATACGATGACACGATATTCGATAACGATATCTTTGAATTGTGATGTCGCCAGACAAAAATGCGGCAATAGCTATTTTCTCATCGGCTATTAGCGAGTGAGTCCTTCTATTATCCTTATTCAAAGCTACGTGCGATGAGCAGAAACACTGATAACCATCTTTAAATGCAGTGAATCGCCTTTATTGAGCATTCTGAGTCCCGGTCTGCCCGGCGCGTGGTGGGCATTGACCTGATGAGTCTGCGGTTCAAGGCAGATAAATCCGCCATCATGGGTCTGAAAGACCATTAGCCACGGTGTATCGCATCTCATCGCGATATGATGCTGGTCATTCACGATGTTAGCCACGCCGTTCCAACCGGAATAACCATTGTTAATCCAGCGTCCTGACGGGCTCAAAGGTGTAGAAAAATCTAAACCCGCCTTATGGTCATGTGTATACCACTCAACCGGTAGGTGGTGTTCATCCTCAGTCCAAAATCCAGTGGATGAAAACTGAACACGGTCCTCCGGTGACAGTAAAAAATAAGGGTGAAAACCGATGCCATAGGGCATCGGATGGGCTCCGGTATGGATGAGTGTTGCTTCGGTATGAAACTCATCATTGTGCAATGAATATTTCAGCTCAGCCGTGAATTCGTAACCCGCTAATGTGGCTGATTTCAGACAAAATACGAGAGTTGTTTCATCGTGATAAGAGACATCCCAATGAGCTAGCCACCCATTGCCATGGAGATAGAATGGATCGTTGTACTCATTTTTAGGCAGATGATATTCACGGTCCCCTACGACAAAACGATTACCGGCGATGCGATTGGCGAAAGGGAGCATGGGGAACATCGCGGAGTCCGCCGGGTGCCAGCTTTTGCTGCCGTCCCATGGCCTTAAGATAGCCGCAGAATTTGGCACGGTTTCGAGGCTGAGCGTACATGCGCCTTGCGATGTGACCCGTGCCCTTAAGCACGGGTTTTCCAGCGTATAGATATCCATATTAGTATGTTTGTTTTGTCGTCTGTTGTTTCGCGTTTACCGGATCGGCGCTGAGCATTTTTTGCTCCAGTGCTTCCAGTGAGACTCCCTTCGTTTCCGGTATCTTGTGGAAAATGAAGACGAAACCTAATGCACAGATAACCCCATATAACAAGAAGCTACCTGCTGCACCGAGGCCTGCATTGAGCAATGGGAATGTGTAGGTCAGTACAAAACACGCTACCCATAATGCCAGTGTTCCTGCTGACATCGCCAGGCCGCGAACTCTGGATGGGAAAATTTCAGAGAGCAGAACCCATGTGACGGGGGCGAGTGTCAGCGCATAAACCGCGATAGCCGCTAACACTAATAATAAAACCGGCCATCCCAACACGCCTGTGGCATAGGCGGTAGCAATGAAGCCATAAATCAGGGTTAGCCCTCCAGCACCGATTAGCATTAATTTTCTTCGACCAATTTTGTCCACTAGCGGTAAGGCAATAACCGTAAAAATAAGGTTGATGAGGCCCGTAGCCACAATTGATTTAAGCGTACTGTTGATATCAAAACCGGCTGAGGCAAAGATTTCTTGCGCATAATTAAAAATAACGTTAATGCCACACCATTGTTGAAAAATAGCGATGACCATCCCGATGATAATGATGGGCCTGACATTTTTTTCAAAAAGCGCATCGAGTTTAACTTTTTTAGCATTGGCGTCAGAACCAACCGATGCCTTGATTTCATTAAATGTTTCGTCGGCATAGTGGCTATCGCCGATTCTGGACAACATCGCTTTGGCCCGATGTTCTTTACCTGCGCGAACAAGCCAGCGTGGTGATTCCGGAACAATAAACATGAGTAGTAAAAATACGATAGCGGGAACCACGCCAGCCCCAAACATCCACCGCCATCCTAGTTGCCCATTCCAGCTTTGCTGAATATCAAGCATCGTCGCCCCGGATTCAACTGGGCGGGCAATAAGAAGATTAATAATTTGTGCCGCCAGAACGCCAATCACAATCGTTAATTGATTAACGGCAACAAATTTACCTCTTCTTTCCGATGGACTGACTTCTGCAATATAAAGCGGGCTAATAGCAGATGCGATACCGATCCCAAGCCCGCCAATAATACGGAAAATAATAAAGACATCGAAATTTGCCGATAGCGCAATACCTAATGCAGATGCTGTAAATAAAAATGCAGATAAAATAAGCGGCAATTTTCGTCCGAATTTATCTGCTAACCATCCGGCAATGACTGCACCGAAAATACAACCGACTAAGGCTGAACTCATTGCCCAGCCCGAGGTTGCGGGATCGGTGATATTAAAATAGGCTTCATAAAATGGTTTTGCTCCGCCTACGACAACCCAGTCAAAGCCAAAGAGCAATCCCCCGCATGCTGCAACAAGGCATATCATCCAGACATAGCCCATATGCAATTGATGTGGATCTTTTTTCATATCCATTCCTCTGATGTTTATACGGTTTGATATACCCGTCATACTTCAAATTTCCTATGCATTGGCAGCGTTTGTTACTCGGCTCATCCATGAGCCTACACCCTGTAGGGGACGCGTAATCGCTGTTCAAAAACACGTTGCCATTTTTATCCTGAAACTTGAATGACTCAGGGTAGAGTAGAAGAGGGAATATTCCCTCTTATCTTAGTTATAAAGGTTTGCTTCAAAGGCGGAGCGAATTAAATGCGCCTTATCATGTGATGGATTCATTTCAAGTAATGTATCAATACATTCATTGAACTTGATCGTTTCACCTAAGCCTAAATGGCCTAATGCGCGGACAAAAATACAATGTTGGGTATGATTGCTTTGCGCATCATTATCCAGAACAACCAAATCAGGTAAAGAAACGGCGAAAAAATCACTTTTTACTTTTTCATCGTAATGTTCATTAGACCAGGTAATAAATCCATTGAACATGTCGGTTGCCTTATCGAGTTGCCCCAGTTTTTTATAAGCCATGGCTTGATAAAATAAATAGTCAACGGGCTGGTCATTATAATAGCGGCCAGCATCAAGGTCGGAGCCTCCTTTTGTTGCGTGGCGATAATCCGCGTCAGACTGGTCGATGTCTCCTTGTTGTGCGGCACACCAGCCCAACAGGTACCAGATATCATTATCACTCTGCCCGGCCAGACGACCTTCACCTAAATTAAGTGGGTAGATTAATGCCGCTTGCAAATAACCGCGGGCGCGATGCCAATCGCGACACGTTATCGCCGCAATCGCTTGACGCTGTTTATTGATTAAATATTGGTTTGTGACTTTTCCTTCCCCTCCTTCCCAGGGGTGATATTTTCGCTCAGCAAGGACTTTGGCGGCAATATCGGTTTGTTCCTGTATGTTCCATAAATTTAATAATTCCGCAGTGAGATCGTCTCGCATTAACGCGATAGCGATTTTATCGTTAAGTGCATCGAGCCTGAATGCTGGCGACTTTCCATTTATTTTGTACAAATAGTCACGTTCAAAAAGCAAACGCGCATTGTTCGGCTCTAATGTAACGGCCTGTTGCAGATATTTTTCTGCCAGCTTGAAATCACCTTGTTTATTCCATGCCCAGATGCCTAATAAACGGTGAACGGGGGCGAAGTCTGGCATACGTTGAAGAGCAAATTGCCAGCAACTTACTGCGTTATCGTAGACCTTCTTACTGTAATAGAAGCATCCCAAGAGATATTGAGCAAAGCCGTGATCTGCCAACTGACGAAGCATATCAACTTCTTCAATAAGATTAGGGAAACGAACTTTTAATGCAAAATTGCGCTGAGCTTTAGCAACCAGTTCGGATTTTTCAGTATGATCCTGAGTTAATGCAGCCCGCCATAACAGAGGCATCGTTTCATGGTTATCAAGTAGCGTTAATATTTCATAGGCCTCTTTAGCCATACCCAGATTCACAAGCCAACCAGCAAGAATCGAGGAATTGACCCCACGATGATTGGCGATCGTGATTAACCTGCTTAATGAGTCTGAATCTCTGGCAACGGAGTAACGGGCATAATGTAATACATAGCTGAGCGGGTATTCAGCCAGTTGTTCATCGATATAGCGAATTGCCGCCTCGTCTTTCCCTGCTTTACCCAACAGCAGCCCATATAAGCCCATGGCCAGATTATTACAGCCATTAAAGCGAAGGCTTTGTTTACAAAAATCGAGCGCTTTATCAATATTTCCGTTGATACATTCAAGTCTGGCAAGATTGTAGAAGGCAGAATCGCGACAGTCTCCACTCCAGCTCGATTTGAAATAATGATCATAAGCGATTTGGTGTTTTCCCTGTTTCTCTAATGCCGAAGCCAATAAATGGCTTCCTTCACCGGATTTCGGATTTTTATTAAGCTTATGGGCGCGAACAAGCGCATTGGTTGCATATTTTTCTGTTTCTACCCAATTTGCTCGATTAAATTCGAGCGAGGCCAATGCCACATTACAACGATAGTCATAAGGATCGATCTCAAGGGCGCGTTGGTAATAATCAAACGGAGAACGACTGGCATTTTGATATTGTTCGAGGTGCTGACCAATAAAAAAGAGCTCGTCACAGCTTATCAACTCTGCGGGCAATGCTGGCGCTGTTGCAGGTGAGGGCAGTGGTGTTTCCTCTGGAATATGTTCAAGGTATGAGAGGAATACTTTTCCGGCGCTGTCTGACAGAGACAGCGTCAAACGCTGAGTATGCTCACCCACGACATCGTGTGACCATGCGGTGGCGGGCTCAAGTGATAATGGGGTGTCCCAAATGACTTTTTCGCCATCTTTTAATATTACTCGAATATCGGTCAATGGCTCGATGGCGTACACGCCAATGTGTATAGCTGAATGGCCTCGTTCCAGTTTTATTGCCGCTTGAGTATTGGCATTCTGTAATGTCCCTAATTGACCGTAAGGAAGGAAATTTTGTACAAACACTTTCTCTTCGTAAGGGGCCAGCCAGGTAAAATCAGGTTGGTTATCCGTAAATACGCCCGTCATTAATTCAATATATGGCCCATTTTCATCCGTGAGATTTCTATCCCATGCCTGGCCAAAATCGCCGTATCCCCAGGTCCATTGTTTTTTCCCTGGTGATATATGGTGATCGGCGATATGCAGTAGCCCGCCGTTTTCGCCATGATGCCAGGCACCGACGAAGTCGTAATTTGATTTATCCGCCATGTAGGAGGTAGGAACGGGAATATTTTTATAACGGGAAATATCAACACCGGCAGAGTAGTCGATCTTGTAGTAAGTGCCGTGTGCAATCGGGAAAGAGGAGACATCACGCCGTCCATGGTCGAAGACGGCCGTGACATCCGGTGGAAAGACACTTTGGTGATCATCGCCACCTTTTACCGCCGGATTAGCCCACCATAGAAAATGGCGCGGTGTCGCATTCGGGTTAAACACTTTGCCTGTAATTTCAATTAATGCTTTTTCTGGATATAAGGTAAAGCCCGTCATGACCTGAAGACCGCGCATAGGTTCAAGCTCACCGAGCCAAACCGTACATGAGCCATTTTCATTTTCATGAATATTGACGTCGACGGGCATAAATGTGGTTGGGCGGTGATGTTGTGGCCAATTAAATTCAATTCCGCCGGAAATCCAGGGACCGACTAATCCGACAAGCGCTGGTTTTATCACTTCATTATAATAAACAAAATCGCGCTGCATCACTTTGTCGTAAGCGCGATGAATACGACCGCCTAATTCAGGAAGTAGCATGACCCGGATAAAATCATTTTCAAGCCAGATAGCGTTATATTCTTTTTCTTCACATTTACCCGTCAATGTATCGATAACGCCATAGGGATAAACAGCACCAGACGATCCCTGATAAACACGTTTCTCAAGAAACATTGGATTAGGATCTTCTTTATCTGTTGTCCAGGTTGGTAATTTAATCGTTTCTTGCCGGACGATTACTTTACTGTACATTTTTAATTCTCCACTAAAAAATGTAAGTTATCCTCGGTATAATGAAACTCTAAACAATATTTTTTGTTGCGTAATTCGTTACGATCACGCATTAAACTTAAGAGAGTTAACTGTATGATTGAGGTCGGTCTTAACAATTTCAGAATGCGACAATTAAACAAAGAATTGATTATGTCATTGATATGGAGAGAGAAAAAAGTGACAAAATCATTGATCGCCAAACAAACAGACCTGACCATCCCTGCTGTTAGTAACATCCTGGAAGAGTTACTGAGTGAGGGCTATGTACGTCATTCAGACATTAATTTAAGTAATAGAGGAATTGGCAGTGGGAGCTACATGCTTCCTGAATTAAATCCAATAACATTATGTCTGAATGTCACGCCAACAACGATTGAAAGCCAATTGGTAGATCATGAAATTTCACCAATGGGTGAATTAACACATAAAATAATTGATGCACCTACACCGCAAGCGTTGTTGGAGGCAATTGTTCAGGCCTATATAACGTGCCAGATAAATATTCCCGATAAAAAAATACGTTTGGCTATTGCGATGCACGGTCAGGTTGATCCAGAAACCGGTGTTTCACAGACGATGCCGCAAGCTCCGTGGAAAGAACCCATTGAAGTAAAATATTTGCTCGAAGAGCGGCTAAAATGTCGGGTCATGATGGATAATGATTGTGTGATGCTAGCCTTGGCAGAAAAATGGCAGGGTTATCATGAAAAAAAAGATTTTTGCGTAATTAATGTCGATTACGGTATTGGCTCATCATTTGTCATCAATAATGTTATTTATCGCGGCAGCCTCCATGGAAGTGGTCAGATTGGTCATACGATTATCAACCCGAATGGCAGGGCGTGTAGCTGTGGCCGATATGGATGTCTTGAAACAATCGCCTCACTTAGTGCAATAAAAAAACAAGCTCGGGTAGGATTAAAGCAGCATCCGATTTCTCATACGTATGATATTGAACATTTTAATACCGCCCAGCTTATTAACATGTGGAACGACGGTGTGCCCATTATTCATAAACTGGTAGAGGAGGGGGCGAATGCCATCGGAATTAGTTTATATAACTTTCTTAATGTATTGAATATTAATCAAATTCTTTTCTATGGTGGCAGTTGTGGTTTTGGTGATAAATGGTTGGAAATGATTATTCGCCATGTGGTGGTGAATCCTTTCGACCCCGCGAATAATATTAAAAAAAATGCAACAAAAATAGCGTTTGGTCAACTGACACGTCAGCAACAGATTATGGGGATTGCCTATCTTTATGTAGAGGAAAGTTTGTCTGCATTCAAATAATATTCTCATTAATGTGATTGCTCTGTAGTTGGTTCAATCCTTTTCCTTCGATCAATTTATACCCGTCATACTTCAAGTTGCCTGTGCGTTGGCTGCGCTCACTCACCCGAATCACTTACTTGAGTAAGCTCATCGGGATTCCCTCACTTGCCGCCTTCATGCAACTCGAATTATTTTGGGTATATCATGATGAAAACCCGGACAGTCATTAGCCGAGTTTTCTCTGTGTGAATCGAAAAAGCATTCGATATATTTACGCACCTCATTAAGCCTGCTGGAAAATGACGTGGTTTCCGTCAATATTGGCCCCTACTGATTGCGTGGTGGTGCACTGACAGAATGGCGGCGAACCAGCGTCGGACTGAATAGGTTTGTCGTTTCTTTGAGTGGCGTTCCCTGAGAAAGTGAGATAGCCAATTCTGCCGCATGTATGGACATCGCCGATACGGGATAATGTACGGTGGTGAGTCGGGGGCGTAGGTAGCGAGCAATCAGAACATCATCGAACCCCACCACAGACATATCCTGCGGGACATGAATGCTGTTATCACTCAGCACGGACAGCGCACCCGCCGCCATCGAGTCGTTATAGCACACCACCGCCGTCATTTTTGCTCCGCGACTCAGCAATGCCATCATGGCGGATTCTCCCCCTGGTTCATCGGGGGTTGCTCGTGAAATCAGACGTTCATCTGGTTCAATGCCGTGCTCACGTAATGCATCCTTATATCCCTGTAAACGATCGGATGAGTCAGAAATCTGGTGATTCGAACACAGGAAACCAATCTTCTGATGCCCTTCCTGAATTAAATGACGGGTTGCTAACCATGAGCCATAACGGTCATCCAGCGCAACGCAACGGTTTTCATAGCCTGGCAGTGTTCGGTTGATCAGCACCATATCGGGTATATGGCTCATTAATGCCTCTAGTTCCCGATCGGCAATCATTTTGGCATGCACCACCAGTCCGGCACAGCGATGACGAATTAATTGTTCGATCGCTTTTTTCTCCTGCTCGGCATTGTGATAACCGTTTCCAATAAGCAAAAATTTTCCTGCCGCCTGCGCAACATGTTCTACGGATTTCACCATTGTACCGAAGAACGGATCGGAAACGTCCGCGACCACAATGCCCAGCGTTTCCGTGCTTTGATGAGCCAGCGCTCGAGCATTGGCGTTAGGGTGATACTGTAATTCAGCCATCGCTTGATGAACGGCTTCTCGTGAGGCACTGCTGGCTTTTGGCGAATCGTTAATCACTCGTGAAACCGTTGCCACTGATACACGGGCCAGACGGGCGACGTCCTTTATTGTTGCCATTGAGCATTCCTGAGCGGTGAAAGCATTATCGTATGATATCGCTTAACGCATGAATTAGGTGAAAAAACAGAGAGCGTGTTTTTGTTAAAACAGACAGATTTCTATTGATCTTACCTATTCCTCTCTGACTTTGTGGTACTCAGACCCTGCTTATGTGATCGGTGTCAATAATCCTCGCGACGTTGTACCTTCCCAAAGGCTATTTTGAGGTTTACATTGAGGGTAACCGTTTACACTTAAACGATGATCGAATAAATTATTTTTTATTTCACTCTCGTACTTACTGGTTTTTTCTGTTTTTTGTTGAGTGAAACTGGTTACAAAATAAAGGCAGTGCTGCCTTGTTGCGCATGTCGTTTTTGGAAAAAAAACGGCAACGTAGATATCTGGTGGGAAATGGCTGACGTCGTGGTTTCCTGGCCTATTTGTATTCTGAGGAAGAGCTTATGCAGTTTGAGCCAACTGAACATCCGCACCGCCGATTTAATCCCCTGAAGGGCGAATGGGTGCTGGTTTCGCCACATCGCGCCAAGCGTCCCTGGCAAGGCCAGCAGGATGAACCTGAGCGTTCGACGCCACCGTCTTACGATCCTAGCTGTTACCTGTGCGCAGGCAATAAACGCATTACGGGCGATATCAATCCGGATTATCAGGGCACCTTTGTTTTCACCAATGATTTCTCGGCACTGATGGAGGATACCCCCGATACGCCATCGAACGAGGATGATCTTTTTCGTGTGCAGCGAGCGCGTGGCGTGAGTCGCGTCATCTGTTTTTCTCCCGATCACAGTAAAAGCTTGCCGCAACTCTCATTGCCAGCGCTAAAGGCCGTGATTAATACCTGGAGTGAACAAACGGCGGAACTGGGTAAACGCTATCCGTGGGTTCAGGTGTTTGAAAACAAGGGCACGATGATGGGGTGCTCTAATCCGCATCCTCACGGGCAAGTCTGGGCAAATGATTTTTTGCCGAATGAAGTGCAACGTGAGGATGTGCAGCAACGAGATTATTTCGCCCGTCACGGTACGCCACTCCTGCTTGATTATGTGCAACGTGAACAGGCCGACGGCTCACGTATTGTTGTTGAAACGGACGATTGGCTAGCGGTTGTTCCTTATTGGGCCTCCTGGCCGTTTGAAACATTGCTGTTACCCAAATTTATTGTGCAGCAGTTACCGCAACTGAACGACATTCAACGTAATGATCTGGCTTTGATCCTGAAAAAACTGACGAGTCGTTACGATAACTTATTCCAGTGCTCGTTCCCTTATTCGATGGGATGGCATGGAGCACCGTTCAACGGTGATGCCAATACGCATTGGCAACTGCATGCTCACTTTTATCCCCCGTTGTTACGTTCCGCCAGCGTACGTAAATTTATGGTGGGTTATGAAATGCTGGCCGAAGCGCAGCGCGATCTAACGGCAGAACAGGCCGCTGAACGCTTACGTAGCGTGAGTGATGTCCATTTTCGTGAACAAATTTGAGGGCGTTTTATGAGCCGTGTTGATTCTCTGCGTCAGTCAGTCGAGTCTGTTTTTGTCCGTCTGTTTGGCTACGCGCCGCATGCAGCAATTCAGGCCCCCGGTCGGGTCAACCTGATTGGCGAACATACCGACTATAACGATGGTTTTGTCTTACCCTGCGCGATTGATTACCAGACGGTGGTCAGTGCGGCAGTGCGTCAAGATGACATCGTGCAGGTAGTCGCGGTGGATTTTGACAACCAACAGGATGAATTCGATCTCGCTAAAGAGATTGTGCCTCACCCTGAATACACCTGGGCGAACTATATCCGTGGTACGGTGAAATTTTTGCTGGCGCGTGGTTTGCCACTCAGTGGTATGGATATGGTGGTTTCCGGCAACGTGCCTTCTGGTGCAGGGCTGAGTTCATCAGCGTCTCTGGAAGTGGTGATTGGACAGACGTTTAAGGAACTGAATCATCTGAATATTAGCCAACTGGAAGTGGCGTTAAACGGTCAGCAGGCGGAAAACCATTTTGTGGGTTGTAGTTGCGGCATTATGGATCAGTTTATTTCCGCTCAAGGGCGTGCAGGGCAGGCGATGTTGATCGACTGTCGCTCGCTGGAAGGGCATTCTGTCCGTATGCTCGAGGGTTTCGATGTCTTGATCGTGAATTCCAACGTGCGTCGCGGTTTGGTTGACAGCGAATACAATACGCGTCGCCAGCAGTGTGAAGAGGCTGCGCGCCACTTTAACGTCAAGGCGCTGCGCGATGTTTCGCTGTCTCAGTTTGAAGCAGGACTCAAGGGACTGGACCCCGTGGCAGTACGCCGTGCTCGACATGTGATTACCGAGAATCGCCGCACGCTTGAAGCGGCCGATGCGCTGGCTCGTCAGGATGCCCTCCGGTTGTTTACGCTGATGGCTGAATCGCATGTCTCCATGCGCGACGATTTTGAAATTACCGTGCCGCCGATCGATACGTTAGTTGCGCTGATTCAGGATTATGTCGGTGAGCGGGGCGGTGTACGCATGACCGGCGGTGGGTTTGGGGGCTGTATTGTCGCCCTTATCCCTTCGGCACTGACTGATGAAGTCAAACAGGTAATTGAACGTGAATATCCGGCGCGCACCGGGCTTCAACCGTCCATCTATCTGTGTCAGGCATCCGGCGGTGCTGGTCGCTTGAACTAAATTCTGACTGAGAAGGTGAGGGGAACCTCACCTTTCTCAGTTTATTGTCGAGCCTGTGGGGAAATAGAAACATTAACGTTACGGTTAAGCTGGCGCAGAGCTAACTCTATCGTTTCAACTTTTGATGAATGTTCAACGTCCAAAAGGCGATCAATTTGCGGGCCTTTTTGGCCTAACCGTCTGGCAAGTTCAGCTTTACGCGTTCCTGTTTCAATCATTGCATTATGTAATGCAGCCTTCATCGTCACTAATACTGGGATCGTGACAACGTGCTCTCCCGCTATTGGCACGCTAGCGTAAGGAACAGGGCGGCGTTCTTCAATTTCGATGGCTATGGCGGTAACAATTCCGTCAACAGATTCCAGAAGGGCTGAGTCAACGGAGTCACCAACCGAATTCATTAATGGCAAATCGCGGCAAGAAACCACGTATTGTCCGGTTGCTTCGTCGAGTTCCAGTTTTACGGGATAGTTGAACATACTTTTACCTCTAAATGGGGTTCCCCCCGATGTCACGAAAATCGCACTTACATAAATTATACCCGTCATACTTCAAGTTTCATGTGCGTTGGCTACGTTCAGTCACCCGAATCACTTACTCAAGTAAGCTCATCGGGATTCCTTCGCTTGCCGCCTTCCTGAAACTTGAATTATTTAGGATATATAGTGGTATCGACTTAATCATATTAGTGGTTCTTCTAACCAATTCGCTGAATTTACGGAAGTTTGGTATATGAGATAGCCAAATTGGCTGGTAAGCCTTAAGTATCATAGCCCCAAATCTTTCATGATTTTCTTACGAAGAGGCTCAGGTATTTCTTTTGCGCCATGAAAAGGCAGAACGGATGCTTTTCCGTTTAATTTAACTTTAAGGTGGCTCCCACCTCCCGATGCTTTAGTCAATTCTGCGCCTTGTTGCAGAAGCCAGCGTCTGAATTCAGAGTATTTCATTTGGCATCCCGCCACGTTGCTCAGTTTTCACCCTATAACTACACTAACTTATTTGTATAAAATGACAACTTATATGTTGCTTAAATAATCATTTATGTTCATTTAAAGCCTTTTATCAAGGGAGCAGGAACAGCGTTGCCAGACCCAGAAAGATAAAGAAACCGCCGGTATCGGTGATGGCGGTGATCATGACGCTGGAGCCGACGGCCGGATCGCGGCCGAGTTTCATCATGATCAGCGGGATCGCGACGCCCATCAGTGCCGCAAGCAACAAATTTAGCAGAATTGCCAACATCATGACGCCGCCCATGGCGGCGCTACCATAGAGCAGGAAGGTTACCAGGCCCATTATTGTGCCCCATATCATGCCGTTGACCAACGCAACGCCTAATTCTTTGAGCAGCAGGTAAGACTTTTTACCGTGTTCTAGCTGATGTAGCGCCAGCGCTCGCACAATCATGGTGATCGTCTGATTACCGGTATTTCCGCCAATACCGGCGACAATCGGCATGAGTGTCGCCAGCGCCACGAGGTGAGATAGCGTGTGTTCAAACAGGCCAATAACCCGCGAGGCCACGAGAGCGGTACAAAGATTGACGGCCAGCCAGGCCCAGCGGTTACGGAACGATTTGTACACGGGGGCATAAACATCTTCAGAAGGCGTCAATCCTCCAGAGCGGCGAAGGTGGCTATCACTTTCTTTATTCACCCTGTCGACGATGTCTTCAATCGTCAGGCGACCCATCAATTTTCCTTTGCTATCGACGACGGCGCTGGATATCAGATTGTATCGTTCAAAAGCTCCGGCGGCGTCTTCCAGTTGTTCTTCGGGTTGAAACATCAGTGGACGTGTTTCCATTACCGCAGACACCGGTGTTTTTGGTGAATGGAGTAAAATATCGGCCAGTGATAGTTCGCCGATCAGCGTATTTTTTCTATCGGTCACGAACAGTTTATCGGTAGAGTCGGGAATGAATTTTCGATAACGCAGATAACGCTGGACGGCGGCGAGGGAGACATCAGCCCGGATGGTCACGAGCTTAAAATCCATCAGATAACCAATGCAATCCTTGTCGTAATGGATCGCTTCCCTGAGCTGTGCTCGCTGCTTGGCTTCTAATGCGGTCAGTATCCTGCCAAGCAGATTTCGTGGTAGACGACGCGATAACTGTGCTTGTTCATCAACATCCAGAAGACGAACCGCTCTGAGAATTGCTTTATCCGGCATGTCTTCGATTAAGTCGTCAGAAATGCTATCCGACACTTCAATTAAAACGTGCCCACGTTTTTCAATCGGGATGAGACGCCATAGGGCTAAACGCTCCTCGTATGGCAGAGATTCTAATAAATCAGCCAGGTCAGCAGCATGGAGCTCCGTAATCAACTGGCAGATTTCAGCCGTTTGATCGAGTAATCGTTTATTTTCTTCGCCAGTCTGGTGTTCTTTTTCGATCTCATGAGATGGTCGACGGAGGATGTCGTCAACCAAGGCCTTATTTTCCAATAACAGAAGGGAAATGCGACGTCGTTGGGCGCTAAGTTTTTTTACGGTCGACATGGATGAGGTTCACTTTATATATTGAAATGTTTGGCCTGATGATTATTTCATGCGTTTGTTATACGGCGGTATAACGATGTTATAGACGCTGGATAAACGTAGCGCAAACTCAGAGGGTTAAGAAAGGCGGATGATTTATAGGCATGAGAAAGGTGCGGCACATGACAAAATTCAGGTGTCTTTACGGAGTGTCAAAATTTCGTGTTTTTACAGCGTGTAGCGCTATTCTTTTTGATTGATTAGCACACTGGTTGTTGGCGTAAAGGGTTGTTCAAATTGCTGCTGTTTGTCTTGGTGATGGGCAAACGCACTAATGGTGGAGTAAGCAAAGCGGCCTAAAAGAATAACAAAACTGATCAGTAATACGGCGCGAGCAATACGAGAGCCACTTCGTCGAGGGCGCATGGACATTCGTCGTTTGTGGGCAAGCGTGGACATTACCAGTCAATCTCCAATGGAAGCGAACATTCGCTGTCTTTTATTTATACACAAGCATCAGAATAGATCAATCATTCATTGGTTACGTTGGTGATGGCGCTATCAGGATAAATCACGGTGGTAACAGGCGTCGTGATTTATCCTTTTGTTTGATTATTTCCTCAACGAGAGTCTTACACCAGCCACAACGAGATTGCCGGGATATAGGTAACCAGCATCAGCATAAATAATAACGCGAATAGCAACGGCAGTGATTTTTTGAAAAACTCGCTTACCGATACCTGCGTGATATTACATACCAAGAGCATCACGGTGCCCACCGGAGGGGTAAATGCCCCGATGGAAAGGTTAAAGATCATGATGATGCCAAAATGTACCGGATCGATACCGAAGTGCTGGACGATAGGTTTTAACAAGGGGACGAGAATCAGCAGGATTGCATTCCCTTCAAGAAACATGCCCAGCGTTAGCAGCAGTATGTTGATGATCAACAAGAACATGTACTTGTTTTCTGTCAACGAGGTAACAAAATTGGCAACGGCAACGCCTGCATGCTCCATTGAGAAGATCCAGCCCAAAGCGGCACTGGCCATAATGACCAGCATGACCGATGCCGTTGAACGAGCCGTTTCTCCCAGTGCTTTTACGACGTCTGATACTTTCATTTTACGGTAAATAAAGAAACCGATGATCAGAACGATAAACACCGCGGCGGCGCCGGCTTCCGTCGGCGTGAAGATATTGGCGCGGATACCGCCGACAACGGCCACGATCAGGAATAGCGCTGGCCAGGCTTGGCCCAACGATACCACGACCTCTTTTCCTGTCGGCCAGGTGTCACGAGAAGGTTTAAAATCCCCTTTTCTGGCAACCAGATAAACGGTAAACATCAGTACGACGGCGCAAAGCAGACCAGGCACTAAACCGGCCATAAACATCTTGCCGATAGACACGTCGGCAATCAGCCCGTAGATAATCAGTGCAATACCCGGTGGAATAATCGGCGTAACTAGCGAGCCGCCTGCGGTGATGGCCGCGGCAAATGCCCGGTTATAGCCTTTACGTTCCATTTCCGGCACCATCATACGTGACAGCATGGCGGCATCTGCCAGGTTGGACGCGCTGACTCCACCCATCATGGTACTGACCAGAATATTGGAAACACCTAGCCCGCCACGCATTTTCCCAACCAATACGTTGGCTATTTGCAAAATACGTTCAGCGATACCGGTGTAGCTCATTAACGTTCCCAGCAGAATAAAGAACGGAATAGCCAGTAATGATGGGCTCTGGGTGGGCGCAATCAGGCGCTGGATGGCGATTTCCAGCGGAACCGATGAGTAGAATAAAAAGTAGGAGATAATCCCGGCGAACATCGCTAAATAGACGCGCATGTTAAGAAACAGACAGGCGATCATAATAGGAATAATTAACAACCAACTCATGATTTTTCCTCCGGGGAGATATTCTTTTTCAGGTCGTCAATTAACCAGTACAGTGCAAAACAAGCGGTGGCGAGAGCGCCAACCGGGACGGCAAGATCGATCCAGAACCAGGAAATTTTCAGGATTTGTGTCACCTTGAATTGCGCCATTTCAGCCAAGCGATAACCTAGCCATGCCATGTACAGAAGCAGGCCGATTGAGGCAATGGAAACCAGCACGGCGACGAGTGTTTTGATTTTTACTGGCAATATATCTACAACGAACGGAATGGTTAGGTGTGCTTTTTCACGTTCGGCAACGACGCCGCCCAGCATCACAACCCAAATCATTAAGAACCCTGACATTTCTTCGGTCCATTGTATGGGCTGCCCCATAAAATAGCGCATGAATACGCCTGCAATGGTGATGACTACCAGGATAAGCAGAGCTAAAGCGGCGCATATCTCCGCAAGCTTGCCAAAAATGCGCATGAACCTCTCCTTAATGTGACGTGCCAGTCCACGGTGTAATGACACCGTGGCGGCAGAGCCTCATGTTGCTTATTGAAGTTGTGTTTGAATGGTGTCGTACAGGTTAGGGGACCACTCAGGGAACTGTGAGTAGACTTCCAGCGCCTTTTTACGGAAAGGTTCTACGTCAGGATAGATCACCTCAACACCTTCTTTTTCCATGTTTTTCAACATCTCGGCGTCGCGTTCCAACGTCAGTTTTTGGCTATACAAACCCGCTTCATAGCCCGTTTGATGGATCATTTCCAATTGCTCTTGTGGCAGGTTACCAAAGAAGGCTTCTCCGCCCACCCACACAGAGGTATTGGTCAGGTAGTTCACCATCGACAGGTATTTCGCTTGCTCAAACAGTTTTTGTCCCTGTAGTACGGAGATCGGGTTTTCTACGCCATCGATCATACCTTGAGTGAGTGCCGGATAAACTTCGTTCAATGGCATCGGCGTCGGTGTGGCCCCCATCGCCTGGATAGCTTTAATCTGCATAACATTATTGGGTACGCGGATTTTCATTCCCGCCAGATCTTCAGGCGTGCGGATAGGTTTTTTAGCGATAATCTGCCGAGTACCATAGAGGTAGTTGCTCATGACAATATGAATGCCTTTTTTCTTCAGGGCTTCATTTTTTTGTTTGAACCAGTCACTTTCATAAATTTTGAATAGTTTCTGCGGATCGTCGGTCAGATAAGGCCCAAACAGGATGCCCAGATCGGGTTCATAATCGGCCAGAAAGGCTACGTCACTCAACGTAATGACGTTCATTCCCATCATGGCCTGTTCTGTTACGTCCTGTTTTGAACCAAGTTGAGAACTCGGGTAGAGCACCAGCGTGATTTCGCCTTTGCTACGCTCTTTTAATAAATCAGCCCAGTGTCGCATGACCAGATCCAGCGGTTCTCCTGGATTATTTTCATAAGCGACTTTAATTGACAGGGGTTTGGCTTGCGCATTAATCGGAGCCAACAGACTGAATGCCAGGGTACATACGGTGAACAATGTTCCAATTGCTTTTATCATATCTTTATCTCTTTCCAGTGTAGAAGTTCAATCTTTCTAGAAACGTAAACAACCCTGCTGTTCCTTTTGCTGGTGGGCAGATATCCATCTACTGACATTTGCTCCATCGAAATGAGTGAGCGAATGTCACAGCATAATCCGTTGTTTTTACGATATTTTACCGAAATTATTTTACTTTCTTATTCTGTTGCGAAAATGTGAAGATCACACAAGAGGATAATAAAAGGGAAAAATGGCGGCGTATGCTATCCATTACTGTTTTCGTGGCATAGATTGTCTTTTACTGTTTTTTATCTGATTTTAATTTTCTTTTATTTGAGATGATGGGCCGCTGGTTTTTTGGGCGAACTGATGAGATTCGTCAGTGTAAAAAGAAACGTAATAGGAAATCACAGGCTGAAAAGGGGATTAGTCGTAAGGAGAAAATAGAATTAACGTGTCAGCGAGGAAAATAATGGGCGACCGTATGATGTTACCCCACTCGCTGGGCGGTGGGGTGATAATGGCTTTTAATGCTCAGGAGGCATTACTCGGTATGGCTAAAAGTAATGATGCCTTTTATCAGTTCGCGGTTATTAATAACATCCTGCTCATAAATTTCTGCCAGTGTGGAAAACGCATATTGATGCGTTAGCATCATCCCTGCGGTGATTTTACCTTCAGACATTAATTGTCCCACTTTGGCAAAATCTTCTGGCGTGGCATTGCGACTCCCCATCATTGTGGTTTCTTTCTTATGAAATTCAGGATCGGAGAACTGCAAGTCACCTTTAAACAACCCAACAAATACGATACTGCCGCCGTGACGTATGAGATTTACCGTATTATTCATTGCATGCTGATTACCGGTGGCATCGATGACTTTCTGTGCTAATGATCCGCCAAAAGCCGCGCGGAGTTGTGCATCGAAATCACTGATGGAGGGATCGATAACGGGTAACCCGAGATTTTTCACAACGTGTTCCCGCCGAAACGCACTGGTATCCGCGACGAGCACCTCGGCACCTTCTGCTTTGGCGATCGCTGCCGCACCCAATCCAATCGGTCCCGCGCCAACGACAAGGATCTGTTCACCCGGTTGAATATCAGCGCGACGCACTGCATGGGCGCTTATAGCAAAAGGTTCGATCAATGCTGCCGCTTGTGGGTCTATACCTTCTGCCACTAATAAATTACTGACGGGGACGGAAATATACTCGCAGAATCCACCATCCTGATGAACGCCAATGACGGAAATGTTCTCGCAGCAGTTTGTTCGCCCACTTAAACAAGCCGGACATTTTTGACAGGCTACGTAAGGGATAATAGAAACCTGCTGACCCGGTTTTAAGTGGTTTATATTTTTACCTAAACCAACCACTTCGCCACATATTTCGTGGCCTAAAACGCGTGGATAGCTGAAAAAAGGCTGGTTTCCTCCCCAGGCGTGAATATCCGTGCCGCATATGCCGACCGTTTTTATTTTTACCAATGCTTCATTTTCACTGGGCGTCGGTATTTCTCTTTTTTTCCAGATTAATTTTTTCGGTTCCTGACAGACCAATGTATTCATTATTGACATTGTTTTTCTCTCCTGTTTTTTTGTTGCTCCAGATATCGACGAAAAAAACAATTGCGAAGAAATTGGACACTTAAATTGTGAAACCCTGCTCATAAAAATGTTTTAAATCGGGTTTTAATAGATAAAAAACAGGAGACGCTAATGAGCCGTTCGCAAAACTTACGCCACAATGTGATTAATCAGGTTATTGACGACATGACGCGTGGGCATATTCCTTCACCGCTCCCCTCGCAAAGCGCGTTGGCAGAGATGTATAACATTAGCCGTACGACCGTTCGTCATATTCTCAGCCATCTTCAGGAGAGAGGGGTGTTGACTCAGGTTAACAGGGACTATCTGATGGTACGTCGCCCCGATCGTCACGATGGATTCTCGTGCACCAGTGCCTCGCTGGATGAGCAGAGCCGTATTTTCGAACGGGCGTTTTTCTCCATGATTAACCAGAGGCAACTTTGTGTCGGTGAGTCCTTTTCAGAACTACAGTTGGCTCGTGCCGCTGGTGTCAGCCCTGTCGTGGTAAGAGAGTACTTACTAAAGTTTGGACGTTATAACCTGATTCAAAACGATAAGCGGGGTCAATGGAGCATGAGGCAGTTTGACCTGGCCTATGCCGAGCAGTTATTTGAATTACGGGAGATGTTGGAAACCCATTCACTGCAACATTTCCTTAATTTGCCAGATAACGATCCTCGCTGGTTACAGGCCAAAACATTACTGGAGCGCCATCGTGTATTACGTGACAGCATCGGCAGCAGCTTTCGTATGTTTTCTCAGTTGGACCATGATTTTCATGCTCTTTTGCTTTCAGCAGCAGATAATGTGTTTTTTAATCAATCGCTTGAAATCATTTCCGTCATTTTCCACTTTCACTATCAATGGGATGAAAGCGACCTTAAACAGCGTAATATTATTGCGATCGATGAGCATATGACGATTTTAAGCGCATTGATTTGTCGTAGCGATTTAGATGCAACGCTTGCGCTGCATAACCATTTAAACACGGCGAAACAATCCATGATTCGCTCGATTAATCAGGCGGCTAAACCCATTCATTAAAAACCGATTAAAAACATAAAATCATTATCGAAAGCGCAATTTTATAAAAGCGTGGTATGGGGAAATCATCTCAATGATTACGATAAATTCGATGGGTGAAGTAGGGGAGTAGTCAACGCATAAGTAACTTGAAATAAGATGGGGATAAAGGGGATATCGCCAACCACGCTGAGGTTACCCGACCTCAGCGTGGTTGACCGATTGATTACGCTTTTTCTTCTTCGATAATCAATTTCCAGCCAGTGATATCCTGCCAGTATTCCTGCTCTCGTTCGAGATCGAGTTGTACCAGGGTATTCTGAGCAAAGAAGCCGTGCGGGAAAATCAACGTCCAGTAATTATCGTCGGTCAGTAGCCTTAGCGTTTCCGGCGTAGTCGTCGCCTGTCGCTGGTTATTCAGCAGCGTTGCCAGACGTAACAATTGAACCATGGGTAAATACTGTTTCTTCTTGAAGAGATTCAGACGTGGCAACTCTTCCAGCTTGATGGCTTTACGATGCAACCGGATAATCAGCGACAGCAGGATTTGTTGTTCCTGATTGAAGCCGGGCAGATTGGTGTTTTGTAAAATATACGATGAATGACGATGCATACCGCTATGGTTAATACTTAGTCCAACTTCATGAAGCATGGAAGCCCAGTTTAGAATGGCTTCAAGCTGTGGGTGTACAAAGTTGGGGTTTTGTTTTGCCCATTGAGCATACAAATGTTCGGTGGTTTCTTTTACCCGCCGCGCTTGTTCACGATCGATATTGTAGTGGCTGGCAAGGCTTTGAGCGGTACGAATACGGATGTCCTGATGACGGAAGCGGCCTTCCATTTCGTATAAAACACCTTCTCGCAGCGCACCGTCGGAAAGGCGGAGTTCTTTAATTGCCAGTGCGTCAAAAACACCACACAGGATGGCTAATCCTGGTACTAAAACCGATTGGCGTTCCTCGGGTAACCCCGGCAGGCTTAATGATTTCACGTTTTTAAACTGCAAAATCTGGTTACGCAGCATCTCCAGACGCTCTAGTGTAATTAAGCCGTCCTTCTCTCCCATTTCCACGAGAATTTCGTGTGTAGCCTTGATCGTGCCTGACGCGCCAAGCGCATATTGCCAGCCGTAGATGCGGTACTCCCACGCCAGCGTTTCCAACTTTTGAGCGGCGGCTAATCGTGCACGTTTAAAATTGGTTTCGCTAATCTCTCCGTGGGGAAAGAACTGCTGTGAAAAGCTCACACATCCCATTCGGCGGCTTTCAACCAGCATGGGTTCAAAATCTTCACCGATAACCAGTTCAGTCGAACCGCCACCAATGTCGATAACTAACTTGCGGCCTTTCTCCGGTTGAGTGTGCTCTACGCCCATAAAAATCAGACGCGCCTCTTCATGACCGGAAATAATTTCAATTGGATAGGGGATAATGGCTGCGGCACGACGCAGAAACTCTTGTGCATTCGCCGCCTGACGCAGGGTATGCGTACCGACAATAGAGACGTGTAGCGCAGGAAAACCCTGCAAACGTTCGGCAAAGAGTGCCAGGCAGCTTAAACCGCGCTCCATCGCCTCTTCGCTGAGCATATTTTTGCTATCCAGACCATCGGCCAGATGAACACGCTGTTTTAAACGGCTGAGAACCTGGAGCGCGCCGTTTACCACGCGAGCGACAACCATGTGAAAGCTGTTGGATCCCAGGTCGACGGCGGCAAATTCCTGAGGTTTTACCGTATCTTTATCTTTGTTCGTTAATGGCATTATTCAGGCTTATCTCCGGGTTGCTCAAGCGCTTTGATATAATCATAGATGGCATTTTGCGCGCGTACTTTACGCCGGTTGCCGCGTAACACATAGCGGTTACTTAATTCTTTATCAATCACGCGTGCTTTCACGGTATCGCTGAACAAGATATCCAGAATGTCCAACACCCGATTTTTTAACACGGGGTCAAGCATTTCGACAGCCACTTCAATACGATAATCGATGTTTCTGGTCATCCAGTCGGCAGAAGAAAGATAGACTTTCACATCTCCGCCGTTATGGAAGACATACACACGATCGTGTTCAAGATAGCGATCAACGATACTGGTTACCTGAATATTTTCACTGATTCCGGGGAGATCGGGGATCAGTGAGCACATGCCTCGAACGAGTAAATTGACTTTAACGCCCGCAGCGGAAGCCTGATACAGTTTCTCAGCCAGCCCTTTATCGACAAGGTTGTTAACTTTTAGCGTAATGCCAGCATCAAGCCCTGATTGAACGTTGTCGATCTCTTTATCAATCAAACGATAAAGTTTGTCGCGTGAATTTTGTGGGGAAACCAACAGGTGTTCAAAAGTGACCGGGCGATAAGGATTTTCGATGAAGTTGAATACGCGTCGGACTTCGTTAGTGATGCGTTCATCAGCCGTAATCAGGGAATAATCGGTGTACAGCCGGGCAGTTTTTTCATTGAAATTACCCGTGCCGATATGAGCATAACGCACAATGTTTTCGCCTTCGCGACGCGAGATTAAAAACAGTTTTGCGTGAATCTTCAGGCCGGGAACGGAGAAAATGACGTGAACGCCGGCTTCGGTCAAGCGTTTTGCCCAGTGAATATTCGCTTCTTCATCAAAACGTGCTTGCAGTTCCACCACCACCGTGACTTTTTTGCCGTTATGCGCGGCATGAATCATGGAAGTGATGATGCGAGAATCTTTAGCAACACGATAAATATTGATTTTAATGGACAGTACGCTGGGATCAAACGAGGCCTGACGCAACAATTCCAACACGTGTTCAAAGGTGTGGTACGGATAATACAGCAGTACATCCCGTTCCCGAACGGCATCGAAGCCGTTACGGAAATGATTGAACCAAGTGTGGCGCAAGCGTGGCAAGGGTTTATTGACCAGATTGGCACGGCCAACATTTGGGAACGAGATGAAATCTTTAAAGTTATGGTAACGGCCACCCGGTATGACGGAATCGAATGAAGAAATGCCCAGTTTTTCTTGTAGCATGGCCACCATGGCATCCGGCATATCACGCTGATAGACAAATCTTACCGGTTCGGCGGTCAGACGCTGTTTTAGACTGGATGACATCAATTCCAACAAACTGGATTCCATTTCCGTGACCAGATCGTACTCTGCATCACGCGTCATTTTCATCGAATAGGCGTTGAGCGCATCGTAATCAAAAAAGCCTTTGAAAATATCATCCAGACAATAACGTAGGATGTTATCGATCAGAATCATCGTCTTCCGACGACGGGGGGCTTCCGCTGGCAAATTGACAAAGCGTGGGACTTTGTCTGACGGAATTTCCAACAATGCGTAATTAATCTGATCGCCTCTGATGATCTCGACGGCGAGATAGGTATAGTCATCCTTCAGAAATTGCACCAGATTCGTGTCGTGCAGAATGAGGATCGGGGTGATATGCGGGCGCAGGTACTGCCTGAAATATTCTCGCAGCCACTCTTGTTGATTAGGGGATACCTGACGTTCGTTGACCAGAAAAATCTGGTTACGCGCCATCTCAAGTAACAGTTCGTTATAGAGATTATCGAATAGCTGATCGGTCTTGAGTACGCGGGCCTGAATTTTTCCCAACAGATGACGTAGGTTGCCATCCGAGCCTTGTTCTTCATTGATTAGGATTCGTCTTTTCAGATCGGCAAAACGAACTTTATAAAACTCATCAAGATTGTTGGAGTAGATGCCAAGAAAGCGCATACGCTCGATTAATGGGTTGCTTTTATCTGCCGCTTCCTGAAGTACGCGTTCATTAAAGGACAGCCAACTTAACTCTTTCTCAATGTAGAGTTTGCCCTGACTCATTATCACTCCATTTAATTAATATGCTGTTGTCTACCCAATTACTTCTACCCTGTTGATTTCAGGTCACAATGATGATTGCCTGCGCCTACATCACTGCAACTTGACTCAAGGTATAACAACATTATGGCGTGTTCATGACGATAGAATTGAATACACCCGTTGACTTACCATTGTCATATTATGGGTGTAAAGGCAACATATGCTACCCGCTTTTTCTGCGGAAGAATATGCATACATAGATGGACGACACACACTTAACGGCAAGCTTAATGGCAAACATAGGTAATAGATTACAGTATAAAGATCGCCAACGCGTCTGGGTGGATCGCGTGACGCACCGCGTGGTGACAGGCAGTGGTTTGCTCGTGCTGGTGGCGTTGCTGCTGATTTTCTTTTATCTGCTGTATGTGGTGACGCCGCTGTTTTTTGCACCTTCAATGCATGGGCAAAAGCCGATTGCGCTGAAGGTCAGTGCGCCAGCATTGGCGATAGGCATCAGTGATAACGGACAAACCGGTTTTCGGATCGATCGGCAAGGTTACGGTGAGTTTTTCTCATTGGTCTCCGGTCACCCGATGACGCGAGTTGCGCTGGCTTCGTCGGTGGTTCAGCTTGCCGAAAGTCATGGGGAGCAGCACGTTTTTGCGCTGGGTCAACAGGACGGCACGATTAGCATCGTACAACCAGTTCTACCATTGCGAGACGATCAGCCTGCGAAATGGCGCTTTCCTTACGGTGAGCAACCGATCTCACTGGGGTTATCTAAGCAGCCCTTGCGCCACCTGGCTGTGTCCGCTATCACGGAAAATCGCCTGTTAGTGGCAACAGTGACTCAGGATGACCAACTGGTGCTGACTGAATTGGATAACAGCCAAGTGCTGTTGAAAGCGCAGGTTGCATTGTCGGGGGCGCAGGTTGAACAGCTATTGATCACGCCAGACGGCAAACAGATTTACCTGCTGGAAGGGACAAAGATTTCCCTATGGCAGCGGGCATCAACGGGGTTGCGGTTAAGAGAGAGCCATCAGTTGAATGTACCCGGTCCACTGCGCCTGTCTTTGCTTTCTGGCGGGCAATCTTTGTTGGTGCAGTCTGCCGACGGCCGCATCAGCCAGTGGTTTGATGTACCGACAGATAAAGGTGTCGAACTGACGGAAATTCGACAGTTTCCGTCTGAATCAGCGTCAATATCTCTGCTGGCAACCGAGGCATTGCGGCGTGTTTTTGCCGTATTGACGTCGCAGGGAGACTTGTCGCTGTTTGCCAGTAAACAATCCGGTGCGCTGCTGACGAAGACGTTACCGGCCGATGTACAACAATTGGCGTTTTCTCAGCGTGGCCGCGCCATGCTGGTAGAAACCGGGCAAGGCTGGCAAGCCTATCAGATTGACAATCCGTATCCGGATATCGGTTGGCAAGGGTTATGGCAAAAGTTGTGGTATGAAAACTATCCGGAGCCGGAATATATCTGGCAGTCAACCTCGGCGGATGACAGCTATCAGGCTAAATTCAGCATGATGCCGTTGATGTTGGGAACGCTGAAAGCGGCTATTTATGCCATGTTGTTTGCAACGCCGTTGGCACTTTCCGCCGCGGTTTATACCGCGAATTTTATGTCGCCTGCGTTACGTCGTTGGATCAAGCCGTCAATGGAAATTATGGGCGCACTGCCTACGGTAGTGATTGGTTTAGTCGCTGCGATTTGGCTCGCTCCTCATCTGGAGACTTATCTGTCCGCCATTTTGATCATGCCGTTCCTCTGGACATTGGCAGTGTTGGGCTGCGGTTGGCTGGTTGAACGCCTTCCTGATAGCGTACATCGCCGTTTTCCCACCGGTTGGGATGCAGTGTTCCTGTTGCCGACGATTTTTCTGACGTTGCTGATTGGTTGCTGGCTCAGTCCGATATTGGAAATCTGGATGTTTGGTCAACCGCTGTATCAATGGTTGGGGGATGATTTCGTGCAACGCAATACGCTGGTGGCAGGAATGGCATTGGGGTTTGCGTTGATTCCTTTGATCTTCTCACTGGCGGAAGATGCGTTATTCAGCGTACCTTCTCGCTTGAGTCAAGGATCATTGGCGTTAGGTGCGACACCGTGGCAAACCCTGTGGCGTGTGGTTTTACCGTCTGCCAGCGCCGGGATTTTTGCGGCGCTAATGCTGAGTTTTGGCCGCGCGGTAGGGGAAACCATGATTGTTCTGATGGCAACGGGAAATACGCCAATTATGGATGAGAGTTTGTTACAAGGTTTGCGTTCGTTAGCGGCCAATATTGCGATCGAAATGCCGGAGGCGGTAACAAACAGTGGACACTATCGGGTGTTATTCCTAACGGCATTAACGCTCTTTGTCTTCACTTTTATCGTGAATACACTGGCTGAGTCCATTCGTCAGCGGCTGCGACAACGTTATCGTGATGAAGGAGAAAATGCGTGAGGCGTTGGTTTCGTTCCGGCAGGCCATGGGTATGGCTCACAGCCTCATCGATCAGCATCAGTTTATTGGCGATGCTGACGATTTTTATGCTATTGGCCGGGCAGGGAATGCGCTATCTATGGCCACAGTCGGTTTGGTTATTGACGTTGCAAAATCAGGTGACGCAAGGTGATGTGCCACCTGATGCACCGACGGAAACAAGGGCTCTGATCGGCGAAATCTATGCAGAACAAATATTATCGCCGCAACAACTCCACAATGCAGGTTTATCGTCCGCACAGCATGAACAGCCAGAAACGCGTTACCTGATTAAAATCGGTCAGCGTGAAATCCATGGGCAAAGTTTCCGAACATTGCTATCCCGTGATATTGCCAGCATGAGTCAGCCAGTCGATATTCTGGTGCTGAAGCGAGCAAATAACGGTACGGCTTATGGTTATCTGGCTGGGATGCTGGAGGATGGGCAACCCCTATTGGCCGATGATTTACCCGGCACATTGCAGAGGCGTATAGGGCAGGTGCAGGGGTTACTGGCGATGTCTCAGTCCATCCGGCTTGGCGAAATGGCGAAACTGAATCAGCAATCTGAATCGCTGCGTTTGGAAGAACGGCGTCGGCGACAGGCGAATTCGTTTGATAGCCAGAGTCAGGCGCGATTGAATGCTGAACGTATTGAGCTACAGCGGCGTTTTGATGAACTATCACAGCAATTGACGGCGTTGAATCTGGAAATTAACCGTGACCAGGTGCAACTGCGTGATGCGAATGGCGCGATTCATCTGGTGCCACTGAAAGACATTGAACAAGGTTGGTTTCCTAATGCGATGGGGTTAGGTGATAAAATCCGGCATTGGGGTAAACAAGCTGGCTATATGCTGACTCATTATTCTCCTGACGGTAACAGCGCTGGGCATCTCTTTCCTGCGATCTTTGGTACGGTATTGATGGTGATTTTGATGTCGATCATCGTTATGCCGCTGGGTGTGATTGCTGCGGTGTATTTACATGAATATGCAGGTAAAAATGTTCTTACTCGCTGGGTTCGAATTGCGGTAGTCAATCTGGCGGGGGTGCCATCCATTGTCTATGGCGTGTTTGGGTTAGGTTTTTTTGTCTATCTTATCGGCGGTACGTTGGATCAACTTTTCTATTCTGAGGCGTTGCCAAACCCGACATTTGGTACACCTGGCATACTTTGGGCGTCTCTGACGTTGGCGCTGTTAACGCTGCCAGTGGTGATTGTTGCGACGGAAGAAGGGTTATCGCGAATTCCGATGTCGGTGCGCTATGGTTCTCTGGCATTGGGCGCGACGAAGGCGGAAACGCTGTGGCATGTTGTGTTGCCGATGGCGGTGCCTGCCATGATGACCGGGTTGATCCTCGCCGTGGCACGCGCAGCGGGTGAAACGGCACCGCTCATGTTAGTTGGCGTGGTGAAATCCGTTCCCGTTCTGCCGGTTGATGATATTTTTCCGTACCTTCATTTGGAGCGGAAGTTTATGCATCTGGGGTTCCAGATCTACGATCTGGCGTTTCAGAGCCCCGATGTGGAAGCGGCCCGACCGTTAGTGTATCTCACCGCACTGCTACTGGTTTTGATTGTGGTGGGACTGAATCTTGCGGCGATCGGTATCCGCCATGTACTGCGTGAGAAATATCGTACGCTATCGTTTTGAATGTAATGTAAGGCGCAATGATGGAATTAGCGATATGGGATTGAGGATGCAGATGGAAAAGGCGTTACCGTTGAACGTTCACCAGTTAAGCGACGAGCAGACAGCGCTGACCGTCAAACATCTTAATTTGTACTATGGTGAGAAGCAGGCACTAAACGATATTTCACTGCGTATTCCCAGAAATCAGGTGACGGCGTTAATTGGGCCTTCCGGTTGTGGTAAATCTACGTTATTGCGCTGTTTTAACCGAATGAACGATCTGGTTGATCATTGCCGGACTGAGGGCGAGATCTGGTTACATGACATGCCGATCACCGATCCTCTGTTGGATGTGGCGATGTTACGGCGCCGGATCGGTATGGTATTCCAACGCCCCAATCCGTTTCCTAAATCTATCTATGAAAACGTGATTTACGGCTTACGGTTACAAGGTGTGAAAGATCGCCGTCTGCTGGATGAGGCGGTGGAACAAGCACTGCGCGCGGCAGCATTATGGCATGAAGTGAAAGACCGACTCAGTGATAATGCGTTAACGCTGTCCAGTGGTCAGCAACAGCGCCTGGTCATTGCTCGTGCTATTGCCATTGAACCCGAGATTCTGCTGCTGGATGAACCAACATCAGCGCTCGATCCTATCTCAACCCTGGTGATTGAAGAGTTGATTGGCACGCTCAAACAGCACTTTACGCTAGTGCTTGTGACGCACAATATGCAACAGGCGGCGCGCGTTTCCGATTACACCGCCTTTATCAATCAGGGGACACTAATCGAATATAATCAAACAGATGATCTGTTTACGTCACCAACACAGCGACGCACAGAAGATTATATTACGGGCCGTTTTGGTTAAGTCTGTAGTTGTGTCTTTATTTGGTATTTTAGTATGAAGCAAAGAAGGTAAGAAAAAGTTTTTTTATCTTTAGCTATTATGAATCCTGATATTTACGTCCTTTAACTGCCGTTATCTGGTGTTTTTGTCCTTTTTTATGTCATAGATCAAGATTATTGGTGTCGTACATCAATTGCCCGTGCCATTTGAAAAACTGATGATAAAATGCACGCAATTTCATCGTTTGGATGGCGCAGGAAAAATGAGATTCAGCACAATGAATGAAGAGGACATCGTTGCAGAGCTTTGTCGTCGAATAAAAAATGCCCGTATTCAGCAACGTTTGTCGCAGGTCGATCTGGCTGAACGTGCCGGTCTGGGGATTGCGACCATCAAGCGTGCTGAAATGGGGGAATCGATCACGCTCAGTAGTCTTTTGTGCATTCTGCGCGGCTTAAATCGCTTGCATCAATTGGAAGGTGTGTTGTTTGACGCTGAAGTTGAGTCGTTTAATAACATGGTCAGTGGTGAGAAAAAACATACGCCGCTGCGTATTAGAAAGAAATCAGCAGCATTTCCCGCTAAATCGATTGCCAAACATGAGAGTGTGAAAAAACCATCGAGTAGTACCGTCGATTGGTACATTGCTGCGGCTGAAAACAATATTATTTGGTCGTTGCCTGAGAATGAAAAAAGTAAAAACAGTTAATCGTTAGGTCAGTAAACTGCTGGCCTTTGTTTCATTTCCCCCATCCGTCGTCCCTATATTCATTGGTTGTGTCTGTATCTGAAAAGAGAGCAGGGCAAGAGATGCCTGCTTTCGCAGGCATGATGTGCTTTTTGACACAGATAAAGCATGGTGCTGATGGTAAACCGTAGTACGGTTTATTCGCACAGCACAACTTTAATCGCCAACCCGCCTCGTGAGGTTTCACGGTATTTGGCATTCATGTCTTTACCCGTTTCGTACATGGTTTCGATGACTTTATCCAGAGAGACTCGAGGTTCGCTGGTGCGTCGCATGGCCATTCTGGCCGCATTGATGGCTTTTACCGATGCGATGGCATTGCGTTCAATACAGGGCACCTGAACTTGTCCTGCAACGGGATCACAGGTTAATCCCAGGTTATGTTCCATGCCGATTTCGGCGGCAATGCATACCTGCTCAGGATTGGCACCGAGCAATTCGGCCAGCCCGGCGGCGGCCATGGAGCATGCTACGCCAACTTCCCCCTGACAGCCGACTTCCGCGCCGGAGATGGAAGCATTCATTTTATACAGCAGACCAATTGCGCCGGATGCCATGAAATAGCGCAGATAGGATTCTGGCGTGACGGGCTGAATATAATGGTCGTAGTAAGCCAGAACTGCAGGAATAATGCCGCAAGCGCCGTTGGTTGGTGCGGTCACAACACGGCCGCCAGAGGCGTTTTCTTCCGCAACAGCCATCGCGAACATGTTCACCCAGTCCATGGCATCCATTGGATCGTTAGAGAAACGATCATTAATAAATAACAAGCGGTGCAGGGCAGAAGCGCGACGCGGCACGCGCAAAGGGCCTGGCAACACGCCTTCAGTATTCATACCGCGATGAATACCGTTTTGCATGACTTTCCAGACTTCAGCAAAATACTGTTCAATCGCGTCACGCCCGTGCATCGCGATTTCGTTTTTCATGACGATCGCGGATAAGGAAAGGCAGTTATCGTGACAGTGTTTGAGTAACTTTTGTGCAGAGAAAAAGGGGTAAGGCACACTTTCCTCTGTCGGGTGAACTTTACCAAAATTCTCTTGATCAACCACGAACCCGCCGCCAATGGAATAATAGGTTTTACTGTAAACCACTTCCTGTTGGTTATAGGCACGAATGATCATCCCGTTTTCATGCAGAGGCAGATTTTCTGGCTGGAAACACAGGGACGTGTCCAGTGGAAAGCTGACTTCGTACTGACCATCGAATATAGGGAGCCGTTGGGTATCTTTGACTCGCTGTATGAAGGTGGAAATGGCATCGATATCGACACTGTCCGGCTGATTCCCCGCCAATCCCATAATGATGGCGATATCGGTATGATGACCTTTTCCTGTCAGAGATAGTGAACCATAAACATCTACAACAATGCGCGTTACGGATGAAATGAGTGATTTACTGACCAGATCATCGGTAAACATTTTGCCAGCTTTCATCGGGCCTACGGTATGTGAACTGGATGGTCCGATACCAATTTTGAAAATATCAAATACGCTGACCATAGCGACTTCCTCTAAGAAACATCGGCATATATACGCATCATCTTTCAAGTTGCAGGCTCGTTGTTCTACGTGAGAACGTTGCCTGCAACTCGAATAGACTCGCGTGTGTTTATATAACGTACCGGTGTTGAGATGAGTGAATCAGAGCGAATTAGCCAAACAGGCTGTAAACGATCGCGCTGATTGCAATCAATCCCATAATGGTGACAAAGACGTTGCTCAATTGACCGCTATATTTCTTCATGGCGGGGACTTTCTGAATCGCATACATCGGCATCAGGAACAGCAGACAGGCAATAATCGGGCCACCGAGTGTCTCAATCATGCCGAGAATACTTGGATTCTTCGTCGCGATGATCCAGGTGGTGATCAGCATAAACAGGGCGGTGATTCGGTTTAGTGTTGTGTTGGCAATGGTTTTTCCTCTGCTGCGTAACACTTTCGTTATCATGCCATTAAAGCCTTCACCTGCCCCCAGATAGTGCCCCAGGAATGATTTGGAGATCGCGATAGTTGCGATAATCGGCGCCAGATAGCCCATGATCGGGTTATTAAAATGGTTAGCCAGATAAGACAAAATAGAGATGTTCTGTGCTTTCGCTTCCATCAGTTCAGCAGGTGACAGACTTAATACGCAACTGAAAACAAAGAACATGACGGTAAGTACCATCATGATGTGGCTATAGGACAGAATGCGTGAACATTTTTTCTCCGCTTCATCTCCGTACTCTTTACGTTTCGCAACAGCGAATGAAGAGATGATAGGGGAGTGGTTAAAAGAGAAAACCATGACTGGAATGGCTAGCCATAATGTCGCCAGTAATCCATTGCCAGTGACATTATTGGCAAGTGAAATATTTTCAAAAACAGAGGTATTCCAATGAGGAACTAAATACAAAGCCAAGAGCATTAATACTGCAACAAATGGATAAACAAGAACACTCATTGCTTTAACGATGACGGCTTCGCCAAAACGAACAATGAACATTAAGCCAAGAATCAATATTAATGAAAGTACAGCTCTCGGTGGTGAGGGAAGATGTAATTGGTGTGTGATAAAACTATCAACCGTATTAGTTATTGCGACACTGTAAACCAGAAGAATCGGATAAATTGCAAAAAAATACAGCAATGTGATTAATTTCCCAGCGCCAGCGCCGAAATGTTCTTCAACAACTTCTGTAATATCTTCACCACCTTTTTTACCAGATAATACAAAACGGCATAAAGCACGATGGGAATAATACGTCATGGGAAAAGCGATAATTGCCATAATAATTAATGGGATTAACCCACCAATCCCGGCATTTATCGGCAGGAATAGCACACCGGCACCAATCGCTGTGCCATAGAGGCCCAGCATCCAAACGGTATCGCTTTTACGCCAGCTTGACGTTTGTTCTAATACCTGACTGTTGTCTTGAATTGTGCTCATACTTGTGTCTCCTCGGTGAACACAGTTTATACCCGTCATACTTCAAATCGCATGTGATATTCAAAAACGCGTTGGCGTTTTTGTTCTGAAACCTGAATTGTGTAGAGTACATATAATTACAGTAGCGGAAAGTTACCGTTACAGAGTTTAAAAAGCGAACAGAGCATAATAATTATGCTGATGAGTCAATACTGTTTTTGTGGGTTGCATTCTATATCGTGGCGGTCAGCGAATAATATTGTGGCGATCACATAAATGAATTGACGGGGATTATTTTAATAAAATTAATCGGAAAATAAAATATCAATGATGATACTTTATTTTAATTATTTTTAATGGCTCTTTATTGATGCTTTATTCGATACTGAAATGACGGCGGTAATTATTAATAGGACTATTACAAAGAATATGATGTTTAAATAATAAACCTAAACATCGTGATGTCACGTTAAAAAATGATTTTTTATCTTACCTTTCCGATGGTTGCTTTCATTTTTGTGGCGATATACTCGCTTGATCATGACGTACTTTAAATAATTAGACACCTCAGACAACGGTGAAATGGTTATCTGAGGTGTAACGATTACCGAGCAGACAGTTTTTCCTGTGCCCACAGTAAACCGCTTTGATACGCTTCAGGGAGCATGGGCGCTAGAGCAGCTAATGTCTGTTGAAGTTGGAGGTTTTCCTGAGCCTGTAAGTTCAGATGCCCGACTTTTCGGCCTTGACGCACTTCTTTTTCATACCAATGCAGATGCACCAATGGCAAAGACAGCCATTCGATATTGATATCGGTGCCGATCAAATTGACCATGACAGATGCCGTGCCGACAACCGGAGAAGGCATGGGCAGATCCAGAATGGCGCGAAGGTGCAGTTCGAACTGGCTAATGGATGCACCATTTTGCGTCCAGTGTCCACTATTGTGTACACGTGGTGCGAGTTCATTGATCAGCAAACGATCATCAACAATGAAACATTCCATCGCCATCACGCCGACGTATTCCAGCTCGTTCATTATGGCCGATAACATCTGTTCCGCCTGATCTTGGAGATGACGGGCGGGTTGTGGTAACACCACGCTGGTTCGTAGGATGCCATCCTGATGCAGATTGTGCGTTAGCGGATAGAATACGCACTTGCCGTGAACGTTGCGGGCACCGACTAGTGACACCTCGCCAGAGAAGTTAATGCCTTGTTCGACAATACATTCGCCATAGCAGTCGGCGGGTAGTGTTGACTGCTCACCCGAGCGTAAGCGCCACTGACCGCGGCCATCGTAGCCACCAACGCGGCGTTTGACGATAGCCAGTTCACCCAGCGTGGTGAAAATGTGGGGCCATTCCTCCTCGCTGGCAAGAAGCTGCCAGGGGGCAGTTGCCAGATTCAATGAATCCAGCAGCTGTTTTTGCGTCAGGCGATCGGCTAGGCGTGGGAAAATATCACGGTTAACAAAGGCGGTGTGAGCGGCAAGTTGATTGGTGAGCGCTGTTTCCGGCCAACGTTCGATCTCAGCGGTAATCACGCTGTTTTGAAAAGGAACCGATTCCGGTTCTGCATCTAAACCTACGGGATAAACCGCGATACCCAGCGGTTCACCAGCCTGACGCAGCATCCTGCCCAGTTGTCCATTACCTAATACGCAAACTGGCTTCATGCTTCCTCCCGGGGATCGGGATTGGATAGCACTTCATCGGTCTGGCTCTGTCGCCAGTCTGCCAGGCGAGTGGCGATATTGCTGTCGTGCAGAGCAAGAATTTGTGCGGCCAGCAGGGCGGCATTCGCCGCGCCAGCCTTACCAATGGCCAAGGTGCCGACAGGAATACCGCGCGGCATTTGAACAATAGAATACAGGCTATCAACACCGCTGAGCGCGGCGCTTTGCACCGGAACACCCAGCACGGGAACCAACGTTTTAGCGGCCAGCATACCCGGTAAGTGTGCGGCGCCACCGGCTCCGGCAATAATAACGTCAAAGCCGTTATGAGAAGCTTGCTCGGCAAAGCTGAACAATTTATCGGGGGTACGGTGTGCAGAAACGACTTCGACGTGGAAAGCAATATTCAGCGTGGTGAGAACCTCTGCCGCAAACTGCATAGTGGCCCAGTCACTCTTTGAACCCATGACGATGGCGATTTTAGCCGGGGCAACGTTGGATGACATGCCTGTAAAGCTCCTGTGATTTTACATGATCGTGATGCGGCGTGAGTAACCTCATCAGCCAGATGGACAATGCGCTGGCGTTAAGGGCGTAGAGCATACCATGACCTTATAGTAAGGAAAACGGTTGCGTAAGCCTGAAATACGGATTAATGCTGTGATAACAAACTAACCTAATGGGAGAAAAAGCATTAACGGAAATAAAAAATCAGAAGGGGAATGTGATTAATTCAATGTTCTGTCCGGTCACTTTGATCATCGATCCTTCGTGATGCCATGCACCCAACACGGCACGCTGTGCATGAATATGCTCAGTCGCAATCTGATGAATCTTCGGACGATGAGTATGACCATGGATCATCGTGTTTACCTGATAATAGTCGAGTCGCCGGATCACCTCTTCAGCATTCACATCCATAATCTGTTGTGATTTGCTCTGGTTGGCATATTGGCTGGCCGCTCGCATTTTTTTTGCTATGTTGAGCCGAAAACGCAAAGGTAATAGTAGAAAAAGACGTTGTATGAATTTGTTATGTACCCGACGGCGAAATTTTTGGTAAGCCGGATCGTCAGTACACAGCGTATCGCCATGTAAAATGAGTATTCGCTGACCATACAAATCCAACACTGTTTCTGTTGGTAGCAAAATCATCCTGCTTTGTTGAGCAAAGTGTTTGCCGATCAAAAAATCACGGTTACCGTGCACAAAATAACAGCGAACACCATGTTGATGCAGCTCGCGCAGTGCTGTGGCAACCGTTGCATGCAGTGGTTGCGGATCATCATCGCCGATCCAGGCATCGAACAAATCGCCCAGAATATAAAGAGCATCGGCGTTCATGGCTTCACGGCGTAAAAAACGCAGAAAACCGGCGGTGATCGCCGGTTCGTGAACGCTTAAATGAAGATCGGCAATGAACAGCGTCGTCATGTAGGCGCGATTACTCGCTAACGGTAACGCTGGTGATCACGACATCTTCTTTGGGGACATCCTGGTGCATGCCGCTGCGTCCTGTCGCGACACCCTTAATTTTATCAACGACATCCATGCCTTCAGTGACTTCGGCAAAGACACAATAGCCCCAGCCATCGGCACGCTCTGAACGGAAGTTCAGGAAATCGTTATCGACAACATTAATAAAGAACTGCGCAGTAGCAGAATGTGGATCGTTGGTTCGTGCCATGGCGAGCGTACCACGTGTGTTTTTCAGGCCATTATTGGCTTCGTTTTTAATCGCTTCTTTGGTGCTTTTCTGCGCCATTCCTGGTGCAAAACCGCCGCCCTGGATCATAAAACCATTGATAACACGGTGGAAAATAGTGTTGTCGTAAAAACCATCTCGGCAGTAATTCAGAAAGTTTTCTACGGTAACCGGCGCTTTATCTGCGAAGGTATTAATAACGATATCGCCGTGGTTTGTATGCAACGTGATCATAGTGATGAACCCTAGATAGCCATAAGTAATGAGAATGATTGCTCATTGTGTATGACGAGCAATCAAGTGCGTTCTTATAACATAACTGGCTCGATGAGTCAGCAGAGCCTTTATAGCAGGGCTTTTAAACACAGGAGAAGAAGGGGAAACTGATTTGGCAATAAGAAGAAAAATCATCAATGCAAATAAATTGATCAAATATTGTTTTTTTAGTTAATTTATTTGAATAATATTTTTCTTGCGCTAGATCAATGTATTGAATGATCAACGTGTTCATTGGTAATGACTCAGATTAATCTGAGAGTGATTCGTATTACCCCCGAGTAACTCTAAATAGATAGGTGAATTATGCTGGATAGTATTAATCGAGTATTAGATAAGCCCGATTTCGGCAAATTGCTTCTGCGTGTCTCTTTCAGTGTTTTGATGCTGTTTCACGGATGGCACAAGGTACACGGTGGGATCGGCGGTATCGAAGGCATGCTCACCGCGGCGGGTATCCCGGCGTTTGTTGGCTATGGTGTCTATGTTGGTGAAGTTGTTACGCCATTGCTAATGATTTTGGGAATCCTGACTCGCCCCTCAGCGCTGATTTTTTCCTCTACCATGGTTGTCGCAACATTATTGGTACATCCTGAAGGGTTTGTCTCATTGGCAAAAACGGGGGCATGGGGTGTAGAAGGAACAGCGGTCTTCTTCTTTGCTGGCCTGGCAATTGCGTTGTTGGGGAGTGGTAAATATTCCGTCATGTCGAATCCTCGCTGGCGTTAATACTGCATCAGACAAAACAAGTACGATTGGTAAGAGGTCCGGTAAATCCGGACCTTTTTACGATCTGCTATCTCCTATTTTTTGTTGCGTTGCTTTCGCGTCGCTTGGCGCGGATGTGCTGTCACGATTTTAATCCCTGTCAATTATCTGTTTATTCCGTTGTATCAGCCTTGCAATAGGATGGGGTTCAGGTTTCAATACGCTGTTAGGGTTGCAACGCCCTTATCAATTGATGTTATTTACGCCGACAGTGAAAGATGATTGACACCTATCCTGCGAACACCATGGAATGCCCTGATGCTAAAGATTTTTAATACGCTAAGTCGTCAAAAAGAGGAATTCAAACCTATCCACGCTGGTCAAGTGGGGATGTATGTGTGCGGGATCACCGTATATGATCTCTGTCATATCGGTCACGGGCGTACTTTTGTGTCGTTCGATGTGGTGGCTCGGTATTTGCGTTATTTAGGTTATTCGCTGAAATATGTGCGAAATATTACCGATATTGACGATAAAATTATTAAACGTGCTGCGGAAAATGGCGAAACCAGCGAACAACTGACCACCAGAATGATTGCAGAAATGCATGCTGATTTCGATGCGTTGAATATTTTACGCCCCGATGCCGAGCCGCGTGCCACTCACCATATTGCTGAAATTATCGAATTGGTTGAAAAACTGATTGCTCGCCGACATGCCTATGTCGCTTCAAATGGCGATGTCATGTTCTCTGTGGATACGGCGCCGGGTTACGGTGCGCTTTCCCGTCAGGACCTGACGCAACTTCAGGCGGGAGCGCGCGTCGAGATTACCGAAGTTAAACGTAATCCGATGGATTTTGTGCTGTGGAAAATGTCTAAGCCGGGAGAGCCACATTGGACATCTCCATGGGGGGAAGGGCGTCCAGGCTGGCATATCGAATGTTCGGCCATGAACTGTAAACAGTTAGGTGAGAATTTTGATATTCACGGTGGGGGATCTGATTTGATGTTCCCGCATCATGAAAATGAAATTGCGCAGTCCAGCTGTGCCCACGATGGTCCTTATGTGAACTATTGGATGCACTCAGGCATGGTGATGGTTGACCGGGAAAAGATGTCAAAGTCGTTGAACAACTTCTTTACCGTGCGTGATGTACTTGCCTATTATGATCCTGAAACGGTGCGTTATTTTCTGATGTCAGGTCACTATCGCAGCCAATTGAATTACAGCGAAGAGAACTTAAAACAGGCGCGTTCAGCGCTTGAACGGCTCTATACGGCATTGCGTGGTACGGATAGTCGTGTCGATGCTCAGGGCGGGGAAGTGTTTGAAGCGCGTTTTCGTGAAGCGATGGATGATGACTTCAATACGCCGGAAGCGTATTCAGTTCTGTTTGACATGGCGCGGGATGTCAATCGTCTAAAAGCAGAAGATCCGCATGCGGCCAATCAGTTAGCATCTGCATTGCGAAAACTGGCCAGCGTGCTGGGTATTTTGGGGCAAGATCCAGATGTCTTCCTGCAAAGTGGTGCGCAGTCTGATGACGATGAAGTCAGGGAAATAGAAGGCTTGATCAAACAGCGTAAAGACGCCAGAGCGGCCAAAGATTGGGCGTTGGCAGATCAGGCGCGCGATCGGTTGAATGAGCTTGGTATTGTTCTGGAAGATGGTCCACAGGGTACAACCTGGCGCCGCAAATAATCGGTTATGGTGCTGAGCAAATAAAAACCCCGTCGATGTTGCCACTGACGGGGTTTTTTATTTTACAACCATGATGTTATTGGCTTTGCAGACGATGAAGCCTCAGGCAACAACATTGACGGCTTCGCCATCAAATTCGACTTTTTGACCTGCAATGATCTTGCAGCGTTTGCGGGTTTCGACCTGACCATCTACGGTGACTCGGCCCTCTGCAATTGCCAGCTTGGCGGTTGCGCCGCTCTCTCTCCATCCCTGTAGTTTCAGCAGGTCACATAGCTCAACGTGTGGATGGTTTTCAAGATGAAAAGTGTTCATAATTTCCTGTTTTTTATGCTTAGGTAATCTGCCTAATTATTCGGCACTATCGTGGTATTCTTCGCATGCCTGAAGTGTATTTTGAATTAAGGTCGCAACGGTCATCGGCCCAACACCACCTGGAACCGGGCTGATATACGCCGCTTTTTCCCGTGCGGTTTCAAATACCACATCACCCACGACTTTCCCGTTTTCAAGGCGATTAATACCGACATCAAGCACGATCGCACCCGGTTTGATCCATTCACCTGGGATAAAACCTGGTTTACCTACGGCAACTACCAGCAAATCCGCATGCTCAATGTGGTGGCGTAGGTTCTTAGTGAAACGATGTGTGACGGTGGTTGTGCAGCCAGCCAGCAGCAATTCCAGGCTCATCGGTCGACCAACGATATTGGAGGCACCAACAACGACCGCGTTAAGCCCAAAAGTATCAATATTATAGCGTTCCAGCAGCGTAATGATGCCACGTGGTGTACAGGCGCGTAGCAACGGTGCGCGCTGGCATAGGCGGCCAACATTGTAGGGGTGGAAACCATCGACATCTTTATCTGGTGCAATACGCTCGATGACCTTCGTGTTATCAATACCTGCTGGCAGTGGGAGTTGAACCAGAATGCCGTCAATGGTTTTGTCTGCATTCAACTTATCAATTAGCGCCAGTAGTTCCGGCTCGGTCGTCGTTGCCGGTAAATCGTAGGAACGGGAAATGAAACCGACCTCTTCGCAAACTTTGCGTTTACTGGCAACGTAAATCTGTGAAGCAGGATTCTCACCAACCAGAACAACGGCCAGCCCGGGAGCACGTTTACCGGCAGCCAGACGTAGTTTTACCTGTGCAGCGACTTCGTCTTTAACCTGCTGCGCAATCGTTTTACCATCAATAATCTTTGCTGACATCTGAGATGAAATCCATCTGTATTAAGTACGGGGGAATGGCACTATTTTGTCAGAAGCCGCGCCTGCTGTCAGGCATTGCGTAAACATTAATTTCTTGAATATTCCTTATTCGCTTGCCTGAACCATGGTGATCATGATTAAAAAACAGATATCGGCAGTGGCTTCCGTACTTAGTACACGTGGTTGCTTTGGTGAATGTTTAACCTACCTGTTGGGCTGAGAGGTTAGACCTCGGCACATCGAACGGGTCCTGAAGCGCTGTAGGGGTAAGTAGTTCAAACAGGCGTTTGAACGGATCGGCATCTTTGCCTGATTCCCCGGTCATAAAATTAAAGTCCATTTCTATCAGGTATTTCAGACGTGGTACATAGCCTTCCGGTGCCTGCGCTTGCACAATTAACGGCAAGCTTTCATGGTGATTTAACACCATTTTGAAAAATTCAGTTTGTTTAAACTCACCACGACTCCACTCCAGCTTGCTTTGTGCTATGGCGAAGGTGCGCCATACTTGCTCCTGGTCATAAGCTTCGCTCCAGGCTGCGCGCCGCTCATTCACCGTAAAAGTCCCGCTATCGTCATAGGTAATCAGTGCCAATTGTTCACGAGAGAGACCTCTAAAAGGGTTGCTCCCTTTACCATTGGCGTAGGCCGTAGCTTGTTCCGCTCGGGCTAATCGCTCGGGGTCATCACTATTAGGAACTTCAGCATCGTGTGTTTTCTTGCTACTGACGTAACTCATGCCGACAAGTTCATCATCCACGCTTCTGGCTCTGTCTGCCAATGTATTGCGATCGCTGGTGGCGTCTCTGGCTTCGGCCCTAACCGCGGCATCGCTAAGCTGTTTTGCCAGTGTTGTGATACCGGTATTTTTTTTATTTGAATAACCATCAATCGTTTCAGACATGGACTGTGTGCTTTCAGGCACATTTTCCTGCTTATGTATTGTGCGACTGTCATTGGCAGATTGTGCATCTGCCACCGTACTTTTTGAAAGACTGTTAAAGTTAATCATTTTTTTCTTCTTGTTCGTTGCGATTAATGGGAATGTAAGGGGCATTCATTAGCGATCAGATGAAGACCGTACTTTTACGTCGGTGTTATCAATATCTATATCTTGCATTGAATTCGAGCTGGAATGCCATCAATCATTTCGCCTGCGTTTAGTTTAGCAATAAGCACGGCCATGACGACGAGATGTCGTCAACGTCTTGATTGCTCACACTGATCTTTTAGCTTCATCATTTCCATGGGTGGTAAGGGCGCTGTCATCATTGAATGATATTTCATGCACGCTGGCGTTTCAGCATCGGGGGGACTTTTCGTACTGGATGAGCAGGCCATAACTAACATCGCACCTGAAATGACGAATAGCCGAGATAGATTGACCTGATAGTTTTTCATAAGCGCTTCTTTATGTTTTTTATGGATTAATTTTTATAGACGTTAATTTAAGAATGTTTTAATCGATTAACGACCATGTTATCCACCTAGTATAGGCCGAAAATAGTTCGAGTGGCGTGACAAACGTTATCGGTTTGAATACCGCTTGCAGTATGACGGATACAGGATGTAAGACGAATTATTGTGACGGAGATAACCACTGTACATACCGTTACACAGCAACGCTCATCATCGGAAAGAAGCCTGATATATAATCCAGACAGCACAAGAATTTGACAGTGAATATAAATTAACAAATTTTAAATAAATTAATATCATGTCGTTGCACTTTACATAATGAAAATAAAAAATACTTTCTGCCTACATATCCTGATGGCGACTCTCGCCATCCTGTTTCTCAGCGTTCACCCGCTAGCGACAAGCTTTGATCCGGCGTTAACATTCCAACCGCTGATTAACACCATGGAAGGCACGTCGAAAGAACAAAGGGAAAAAATAGCGACTATTTCTCATGTGTTGCAGGGAAATGCGATCTTCTTCCTTGGGGCATCCGAAGTTTCTACTTCTGAAGATGAACATTACGCGGTCTATAATTATTTTAATAACCAACTGCATCGTCAGGTTGTGGCCTATGGTGACAGTTATGTTGATAGCGTCACGCATTTTTTACTGCTTTCACGTTTTAAAAATGATCTTAACGCTAACAGTAAAGTTGTTTTACTGCTTGCGCCCGATAGCTTTTATTCTGACGGTATTCCTCCGGCCATTTTTGCCAACAACTTTCCAACATCTATTTTTAACCCGTTAATAAAGGACGACCAGACGCGTCCCTTTTTGGTCAATTACTTACACCATATCGATAAAGAAGAGATAAGCCATTTAACGTTCGGCCAAATGAAAGTCTATGGCTGGGACTCGCAAATAATCTGGCAGGAAGTGAGTTATCAATTTGCTAATTTCTGCGAGCTGATAAAAAAAGACTGGTTAGCGATGTTACGCATTGTTCCTCAGCCTGTACGACCGTGGCCTCATGTGCCAACGACCAACGTGATTCCTGACTGGGATCGTGAACGGGTTCAGGCTCATGAGCTGAATAAATCTCGCCAGCAAAGCGCAGCCACGCTGTGGATGGATAAATCTATTTTTGCAGACGATCAAACGCGAGAAGAGTGGGATGACGCGCCGATTGTTCCTGCGCAAATGGAGGCGTTATCCGCGACGATCAAATTGCTGAAAGTGCGCAATGCGCAGTTTGTCGTCATTGTTGATCCGATCAATCCGTGGGCAATTAAAAATTCTGAGAAATTCCAGCCCGTCGATAGCCAGATTAGAGCGATGCTGGAGGAAAATCAGGTTCGCTATTTTGATATGTATGCGCAGCCTTATCAGAACGGCTGGAATTGGGATCGCCTGCATCCAACCGAGCCAGCATGGGTCGCGATGGATCAATTTATTGCTGAGAGTTTTAAATGATGAAAACCGCGATTCGCCTTTTTTTCCTTTATCTCTTTCTGGCAATCACTATTGTTGCGTGGACCTCTGTTGACGAAAGCATGAGTTTAAAAGTGCATTTTGAATATCAAAAATTCTGAAGGATGAATGATGTACAGCTCCGGAATGTTTTTTCTCCTTCTATTTTCATCAGCATTATTGTTTGCGCTGACTAATCGCGTATTCAGTTATCGACTGACATATTTATCCGCCTTTTCTGTATTGGCGGTGTTAGGCTGGGGATATATTTTCCAGGGGGATTATGTTGTTCCCATCGCGGTTTTCCTGAGCTTTTATATTCTCGTTACCTTAAAAGAGAAAGGGTGGTTAAAAACCTGGCTGGCAGTCAGCCTGACGTTGCTCCCGCTGTTTTTAGTGAAATTACACCTTAACAACCACTGGGGCATGATCGGTCTGTCCTTTATGACCTTCCGCGCCATTGATGTTCTGCTTTATCGCAATAAAAAAGACGGCCAGCATTTCCTGCATTACTTCTGCTATCTCTTTATGCCATTCATTATTCTGGCTGGCCCGATGTATCGCTGGCGGACATGGGTTAATGATATTAATAAGCCCGTTTTCATCATTACCCGTGAACAGTTTTTAGTGGCGATGGAACAAATTTTTACCGGCATTATTCAGAAGTTCTTATTCGCTATGCTGATCAATAATCTGGTGATTGAGTCGTGGAGCCAGCGTCCGTTTACGTTAAGCGTGGGTGTCGTGATGTCACTGGCCTACAGCGCCTATCTCTATTTTGATTTTGCCGGCTACAGCAATATGGCTATCGGGGCAGGGCGCTTATTTGGCCTGAATATCCCAGCGAACTTCAATATGCCCATCCTGGCTAAAAACCCGCAGGATTTCTGGCGACGCTTTCACGTCAGCCTGTCTGAATGGCTGAGAGACGTAGTCTTTATGCCGATTTATATGAATCTGATGAAGCTCGATTTTTTTCGACAGAACAAAACGCTGGCGCAGAATATTGGCATCTTCTGCACCCTGTTTTGTATGGGAGCATGGAACGGGCTTGAACGACACTATGTTATTAGCGGCGCGCTATTTGGTGCCATTTCCGTTGTTCATAACATGTTGCAGTGGTCTGCCAAACGTAGTCCGGCGTTGAATAATTTTCTACATCATCCGGTTAGTGTGTTCATCGGCCGAATTCTGACGCTGACAAGCGCTGCGGCTTCCCTCTACATCTTTAGCGGAATGTCTCCTCTATGAATCAACACTGCGAGCTTCAGGAACTGCAAGATTTCCTCCGTGCGGTATTACTCGACCCCGCGAACCCAGATCGGTTGGCGATTAGCGGCAGCGATGAAGTGATGACCTGGCAACAGCTATCGGTTGCCGTTACTGACTGGTCACATCGTTACCAGCAATGTCGGCAGCCTGCTGGTCCGCCAGTGGTGTTATATGGGCACCAGCAGTCGGAGTTCGCCGTGGCGATCTATAGCTGCCTGTTGCATAACATTCCGTATATCCCGGTGGATTGCATCTATCCGCAGGAGCGGCTTAACGAGATTTGCCATCTGGCGAGTGCTCCTTACTACTACGATGTGGCGACCCGACAGTTTATTGCAACCGGAGAAGACGGGCAGGCGTTAGTCGAGCAAGACCTCGCCTATATCATGTTCACCTCCGGCAGCACCGGAAAACCGAAAGGGGTGCAGATCGGGCGCGAAAGCCTGTGGCATTTCATGAAGTGGGTGCGTCAGGACTTTTCGCTGCCGGACGTACCGGTGCTGATGAACCATGCGGTGTTCAGCTTCGATCTCTCGTTGATTCCGCTACTGGCGAATCTGGCAACCGGGGGGCACATCGTTCTGAATGCCAAAGAGGATATTGCAGCAGAAAATTGGCTCGATCGCCTGAAAGACAACGGTGTTTCCGTCTGGGTTTCCACGCCATCTTTCGCTTACCAGAAACTACTTTCTCCTCAGTTCAACAGTGAATATTTACCTGAACTCAATGTCTTTGTATTTATTGGCGAAGTGCTCAACAAGGCGCTGGTAAAACAGTTACGCCGCCGCTTCCCGCATGCCAAAATTCTCAATTCCTATGGCCCAACGGAAGCGACTATCGCGACCACCGTCATCGAAATCACCGATGAAATTCTGCACAACGACAACGATCTGCTGCCGGTAGGTACGATGATGCCGGACTCCAGAATGGACATTACCGCTGAAGGCGAGCTGATCATTTGGGGTAAAAATGTGATGCGCGGCTATCTTGGGCTCGCGCAGGAGAATGCCGAAAAATTACTGCGTCGAGAAAGCGAAGCGTTCCGGGGCTACAGAACCGGCGATCTGGGCTACGAGACCGCGGACGGGCTGATTTACTGTCAGGGGCGTAATGACAGTCAGATTAAACTCAATGGCTACCGTATTGAAATCAACGAGATTGAAAACCGCCTGCTGGCGATATCCGACATCAGCGAAGCGGTTGTCCTGCCGTTGATGAAATCGGGCGGTGGCGTGCTGCGTATTGCCGCATTCTGCGTGACGAACTTAGCACCAGAAGCGATTAAAACCTCGCTCTCTAAGGTGATTCCGTCCTATATGGTGCCTTCCCAAATTATTATCAAAGATGCGTTGCCGCTTAATCCTAACGGCAAGATTGACCGTAAATTGCTGGACACCCATGCCCGCACGATTTAATTATCCCAGGAGAAATTATGGAACAAGAAATACTCGTGCTGTTTGAAAAGATCTTATCCCGTAAAGTGGGCTTCAATGATGAACTGATTGAGTCCGATATCCTCGACTCGATTCTGGCGGTCGATCTGGTGCTGGAAGTGCAGGACGTTTACGGCTGCGTGATCCCGCCGACCGAAGTTGCCACCGTTCTGAAGACCCCGGCGGATTTGGCTCGCTATATTGAAGAGAACCGCGGCTAAGTCTGAAACGGCGACGGTTTTTTTGGCTGTTTAAAGACCCCGGATAGGTTTATCTGGGGCTTTTCATGGGGGGATGCTGTGATGTTTACAGGTCAATCTGGTTAATCAGTATGTTGGAAGAGCTCTAAAAGTGAATAGCTCGGTTAAGAGGGATACTTACACTTACATTTCGAGGATCTCTTGAACCCAATCCCCCCAACATTCACAACCAAGTCGTGACTCAACTGTACCCAGATGAGATGCAAACCACCATTCCTTTACCACTTCATATTCCGAGAGTATAAGGGTGAATGGACGCCAACAACCCATTCTTCCATCTTGATCACATGGATCACTGCCAATCAGGAAGAATTCATTCAGAAAGGGCAAAGGAGGGAAATAGCCAGAAGAACTAATGACACCAAAGATGCCATAAAGCACTTTGGTGTTCTCATCTAAAATCCGTTTAGCATTATTAATATTATTCATAGAAATCCATTCATCTTCGTAAGCTTCCTTAGCCGGATTCTCCCGGATCTGTTCCATCAATTGCGTAGAGATATTGCCACGGTTGTCAGGGGTGGGTTTACCGTTCACTAGGATCGCCACCTGAGGCGACGATTTTTCGAGCCTCTTCCCGTTTTAGTCGCGCTTCTGCTAGCGAGATATCGGGATAAACACCGATAGATAATTTTTTCTCTTTCCCTGCAACACGGTACTTCAAACGCCAATATTTGGCTTCGTTCGGCTTTATCAGAAGGTAAAGACCTGTGCCGTCAGTGAGTTTGTACTCTTTGTCTTGTGGCTTGGCGGTTTCTATCTGTCGAGCATTAAGTGGCATGGTGGGGGCCCCTAATAGTCATTGAACAAGAAGAGCCCCCATAGAGGCCCCCAACATCGACTTGATTTCCGGTATGCTGGGTTGACCTCGGTAGAGCTCAGCGACAGAAAATCCTAGTGGTATCAATGAATATAACGGGGTTTTGTTGAATTCGGTAGAGTCTGGGAGAACTTAAAATGGTACCCTACAGGATTCGATAGTAATAATTAGTTAATTGTTTTTATTGTAAATGTTTGTATTCAATGCGAATCGACACCCCCAATAATACCCCCAGCCTTAGCTTGCTGTATTGAACGAGGATTTTTTCTTCAAAATACAAAGCATACCGAGCACCAATACAGTGGTCAAAAAATTAGGTTTGTGGGTGCTGAGTTAATCTGATCTTATGTTAATACGAAATCGTAGTAGCCAGATGAGCTACATGGAAAAGAACAACGTTCGTACTGCCTATTTAAGCAACGCCGCCTGAAGCTGCAATGGTAAGCTGATTTTCTGGATGCTAACAGGGATGGGATGGTTAGGCCGTTTGGGTTTGTGCAGGAAGCTTAGATTTTATGGCTAACGATGGCCAATTGATATCATCCAAGATATGGTGGATAGGAAACTAAAGGATATACTGTTCTTGTGTATTTTTAAGAATTAGGTATTTTAGAAGAGCTAAAAAATCATTAGCTATGGCGCAAACAGTGATATCGATCTATGTGTCTATGATTTTCGCACACTAGGATGTTGTATCTTAAGTTAGTCAGTTATATTCCTGAAGATACAATAGAACCTGAGAAAAATCATACAAAAAAGAATAATGATAGTATCACTTGTATCTGTAAGATCAACAAATGGCCTATCTATATTGATTTTTTCAATAATGAAGATTTTGAGATATTTAAATAATTCGACCGCACAAATAGACGATTAAATTTCAACCTATAAATTAAAAAATCATAGTATCAACACATATAACGCCCAATCTTAAAACAGGTTAAATTATGAGCAAAAATAGCTTTAACATTATAAATCAAAAGAAACTAAAAATAGAAAATATAAAAAAAGAAGTTGAAAATCAAGCATACGAATCATCTGAAAAAAATCACCGATTCTTCTTGGTATACATATTTTTACTAACTTATGTACTTATTATTGTATCATCGACTACAGATTTACAACTCCTTTTAGAGGAAAAAGGAATAATACTACCACTTCTTAATATACATGTTTCTTTAGTGGGTTTTTATATAATAGCTCCTTTATTAATATTGTTCATACATGCTAACTTAATCTTGCATGCGTTAATCACCTGCAAAAAACTAAGGAGCCTAAATGATACATATAATAGCTTAGTGCCGGATATAAAGATAAAAAATAATATTTTAGATATAGCAATTCTAAGCAATAACAACTTCCACTCTAAAACGTACAAAGTATTGGCAAACATATTATATATATATGCAGCCCCTATTGTATTATCAGTAACCTTTTTTAGATTCTCAGATTATCAAAGCACTACTATATTCATTTTACACTTAGCTATATTATCCCTTGATCTCGCTTGTATTATCATTTTTAGCAAATCATTTAACAAAAAACCTAGTAGAGTGAAAAATAGAAATGAAATGCCAAACTCAATTCTTTTACCTTTTGGATATAATAAAACATTAAATTATTTGGTTCACATATTTCTTTTTTTTATTATTATCAAAGCAGTGGTTTGTTGGGATGTATTCATAAGAGATTGGGGTGATTCTTTTTCAAAAAATATAATCTATCACTATTACAATGACACTGATGATGACGGATCCATTAATGATTTCTATGGTTTGTTGCCAATAATAAAGATCGACAGAACTACCCAGATAGCCAAAAGCGAAGATAGTAAGTTTTTTGGCACTAATATTTTAATGAAGGATAGTAGTTCCTTACATAATTTTCTTACCAGAGGAATGTCAGTTGACTTAAGAAATCGATCTTTAAGGTATGCAGCTTTACCTATGCAAAATCTACCTAGAGTATGGTTTACAAACTCAGAACTTCAGGGAGCTAATTTATTATTCTCGCAACTACAAGGGGTTGTTCTGAGTGATACCCAACTGCAAGGAGCAAACTTATCAGGATCAACACTAGACGGAGCTTATATCTTTAATTCCAACTTAATAAATACTAATTTAAGTCATGCAAAAATAAGAGGTGCGACAATTAGTGATTCAAATTTTTCGTTGGCAAACTTTAATCATAGCGATATATCTTTCTCTGCTTTTTCTGGTAATTTAATTTATTTAACAAACTTTATTGGAGCAAACCTAAACTCGTCATTTTTAGCAGAAAATAAGTCTTATAACACTTTATTTAGTGAGAAACAAATTATAATTTATGATATCAATTTCAATGAAATGCCATTTATTATAAATACACCATCCCCAAAGGAAAAGGAATTAATATCAAAAGAAATCAGTCCTTCGGGGAAGAAGTATTTTTTTCTAGAAACAATGGAATTAGATAATAAGAAAAACCCCAATGATTTAATTTTCAAAGATAATAAGAAAACCGATTACAATATAATGCTTAGCATATGTAAAAAAAGAAAAAACATTAATGACAACATCATTATAGATTATTTATTCCAGAAAATAATTCTCATAGACTTTGAATTATTAAAGAATGTTTTCTTTTATTTAAAAAATAAAGAGCAATGTAACAACACAATAAATTATTTAGAAGAAAACAACCTAGGACCTCAAAGTAACAGTTAAATAGGAGAGTGAAGGGGAATTATCTAAATAAATATATTCAATACGATATGATTTACTAAAATAATTTCCCAATTAGTTAAAGAAAAATAATTATCAGAAAAAATCGACATATGTCATTGATATCCTCATATGTAAAAAACACATAGCTTTTCAATTGCGGAACTAATAACGGCTCAATATTAAACCACACATCATCCTTATGCTACCAAATTTTTTGGTCCTTTTAGAACGGAAACTTTAAACCAATTATATCCGAATTCGTAGAAACTTCATCCAATAGTTAACTCAGTTCCGAGGCTATGCAGATTTGAAATGTCAGAAGCTTACCGCCGTGGATATTCTCATATCAAATTTAGTAATTGACTAGTAACACACCTTGAGACTAAATTGCAGCCGAAAAAGTTCACGTCTGTATACAGGACTACCTATGAACCTGTCGCCCCTGAAAGGTACTTGCGATACCAGACAAGGGCTAACCTCAACGTTACAAGGATAACGCTATGGCTGTCTGTCAGTTTACCTATTCCCCGCCTGAAAATCTGCATCTGGCTACTACTTTTTTGCCATATCCAGCAGAGGAGGCTTATCATGTTCGATAACACACCTCTGGAACTGGAGGAAATCATCGATCAGTGTCGGGCATTAATTTATGCGGTTGTTGAGCTGGATGAGCCTAAAGCAAAAGAGATCCTGTCTTTTGTTCTGTGGGAAAGGCTCAACACACTTCATCTGGCTTATCATAAAGAAGCTGTAAGCTAATATTCCTCGTTCAGATTATAAAACGCTAAAAGGGCCTGATAGCCCTTTTAGTTGATTCTAATATGATTATTTAGCCTGTAATTCACAACCACGACCGCATTTTTTATAAAGTGGCATATTTTTTATTTCAGCCTCAGTTAAAACAGAAGCGTCATAGTATATAGTTGGCGCGAAGAAGATGCTTAATATTTTATAAGAATAAGCAATCGGGTCGGCATTTAACTCTTTATTTCTTTTACTCTTGCTACTACTATCAAAATAGCCAGCAGGAGACTCATCTTCTCCAGAAAAACTAATATAACGATTAAATTGTATAAACGCATAGTTGCCGCATATTTGGCCTGTTGGTGATGGACCTAAATTACATGTGCTTATTTCTTTTATACTATTTTTTATTTGTTCAACATCTGGAGTCGTCTTATTTTCTGCTGCTCCCTGACTGATCGACAAACTTGTTGAGATCGACGAGGAAGTCGAGGCTGATTTACTTGCCGATAACGAAGCCGATGTACTGGCAGATAACGATGCAGATTTGGACGCGCTTAGGCTTGCACTGGTGCTGGCTGATTTTGATGCCGACAGACTGGCGCTCGTTGAAGCACTTAAACTTGCCGATGTTGAAGCAGATTTAGACGCAGAGGTCGAAGCTGATTGGCTGGCACTGATACTGTTGCTCACAGAAGCACTGATTGACTGACTTGTGCTTGCTGACTTGGAAGCCGATACAGATGCACTACTTGAAGCGCTCACGCTGGCCGACACTGAGGCTGATTTAGAAGCAGATACCGAATTTGATATAGACGATGATACCGACTTACTGGCGCTCACCGATGCCGATGTTGACGCTGATTTACTCGTAGACAGTGATGCAGACGTACTGGCAGATTTGGATGCAGAAGTCGATATTGCCGTGCTTGCTGCTACTTCGGCCTCAGAGCCTTCACGCAGTTCCCCAAGATTCAACGGAAAGGACAACGTGTTTTTTAAGATCTGCATAGAGATAGGATAGGTTTCCTGAACGCTTCCATCCGGCTTGGCACTCATCAGATAAGCATCTGCCGTGTTGAATATAGTACGAACCTGTTGAACGGTTTCCCTGACTGCCGCATCGTGTTTTTCATTACGATAAAAGCTTAATGCGGTGTAGGCAATACCCGAAGCAATCCCAAGCGCTAAAACAATCTCTAATACTGAATATCCCTTTTTGTTTATTATCATAATATTTATCCTTATTTTATCGATAGCTGATGATTTTCTCTGGCCTGCATGGTTTTTCGATAAATTTCATAACTGACGTTTACGATATTTTCTTTTTCAGAAGAACCACCAGAGGAATGAACAATATCCCCCTCAGATTGATATAGGGTGTAGGTTTTCGGATAAACAAAATGGTTGACGACAATTGTGTTATCTTTTCCTGATTTACATAATGCGGCTGTTTTATCCGTCACAACCGTGTTTCTGTTCCATGTGGTTCCTGAAGCCGGTGGTGTTAATGGCACATATTGATTATTAACCATCACTTCAAAATGTTGACCTGCTAATTGTGTTGCCAATGTCGCACAGGACTTATCTGGCACATGGCTTAGCGTCAGTTTTAAAACATTAGCACCAATATATTCTGAATTATATTCCAATAAATATAGGCTACCGATTGGCGCTTTGAAAATGCTATCGGACGACATAGTTTGTGATGTAAAACCACTGGCTAGAAATAAACATAGCCATCTTGCTCTCTTGAATATCATACATTCTCCTGAAGTTTATTACTGTATACTCAGGAGATAATCAATTTATTTGTTCTTGGCAAGGCGCTATTTATTATTTGTTTTGAAAAATCATTCAGCTTTCACAATATAATTAAATGCCACATTCTTTGGTCTTGTTTCTAATCCCATAGAAGAAGCAGGAACATAATAAGTCATGCCGCTATGATGTCCTTTTAAATAGCCACCATAGTTAGGAACAACACTTCCTTCGCTTTGGCCTTCCTGATAGCTTAATAACGCTCTGTTATCATCCAACCCACGTCCATTATCCCAGCCACGAATGAATACACCTCTTAAATCGGGTAAAAAACCTGTCGGATACGCTTTCGCCAATGATGGATAAGCGGATTTATTGAATGCCTGACCATTACAAACTAACCAGCCTATTGGTGGTGTGGCAGTAGGCCAAGGAATAGGACTCCCTACGGGAAAATCAGAAATGCTTTTCCATACGCCCGCTCGACAAATTAGCATCATACCATTGGCGTCTTTACTGATAAGCCCTGTAGATTCACAGGCTGCCCCTAATACCACCGTTGATGTCAGCTTTAAGTATTGGCCCGAAACCGTGCCATCAGATGAAATATTTCCTGATGCGGTAAGTGTTGTAGTTTGAATCACGCCTGATGCAGTAATATTTTTGGCATTATTAATGCTCTGGCCTCCCATATTCAGATCCCCTGTCATCGGGAGTGTGCCATCACGACGCAGGTAAACCGAATACATAGCGGAATCGTATCCAACACGGTAGGCCAACAACCCTGCCTTATTAATCGCATTGTAATCCGCCGACGCTTCCGTCCATTGACCTCCGGTTCCTGATGCAACAGTAGCGGATTGCGTCATACCACTGTCAATTCCTGCTGCTTGCATAGCACGGCCTAACAGGTCATAACGAATACGGTTCCCCTCTGACCAAGGCAACGTTGTGATAACAAGTCCGTTAATAACGTAGTTGGGCGTAGTTCCTGCACGTTTTAACAGAATCTTATAAGAAGACTTTTGCATGTTGATACCAGTATGACCCGCAGGCAACAACCCTTCATTCACCAACGTCTGATAAGTAATTTCACAGCCATTAGCCGAGCAGGTCCTCGGACCCGGATCGCAGGTTTGGCTACTACTGGATGAGAGCGTTGAAAGCTTGTCATAGCGGATGCTGATATAACGATTTACCGCTTCTCCCATCTGTTTCATCTGTGAACCTACGGTATTAGCCAAGATATTTTCTTGATCTTTTTTCATATCCTGAAACTTCATGAATGCCATTGCAACACCGACGCCTAACACCAATGTTATTTCTAATAGAGAAAACCCTTTTTTATTTGTTACTTTCATTTCATCGTCCTTTTTCATTTTTACGTACTCTTTAATTAACAAAAATAAAAATGGGGTCAAGATATCTATAATGGATTAATTGATAAAAGGGTGAGCGCCCTTTTATTTACAATGAAGTGAAAGTAATCGTATTGCTGTTTCCACCAGACTGACACGATGATGCAATGGCTACCATATTTATATCACTGCTGACTTTTTATAATAAGTACCTATGGAAAATCAATAATTACATTAACAGCCAAGATAATAAGAAATACAGTCACATAAACAAAACCATATCGACCTTTTGTTATTTTTTTAATATGTTTCCTCTCAGAAATATTTTTGAGCATTCTTTAAAAAACACCATAAACTGTTAGTTATCATCAGTACGATACCTAACAACATGAAAAACACACCAACCCCAGCAGCCCCCAAAGAATACAAAATAAGATGGCTTAAAAAATCATGACTGATATGGAAAAGTGCCCATCCCAAACCATATGGAACGATTAAAACGGCTAAAAATACTATTGTATAAATAAATCCAGAGTAGATACCTAATTTTTCCCTCTTCATTGTTTCCTCCTTAGTTATATTGATATATAATTTAACGTTGTTGATTGTCAAATTTTTGACCCACTACTCAACAACAACCTATTTCTCTTTATCAGGATGGCCGACTATGAGCGAAGCCTTAAAAGTATTAAACAATATTCGTACCCTGCGTGCTCAGGCGCGTGAACTTGATTTGGCAACATTAGAAGAAATGCTGGAAAAATTGACCGCGATTGTTGAAGACCGCCGTGAAGAAGAAGCCAACGCCCAACAACAAAATGCAGAACGTCAGGCCAAGCTTGAAGCCTTCCGTGCTCAATTACTGGCTGATGGAATTGATCCGGCTGAACTGCTTGAAGGTATATCACCAAAATCTGCAAAAGCTAAACGTGAACCTCGTCCTGCTAAATATAAATACGTTGATGAAAATGGCAATGAGCAGACGTGGACAGGTCAGGGCCGTACTCCTAAAGTTATCAAGGAAGCGCTGGAAAACGATAATCGCCTAGAAGATTTTGAGATCTAATAGTAGTAAAGGGGATAATAAATGGATATAAAAGAATTTTCAGACGAAATTGAAACACTAAAAAAAGAAGCAAAAATCTTTTTTGACTTAGCAGGATTAGAGTGTGTTAATAAAGAAGAAGAATATCCATTCGTAAGAGCCGACAGAAATGTTTATTGGGAAACTCTTTCTCAAAAAACTCATAAGCAGTCACAAAAGACCCAAGAAAAACTTCTAGAAGTAATCGCCATAATTATACCTATACTTAAAAATTCCTCATTACTTAATGATGCTGATGAGAAAGATGTAGGTATTTGTGCAAAACGTATGCGTGCTACACTTAGGCTTCGAAAATTTAAGTCTTGGGATATCGAGGTTCTTCATGATGAAGGCTCTGTCTTAGGGGTATCTCCCCCCGGACAATCCGAAGATAGATACAACTTCCCAGATGATGCAAGGAAAGAGTTCTTTGAATGTGTTGAACAACTAGAGGATATTCTGCAATTAATAAAATTAACGCCTACAAATATCCCTAATGGGTTAATTACAAAAAACCAAAATTTACCACAATCTTATAAGCCCAACACGGCTTTTATTATGATGTCAATCAATAATTCCCCTGAAAATGAAGATATTTATAATATATATAAAGAATGTTTTGATAAATTTGGAATTAAAGCCGTAAGAGCGGATGAGATCGAGCATGATGAAGTCATAACCAGCAAAATAATTGAAGAAATAAAATATAGTGAATTTCTTTTAGGAGATCTAACCGATGAACGTCCTAGTGTTTATTACGAGATAGGATATGCCCATTCTTTAGGGCGAAGAGTTATTCTTTACAGGAAGTTTGGCACAAAAATTCATTTCGACTTAGCCGCTTACAATTGCCCTGAATACAAAAATAATACAGAATTAAAATCTTTGCTCATGAAAAGGCTTGAACAAGCGACAAACCGAAAACCTGACCAATAGTCATAATTATTTTAATATAAATGGTACCGACCTAGAAACAAGTTTTAGGTCGGCTCACCGTTCGGACGTGAAAAACATGATTAGGACTTGGATTTATTTAAAACATTTTCGATATAGTATTGGCCTTGTGCTTTATACCTTTCAATATCATTTTCATGAAGATTAGGGATATCGAGCAGAATCCCAAAAACTAACTCTTTATCTACATAACCAATATCACATCCTAAGACTTTGGCAACCTCTGCACCGAAAATAATCTTCTGGCGTGTATTCTCTTTTTTCGTTTGTTGTTTCTTTTTGGCTTCCAAGAAGTATAGGCGTTCCTGTGCTGAAGCAATTTGCTGTTTGATGGTTTTTCTTATCATTGTTTCTCCTTTATAATTTTATTTATTATCAGCGTCCCAATCCCAAAATGAATCTGAATGGTCGTTTTTAACTATCGGCTTTTTTGGTTTGTATGGAATATTTGTGTATTCGTATCCAGAGGCTATTCTTTTCTTTATGGATTTAATACGAAAACGGAAATAATCCTTTTCTTCTTTTTTTCTAACTTCCTCTCTCTTTCTATTAATGATATCTGTTGCATGGGAATAAGCTTGTTCAATATTGGTGTAGATACCATCCTCAATTAATCGTCTTGCTACCCAATCAATGGCCTCATCATGATTTTTATGCATACTCTCTCCTTGTAATATTCAGTGCAATTCAATTAACACATTTTGAATAATTATCAACAGGATAGAGAATTATATTTTTATCTGATAAACCACAAACTCAACAGCCCAATATTTATTCCCCAAGCCACAGCATTTATTGTCATTAAAATTAATGCTGTTTCATCCAGTTCACCAAGCCTCATGTTATTCTCCTTTTCTTTCACGTCTGTTATTGTTTACTTTATTTTTATTGAAATGACAAATTATCATAATGAGGCCATAGTTATTAATTTATACACTTACCACTTCACCATCCCATGATCGATACTTTTACCAAATTCTTTAATCAATCCGTCATTTATGTATGATCTTATTTTTAGTTTTCGAAAATTAAACCCATAGGCTTCTTGTTGAAAAATAGTAATAACCATTGGAACGTCAGAATGCACGCCCCTACCGCTATTTAGCCAATTAACTATTTTATCCAAAGCTATCTTCTTGAACTTTTCAACACCTGCATTAAATTGTATATCAGCATCCTCTATCACCTTTTCCATTTCACTGTTTATTTTATCGTTAGGATCACGTAAAAGAATTAAAGATACTTCTTCACCTATATCTCTTTTTATTTCTATAATCTCATCATTATATGTTTTTATGATTTCCTTTAACTCATCATAAAATTTACCATAAAAATAGAAATCTCGTGTTATGCATAAATTGATATGCTCAAACGGTTTCTTTGCTTTTATTGGTCTCTCATCTTTTTTATTCATTATATTTATCCTTTAGTTCGATGACTATACTGGTTTTATTCGATATGGTTATCTTTGTCAAAAGCAGCACTTTGTGGTTGTCGCAAACAATCACATCGCTGAAAACAGAGCCTGCCCCTGTTAATATTGGATTTGTCCAATCATGGTTTTTAGTTAGATATTTTGCTAGTGCTCACTTACGTAAAATAGGTCAGACCATAAAAGATAATTGTGATAAAATGAAGAGGAAAATGAAATTTAAAAACATAGTGTGCAAAACCACCCTGTGCTTAAAACCTCGATCTCTCCGCGTTACTTATTTTTGTTAACTAGTGCTTTTGTTTTCACCTGTTAAATTTTATTCTGATTTTCATGGCTAGCCTGTGAATTGTGCAACAGGGAAAACTATCTAACAAGCCTCTTATTTTCTGTTTTAGGTCTTTCCCGCCTTACGGCGGGATAAATTAACACTTTTCTTGTCCTTCGGACGCCATCTAAAAGCCATTGGGGTAATATTGCGGAATACTTCGTCCTTTTATCTAGATTGCGCCGCTTAATTCGGCGTTTTGTTTTACAGGCACTCATATATTTCGTATTAATTAATAAGAAGGCTTTTACATTTTTTCTTTTTTTAAGAAAACAATGCCCACTTATACACTCACTGCGTGAGCGTGTGGGCCCTACCGGGGGTTGCCTGCCGCAGGCTAAAAGCAAAACCAAGGTCAAGACATAGAGTTTTTCTTACGAAAAACTAACAGCAGCATGGTTATATTTGAGGTTAATTAGTATATGGCGATATTTCATCTGGAGTTTAAAATTGTGAAACGTTCTGAGGGCATGTCTTCCTGTAGGAAGGCTGCCTACCATGCGCGTTGCAAGATAACAGATGATCGCACTGGCAATACCTACGATTTCAGCCATCGTTCTGATTTATTCCACCATCAGATATTATCCCCTGATTCTGCTCCTTCTCATATTATTGAAAGCTCTACAGCTCTTTGGAATGAAGTAGAAAGGGTTGAGCGTCAGAAAGACGGTCAAACAGCCCGTTATTTTGATGTGGCTATTCCCTGTGAATTGAACAATGAAGATAAGATAAACTTGGTTGTTGAATACTGCCAGAAGAATTTCGTTGATAAAGGGATGATTGCTGATATCGCTTTTCATGATCTCAATGGTGAAAATCCTCATGCTCATGTGATGTTGACTTTAAAACCGATCACCGCTGATGGCTTCGGCAAAAAAGAAAGAAGCTGGAACGACAAGAAAAACGTAATTCTTTGGCGCGAATCATGGTCAGTGATTGCCAATCGCTATCTTACTGCTGCTGGCAGCAATGAGCGTATTGATCACCGTTCTATTGATACCCAATACAATGAAGCACTCGAAAACGCCGCTATCACCTTAGACGTGGAAGAAAAAGCGCTATGGCTTGCCAAGGCAACGTTGACCAGCCGTTCCCCTATGCAACGTGTTCATCGTGCCAAATGGAACAGCAAAAGCGTTCAGGATAAACGTGCTGCTGAACAGGCTGTTCGTGATGAGATGAAACAAGAAGCTCAGGCCACATACAACACCTTCAAAGATTTGGATCTTCAGGTCGTTGTTGACCTCAGAAGTTTCACCGTGTCCGAGCTTCCTGAGCCTGTTGAAATCGTATTACCGGAAACAGGTTCGCAGTCGTCATCATCCGAAGAGCAACAGCCTGTTCTGGTTGCCCCTGCATCTCATACACGCACTAAATTGAAAACCCCATCCTCTTCAACTGCCAGAGCGGTTAAACGCGCTCCCGTTAAAAGTAATAGGAAGCAGGTTAAACCTAGTCAGGATGGTTTGTTCAAGCGTTTCACCCTACTGGTGGTTGAATATATAAGGGAGAAATTAGTCTGGGCCAAGAAGAAGCCTGCTATCCCTGATGTTGAGCACGATAAGCGTATTGCCGAAAACTATGTCTTTGATGAGGTGCAGGGGATCTATGTTCCACGCGCTGAACATGAAAGACGCACAAGGTTCAACAGTGATGATTACAAGCCAACCAAGGAAGAGATCGCACGTTTTCCGAGTCGTCCCAGACAGAAGCAGCCAGAAACAGATAACAGTATGTGTCTCACTTCAATTATCTCATCGAAGCAGATTAGAAAAGGTCCTTTCCCCACACTGCGCCCACCCGGTTATCGCGATAGAGAGTGATCAGTAAACAGAACACTTTTTGTCCAGTAGACTTGACGGATTATCTAAAATATTAGATAATCCACACATCGTTATCAGGAGGTGTATATGGCCTTAAAATTCTACGAAAGTCCTTTCCATGTGACACATGATGCTGATACTGCCAGCAAAATGGCAATGAAAATGGATTTATCGATCATGATCATCAATTTGATCAAAGAGAAAGGCTGGACGCAAAAAGAAGCGGCTGAAAAACTCGGCATCAACCAATCCCGTGTTTCAGAACTGAAAAATGCCAAAATTGAGCTTTTCACTATTGATGCCATGTTCGACATGTTAGATGCACTCGGTTTCAGAGCTAAAATGTCAATGACAAGTCTGCATCAGGCATCAATCGCAATTACAGAAACCGAAGCAGCCGCTTAACGTTTTTTACAGCGTTCAGCCTCTCTGACATCAGCCATAAGTTCCTTGAGTCGTTTTTCAGCTACGTCTTTAGCTTTACGATCAACACCGTTGGTAGTTTTTTTAAAGGAATGTAAAACTACCACGGTATCAAGATACTTTGCGACGTAGGTGCATCGGTATGCCGGGCTACCATTTATTTTCAGCTCAATAACGCCTATACCAACGCTATCAAGAAAATCAATAGGCAATTCAGGATCTTGCCCAAATTGAATACGACGTAAATCTTTTCCAAACTCATCTTGCACATCAGCAGGAAGTGCTTTGTATTCCCTTTCAGCGGCATCGTTAACAAATGCGAAATTTTTCAAGAAAACTCCTTGTAATAATTTGTCCCAAGCACCTGTCTTATTCTTTACTATAGCCAATTGAAAAACAAGAAGAACTCGGTATGAATAAACAGCCGAGAGCTGATAGCAGTCAGGACCTCACCCAACAATGTCACTCACAGGGTTAGGAAGAACAACGTTCAATATTGAAATTAAAGATTTTCGTCTCTTTTTTTAAGGGCATCCCGATAACGCTGCTGTTCAACGATACTCAGATTGGGATCAGACAGAACACTTGCGCCCTTCACAGCAATATCGTAGTCAATTTGAGATTGTATTTCATATTCTTTGGTCGGTTTAAAATAATCGGATTTCAGTGCGGATGACGGCGCATAAGAGCCAGAATATGTTTTACTTCCAGCACAATCGAGATAAGCCAACAGACTGGCAAACAAGAAGAAAAATGTCCACACCACATTGAATCCGTTAAGCGTATATCCACTACCATTCACATCTGAAAACACGCCGTGAAATCTAATCGCGTAGACAATCAAGAATGATGACAGGATAACAGCCCGACTTTTCCCGACGGTTAAATGCTTACGTATGAATCTCACGGTTGGCATCAGCATGACCACAAACAGCGCGATAGCAACTAACACCAGCCATACAGGAAACAGCCCGTATTTTTGCGTAATGTTTTGCGACAGCGTCACCAGCGACAGCACCAAGAAAGTGTTAAGCAGGTAAAGCCTGACAGCCATCGATACCTTCACCTGTTTTTGTCTATTACCGATAAACAGCACCGGAGCCAGTGATGGTATGTTCATCAGCAGACCAGTGAAAAACACCCAATAGATAGTGTTCATAGCGTCTTTTCCTGTAATTACCGAGCGGCCCAGCCGTTATTGGTTTTCACCAGAACAATTTTGCCATCTTCTGGTTCAGCCATCCCTTTCACGCCAGAGAACGCATTTTTATCTACCCAGCCCGGAACGCCATCCAATTTCCACGTATAGGTCACTTGCGTCATTTTAGCTCTAGCGCCATCACTCGGTTCAGTCCAACTGGTGATCTCAGCAACAACACGATTACCAACACAGGCACCTTCCTTACGGTCCCAAAACTCAACCTCTTGTCCTTTGTCTGTTACTTCCAGAACATCAACACTGCTAAAGCCATTTGCCTGCTGTGAAACAGTGAGCAATCCCTGTTCAACAAGCCCTTTCAGGATTTCATCGCTGGCATTGTATCCAGCAGAACGGTAACCATGATTAACCTTTACTGGAAAACCTTTGTTGAACGCAAAGTCATTGTTTTGCAGTGAGTAGCACACCTTTGACTTTGAAATTTTCGCGTTAATCGCCTTCTCAAAATCGCCTTTCTCACCACATCCCGCCAGAACAAGGGCTGTGCAAGTAACGAATAAAATTTTCTTCATCTTCCTATCCATCCTGATAATCACCAATGCTGTTATGTAGAGGTAGTCTGCTGCACACCTGTAGTCGTTAAAGCTTGTTCTTACTGGCATAACGCAGCAAAACCATCTGATTAACCAATTGATAGGATTCAATTATTTTTGTGGGCCGTCATATCGTTTGTAACGATCAAAATCAAAATAATGATAGATATTAACTATCATATTTTATTATTCGATCGATTAAATCAATTAACATACCGATCGAAAAAGCATTATTAATCGCTAATATCTATCAATATCAATTTATCGATCTGAGTTATCGATCATTTTCTTGCTAGATGAATCGTTACTGGATAAAGTGAGCGGAAGGACCTCAGGACCGTTTACACGCTGGTTTGTAGGGATAGAAAGTCAAACCCTATGACCAACAGCCAGCACTGCCCTATGACCCTTGCTTAGCCTTTATTAATGCAACATCAGGGAAAACAACCATAAGGGATGCCGTTAGCTGATTAGATAAAAAAACACACAGGCTTTTAATAAGCGGCTTTCTTCACTATTGATTAACACAAACTTTAATAGCCAGATGCGACACAACGCTGGTCCCGGTCTCTTTACGCCTATTTTACGTTTACTGTTTATATGGAGTTAACATGAAAAAACTTTTTATCGCTGCGTTGGTGATCCTGCCTCTTACCGCTTGCACCACCTACGGCAACAAATCCCTTAAAGACGAATCGCAACAAACCGTAAGAAACAAAATCGTTAAAGGGAAAACTACCCAGCAAGATGTTATTAACGCATTCGGGGAACCACAAACGCGAGCCACCAATGAGGGACAGGAAATGTGGTCCTACTCCAGCATGTCAGGTGAGAGTCAGATCTCAAACTACATTCCCGGTCTGGCCCTGCTTAAGAACAGCAACACGGCTCACATAAACTCCCTTGAGATCTGGTTCAAGGGAAATGTTGTTGACCGATATAATTTCAGCCAGACGGCGAGTAAGGTATCGCGTGGGTTGTTGGATTGATTTTGCAAAGCAGATAAATAATTAATAGGCCGTCATCCGATCGACGGCACTATCTGAAAAAAAAACTGTTATCATTACTATATTATTTTTTTCATGTGTCGTATTGATTTATTAGTTGTTCACCTTTCTTGTAAATCAATCGTCTTCCTAAATATCATCCCAATATAATGGTTCATCTGGTGGCACAAGACTTATGTTTTCAACTGAGGTGCTGACTTTTATACTTCCGCGCTTTGCGAATCCCTGCGACTTTTTAGCCTGTAATCTGGCGATTAGCACATCGATGTCTTCTTGACTATTTACATCTTGAATGACTGACTCAATAGACCTACGCTTATCTTCATTTTTAGTATAGTCTCCTCCGCTATCAGTAACGCTTTCATCTCGTTCAATCTCTATAGTTTCTTTCTTTTTTCTAATCTCAGAAACAAAGCGAGCCCTATCACCGTTGAAAACAATTGCAGGGTTTATGAAATACCAGTTTTTTTCATTAGTTTTAGCAATAATACGTTTCTCGATGAGTTCCTTTATCCCCCGGTAAAAGATAGATTCAGATAAGACAAAATGATCTATCTTTTCCGCAAGAGACATTGCTTTTTTACAACTCAGGTAGAAATGATCTTTGCCTATCGCATCCTGATAAATACGTAAAAAGATAAAAAATACTTTGTATGCTGTTTTCGTGAGATCAAAATAGGCTTTTATTTGTGATGTATAGAGTTTGATGAACTCTTCTTTATCAACCTCTTGTGTATGCACAATATTAGCAAAGTAGCTTCGACTGGCATCTTTTCTTTCTATAAGTTCCGTTCCCCTTGAAACAGTCAGATTTTTCTTTCTTGTCTCAATCTTTAGTTCTGTCTCAAAGCAAAAAGGGTTTAAACCTAAATCCAAGTCAACTTCCATTTCTTTAATCATATTATCACCTTTTATTATTTTATTTATAATAAAGTAAATACCATGCATGAAACAGATATCAAGTTTTTTTGCATATTTTTTTGCGAAAATACTTTATAAATCGCAAGTTTTCCCGTGACGATGATTTAAATTACTGTCATTTTTTAGCGTAAAAATGATATAAGAACTGACTACAGAGTCAGGAAAACTTACTGTGCAGCCAGTAATGCTGACCATAGAGTCAGTAATACTGACCGTATAGTCAGTCGTTGTTTTCCAACACAAGCCTTATTCCCCAAGGGCTACAGGCCGTTTTTGTCTTAACTTAATTTTGCAAGAAGTAAGAGATAATATTTAAGAGGATTAAAAGAAACCGGGCGATTTTTATGATCGCCATACAGGGTTTCTAATAATTTATTGCTAATTATTACTTTCTATTTAACTAAAATCTTTTTTTTGAAAATCCCCACCATCTATGAGCTAACGCTCATGTGCTGACGCACGGCTACGCCCTAATGCTGACATAAAAATATTTTTCCTATTGGATCAAAAGCCATTTATCAAAGCAGCACTTGGTGATTGTCGCCAACAATCACTTTGCTGGACAGGGCTTGCCCCTGTTAATGATGGATTTATTCATTAATGATCGTGGCGATAGCCGCTAATAACAAAATGTAAAATTTAAATATTAATAGCCACCAAACTTTCGCAAACACCAACTTTACTAATTTTTCGATAGAACTTAATGAGTATATTTCTTGTAGACTGGCTACTGCCAGTCACATAGTTCCTGTGGTGAAATACCATCTCGCGCCATCAGCTTGAGGAGCCTCTTCATCCTCAGCTTACGCACCTTATTTTCACCAATCTCCTGATAATACTCCTCACGCCGCTCCTCTACCACTTTTCTAAACTTCTTCAACAGTTGATTCAGTGTTTTCATGTCAGTAGTAGCGGCTTCAGCTTGGATTTTTTTATACATAAACATAACGTGGAACTCATCAATCATCAGATTTCTCCTATTATAATAAACATTGTTTATCTGCCCCTTACGAGGCAAATATATCATCAATGGAAACTACAAAGATTTATGAACAAATAAATACGAATGCCTTACCAGCAGATTAGCGATAACCTTAAGATCAACCTCGTCAATATTTACAGTATTTCCTTCTTTCTGTGTTAAACTCTGAAAGTTATTTTTAATATGCATTATCACGCACATGATAGTTGCACTCATAAAATCATGATCACTAATACACTCTCTTATATCCCCATCGTGATCATTTTGTAAACTGATCCAACTTGCCTCAAACGATCTTTTAGCAAGATCAAGGAACAGTTTTGTAGATTTGTTTTTAACTTTATTATTTTTAGACATAATTAACTCTCACTTTTATATGGTTATTTAATATTTAGTTTATTTTCGGCCCCAAGAAGGGGCCAAATAGATTTACATATAGGCTAACATTAATGCTTTGGTATGCAGCGTCATTACCTCCATTCTTACTCCTTCGAAATCGATAAGATAGCGCTTATTTTTTGCCACACCCTTTTTAGCTCGTTCGATTACTTGGTCATAGACTGTTTCCATATAATGATTATCAGTAAGTAAATTAAATGCCTCTTTTGGCCCTTTTTTGACTATATCCCAATAGATACGGTAATACTCTTTCATCGCTGATATTAGAAACATCTCAGTAGCGATCCTATCAAAACCATTATTTTTCTTATTCATATATTTTTCCTTTTCTTTGTTTATAGTGTAAAACACCCTGCATTATTAATGCATGAAATATTTTAGTTTTTATTTTATAGTATTGTAAAAAACACAGCGTTTAACGTTTTACATAGAACCTCCTCATCGTATTAATAATGTATTTTTCATTGATCAGCGTGTTTACGTGAAAACTGAATAATGTTTTCAATCCATTCATCGATTTCACTTTCAACAAAAGCTCTGGCTCTTATTCCAATCTTTATCGGTTCTGGGAATACGCCCCGGCTAATAAGTCGATAAATCCATGCTTTGCTATATCCTGTTTTATTCATCACTTCCGGCAGGCGAATAAGTCTTCTTGTTGTCATATATTTCTCCGTTGTTGTTTTGATGAATGTAGTATCTGCAGATCGCTTATGACGTTCAAGCCTCGGAAAATCAGAATTGAACTTGAATTGAGTGTTTTTCATACAAAAAAAGATGAAATGGCGGGAGAGCTGTCACTGGGCGGGGTGTAGAGCGATTTATCAATAAGTGCTATTTATTTTGCTGTTTTAAGGTATTTTATAATTTACATATTAATCAATTGGTTAATCAATATCAGTTTAAATTCTGACTTAATTCTTATCTGCTTTAGCCAAGAAAAAGGGCTATGCCCGTTAAGACATAGCCCTTCTTTCATCAGCAGTTATCCTTACCCACGTCGATTAAACGCTCCCTGCACCACATTGCCGCCTTTCTCAAGGCTTGCCATGTAGTCGGCATACCATTGCAGCATCTCACGTCTACCATCGAGATATTGCGCATGGTTGTAGGTGCCACGGATAGCATTCTTATCAACATGCGCCAGTTGGGTTTCAATCCACGCGGTGTTGTAGCCCTGTTCATGAAGAATGGTGCTCATGGTATGACGGAAGCCGTGACCCGTTAACTTGCCACCATAGCCAATACGTTTTATCACTTGGTTAATGCTGGCTTCACTCATTGGCTTTCTGGAGTCATTACGACCGGGAAAAACCAGACAATAACCGCCTGTAATTTCCTGCAGTTCTAAAAGTAAAGCTTTTGCCTGACTGGATAACGGCACGAGGTGAGGGCGGCGCATTTTCATGCGTTCAATAGGGATCTGCCAGATATCTTTGTTAAAGTCGATTTCCTGCCATTCCGCAGCCCTTAGTTCAATGGTGCGTAGACCTGTCAACATCAGCAGGCGAGTGGCAATTTGAGTAATGCGACTTCCACTATAACTGGCTAAGGCATTCATAAACGATCCAAGCTCATCAGCCATTAGGTGAGGGAAGTGCTTTTGTTTTGGTGCTTTCAGTATGCCAACCAGATCGGTGACGGGGTTGTTCTCAGCGCGTCCTGAAATGATGGCGTAAGTGAAAATTTGCCGACATGCCTGACGAGTTTTCTTTAACTTATCCAGTACGCCACGCTGTTCCAGTTTGCGCAGAACATCTAACATCTCTTTGGATTTGATGTCAGCTATAGGTCTTTTACCAATATGGGGGAAAATATCTTTTTTCAGATATTCTAGGATGTCATCAGCATAACCTTTTGACCAGTTAGGTCGCTTGTGCTCATGCCATTCCAAAGCGATCAGTTCAAAGCTGTTATTGACTGCAGCAATTTTGGCCTGTTTTTCTACTTGTTTCTCTTCACTGGGATCGCCGCCATTGGCAAGAAGCTTCTTCGCTTCGCCTCGTTTCGCTCTGGCATCTGCCAGTGACACATCAGGGTAGGTGCCTATGGAAAGTAGTTTCTCCTTACCGGCATAGCGATATTTTAAACGCCAATAGCGTGAGCCGTTGGTGTTAACCAGTAAATACAAACCTCCACCATCAGCGAGCTTGTAAGGCTTATCTTTGGGTTTAGCGACGTCAACTTGCCGTGCTGTTAGCTTCATTTGGGGGTATCACTTTTATTGAACCTGCGGATACCCCCAAACATACCCCCACTTGAGCGTAGAACACAAGAGACACAGGTGGACGTCAGAAGACCTGATATTAGGTAAATATGCTGATTTTAAAGGGATTAGTAGACTTTAATTGACGTCAAAAGACGAAGGAATGGTACGCCCTACAGGATTCGAACCTGTGACCTACGGCTTAGAAGGCCGTTGCTCTATCCAACTGAGCTAAGGGCGCATGCAAAGAGATGCTACTGTTAGTGGGATAAACAGTGGGCTGGATTATACCCACACACCTCAATGAGTCAACGGATTGCGCCTGATTTTCTGCCGTACGGTGAATCGCTGTACAGTTCTATTGGCGAGTCCATCGTTCAGTACGCTATGTCGGAAAGCCGTTATCATTACCGATAATGATAACAGCGAGCGATTATCAGGAATAATTCACGCCAAGTGAGACCCGTCCTGCCTTATAAGATGGCATATTGGTATCTACACCGATAGCGCCCGTCACACTCAGGTTATGCATCACATTTCCTTTTACGCCAAATTTGTATTCGGCACGATCGGCAGGCATCGGTTCCCGTACTGTCGTTTCATCCATGCGCATGGCTTGTGATGATGGTCCATGCCACCAATTGGTTTCTATGAATCCCTGCATCAACGTTTGTCCATTCTTGTCCAGCCTGTCTTCATAAAACCTGACCACAAAGGTGTAGTGACATTATTATCAGACATATCGGATGCTGCGGATCCGTTGGCCGTTGTGTGATCTTTTGCTCGATAGGCGGCAACAGATACGCGTGCTCAACTGGCTCTACTTGGGTGCAGTCGGGCTGGTGGAGTAGCACGGCGATGTGCGGCAGATGCATGTTATCCACAACTGGTATTACCTTGGATCGGTAAACGATATCGCCGATGCAGCACGCTTGACCAAGGTAGCTCTCGGTTTTGAAGATTTTAAGCGGACTGATGTTAAAGAGGCAGCATCAGGTCATTTTACTGGAATGATCTGATCTCATCGACATTCATCGCGGCTGATGAATGATAATATGGATTATCCACATTTATGCTATGGATTTTCGATGTTATTTACGCTGCGCCAACTTGAATTTTTTGTCGCTGTTGCCGATGCCGGACAAATCTCTAAGGCAGCGTTGTTTTGTAACGTTTCCCAATCGTCAATGACGGTTGCGCTGCAAAATCTGGAAGAGCAATGCGGAAGAGCGCTGTTTACCCGTCATGCTAAAGGAATACGCCTGACGGAAACCGGAGAACGTCTATTACGTCATGCCAGAAAGGTATTAAACACCGTTCAGCTCGCGACGGATGATATGCTGATTCCGTCTAACGATCTGAGTGGAACGCTGCGCATTGGTGTCACTGAAACCCTCTCGGCCTATATGCTACCAGCGCTACTGAACTCGATTACGGCGCGCTTTCCTTCTTTGCAATTTAGCCTGGTTGAGTATCCTTCTCCCCAACTATGTCAGGCGATAAGGGCAGGGATGGTTGATCTGGCGTTGATGCTGGTGTCTAACATCGTGCTGCCAGAGGATTTTGCGACAGAGATATTCATTCGATCGACTCGGCGATTATGGACCTGTGCTGGTCATCCATTACAGAATGCGCCAACGATTACGTTGCAAAGTATTGCGAAAGAAGATTTTTTGCTTCTCGATATGGATGACCATATCCCTACCGTCAATCATTACTGGGCTGAGCAAAATCTGCAACCACGCATCAAATTTAAATCGACCTCCATTGAGGCGATAAGAGGTATGGTGGCGCAAGGCCACGGTGTCACCATTTTGTCTGATTTTGTGTATCGTCCCTGGTCGTTGGAAGGCAATCGTATTGTCCGGCGGGATGTGAGTAACGTGATCCCTTCGATGGATATTGGGGCCGTGTGGTTACAAGCGCGTCCTTTGCTGCCCAGCGCTGAAATATTGATAGATTTCATCCGTAAACAAAAAAATGCGTAATCATCCCCCTGTTCTGTGCCATCAATGGGCTGTTAGCCAGCCCATTGATGGCTAGCGCACGATTACCCTCCAACGCTAAAGAACGCGTAGCGCCCTAAGAACTCGCCAATGATGGTTATCATCAACGCCAGTGAGAGCAGAGCGGGCAATGATTTTCGTGGCAATCGGGTTACATAGGTCACCAGCAGGACCAGTGTGATGCCCAACAGCAGATAACGCCACAGCGTCAGTGTTCCGACATTCACAGCAGCGGTTTTAATGCTGATACCTTGCGCAAGATTGGGGGCAAAGGCAGAAAACATGACAATGATTGCAACCGTAACCAGCACAAAACCCAGCAGGTAGAAACGAAGCAAAGGTGTCATGGCACGCGCACTCTCATCCTCTGCCAGTTGGTGTAACCGCGGCCACAGGCACAGCGCATACAACAGGCTGCCCATCATAAACGCCGAACCATAAAAGCCTGCATAGGTTCCCCATCCTTGCCAAAGGATAAAACGGCTATGGTCGTAAATGGCTGACATGACGAAGATATCCGACACGCCGACCAATGCGGTGAGCCCCAGCAGTGTGGTAGGTAGCTGTTTTTTCACTAGTGCATAAACCAGTGTCAAAAATAGCAAGCCCATAAACAGCGCTGTGAACAGGATTTCGCGGCTCATCCAGGATGAGGCGATATGGCTAAGTGTAAATAGCGCATGCCACGGGTTACCCAGATGCGCAACGGATGCCAATAAGCCAATGCCGCCGCACAGTAACGCACACAAGAGTGCGGGACTCGCAAGCTTCAGCCGTTTGTCATCGGTCAACGTAGTGAAAATGAATGTATGGCAATACCAAACGGTGACGACACAACCGATAGTGATTTGCATCAGCAAGGTAAAAAAGATCAATGGCCATTCGTGCATGTCAGTATCCTCGCTGTGTTTTAGTACCCACGATCAAGTTGGGGCGAGTTAGCGATGAGTCGGGCAGACCTGCGATATCCGCATTGTTGCCGTATTTTTTCCGTAGTTCACTGATGGAGCCGAAATCCAAGGCTCGCATGGGGCAGGCATCCACGCAGGCAGGGTTTTCCCCTTTGGCGCGCAGATTCAAGCAGGTATCGCATTTCGTCATCATGCCAGACTTCTCATCAAACTGAGGTGCTTCGTAAGGGCATGCCCAAGTGCAGTAGCGGCAGCCGACGCACAGTGAGTGATCAACCACAACCACCCCATCTTCTTCGCGCTTATGCATCGCTTTGGTGGGGCAATGGCTGACACAGGCAGGCGAGTCGCAATGATTACACGCGATAGAAAGATGCCAACGTTTCGGCTTGGGAAACGTACCTTCCTCAAAGTCGTAGACCCGTCGAAAATTACGTCCCACTTCCAGATCGTTTTTATCCTTGCAGGCGATGACGCATGTTTTGCAACCGATGCACGCGGCGGCATTAAAATAGAATCCAACCTGTTCCATCGTTATCGCTCCTCACCAAAAATGATACGTTGTGGTCTGTCTACATCAGGAATCAATGCAGGGCCTTGCCACTTTTTCACGTCGCACAGCACGGTATTCCAGCCCGATGTCCCAAAACCGGTCGCGACCTGTTCCGATATAGCGTTATCCGCCCCGGCCAAATCAATGCCGCTGGTCTCATCAAGTTCGAACCAACTGCCGTGAGGCAGCGCGACAACGCCGGGCTTCAACGTTTCGGTCAGCCAGGCTGGGCGCAGTGTTTTTCCTGAGGAGCTGGTAATGAGCACGGTTTCACCGTGGTGGATGCCAAGGCGAGTGGCATCAGATTTATTGAGATAGACGGGTGAGGGCCAGGCTTCTCTAAGCCAGGGCACGTTATCCAACGTACTGTGTGAACGTCTTAAATAGTGCGGATTGTAAACTTGGAAGGGATACTCACCTTTCACTTTAGCGTTCCAATCTGCGAAGCTTTCTTCATACCCTTTGGGCTTGGCGGTATAGGCAGGAATAGGAGGTACTTCATTCCAGCCGTACTCATGGCTGATTCGTTTGAGTTTCTCGCAATAAATTTCAAACTTCCCGCTATCCGTGTCGCGTGGATTCTTCTCAGGAGCTTGGACAAAATCTTTATAGGCGATATAGCCGTAATTATCCCCTTCTGTGCGCTCTACCTGATAGGTGCCACGGGTTAGGAATGCATTCAGCGAGGTTTTGCCCTGCTGCGTTTTCCCCTTAACCCCCCATGCTGCCAGATCCTGTTCAGTGATGGTTAACAAGGGAACCTTGGTCTTACCGTCTTCATCAATGACGTTAGCCCCTTGCAGCGTATTGAAAAACTGCTGCTTTTCAGAAATCGGGAAGATTTTATCAACATCAACGCCCAGCCGTTTGCCGATCTCTTTTGCAATCCATTGATCGCTTTTCGCTTCATAAAGCGGTTTAACAATATTCACTGCCACAATCAGCACGTCGCGGTTGCTGGGGTTTAAAATGGTGCCTTCCCGTTCCCATTCGGTCGTGACCGGCAAGACCACATCAGAATACTTGGCGCTGGTGTGCAACACATAAGTGGGAGAGACGATGAACTCGACTTTCTCCCTTAGTGCAGCGATGCCTTGCGTAATATTGGCTCGCGTTTGCATCGTGGCATTGAAGGTGTGGAACATCATCTGGATATCCACTTGTTTCTCACCCTTACCGCGCTGGCGAAATGTGCCTTCCCTCAATGCCCGGTTGATTTCGTTGTGATTAATGGTGCTGCTGATCGGGTTTGGGAAGTTGGGGAGTCCTGTGCCGCCTCCGTTAACCAAACGTGTACCGCCGTTGCCAGCCGTGTAATGGCAGCATACGCCAGTCATTCGGCCAGAACGGCCCATATGCCCAGTCATAAAACCTAGCGTAGAAAACGCATGAACCCATCCTTCACCATTGTGAATACGGGCTGGTGCCCACCCAGTGAGCAGGGCGACGCGGCGAGTGCCACCGATTTGTCTTGCCAGGCTACGGATAGTGTCTGGCGCAACACCACAGATTTCGGCGGCCCACTCAGGATTCTTGGGTTCGTGGGTAAAGGTGCCCAACAGATAATCTTTGAAATTATCATCGGGATTAGCGCTTGCAGGCATGTGATCCCTATCGAAGCCAACACAGCAACGGTTCAGGAAATCCCAATCTATCAGCGGGTTGTTTTGCGGATCGTCCTCTTCCAATAGGGCATACATAATGCCTAATGCAAGCGCATGGTCTGTGCCAGGGTTGACCGGAACCCAATCGGCGTCGAGCAACTCACAGGTTGCATGGTAGCTCGGGTCAATACAGATAAAGCGGGCCCCCGCCTTTTTCGCTTGCAGATAATGATAGGTCGGGCTGCCTGGGCTACTCCAGGCGGGGTTAGCTCCCCACAGGACAATCAGCTGAGATTTGCGTAAATCCAGACGATCGTTGGTGCCGAAACGGACCCAACCATCATGAACGCCGATATATCCCGGCGTGTCTTTCCATGCTCCCCAGGATGTCGTTCCCCAGTCTGAGGTATAACCGCCGTAGTTGGCGTACACATTAAGGTAATGCGTGCCGTTAGAGCCAGTGAGCCAGATTGACTCATTGCCATACTTTTCTTTGATACGCTTGGTTTCGCTGGCCACAATGTCCAGCGCTTCGTCCCAACTGATGCGTACCCATTGATCACGCCCACGGAGCGATTTATCACCGCCGCCAGGAGCCCAGTTTTTACGCTTCATGGGATAACGGATACGGTCGGCACCAAAGACTTGTTTACGCTGAGAGCGGCCGCGCAGACATCCCCGCTGTTGAGGATTATCAGGGGTGTCACTGTGAGTATCATCCGTCTTTTGACGCTCTACTACGCCATCTACCACCAACGCCTTGTTCAAGCAGCGGCCGCCGCAGTTGTGCCAGCATGCCGCGGGTTTCCAGGTGCCTGTTTTGTCCGTCACAGCCGTTGCCGGCTGGGCGGCAGTCGGTTCAGCGCGCAATCCGCGGCTCATGGGCAACGCTGCGATAGCGGCTGCCGCGGAGCTTATCTGGATAAACGCACGTCGACTGATTCCAGAAAGTAAATTATTGATCATGTAATACTCCTACTTTCACATTGCATAAAAAACCCTGCCGCCGTCGGATCTGCCAATACGGCATTGCCGACATGGCGGTGGGCATAGCGTGTTATCGTTTTTGTTATGACGTTGCCTGCACAGTCTCCATGTCAACGACCTGATTGAGTTGCTGTGCATCGTGGGTTAAAAACACCGGCAATAGCTGAGCGATGCCGCGATAGAAATCGGTCTCTGCGTGTGTTTTTACGTTATGAGAAAACGCATCACAGAACGCCAGCGTATGCTGCTGGAGAAAATCACGTTGCCTTAGCAAAGAAAGCATGACGCTCTGAAGTGCCGCGCCGTTGTGCAACGCTTCGGCAACGGACTGGCTTTGCTGATAAAGAAAATCGAGCTCGAACCCGATGTGGTCTGGGGCCTCACTGTCATCGTCAGACATGGCCAACCCGCAGGATTGATAAACCTGCTTTACCTCTTGGGTGCAACGTTGAAACAACAGCTTATCGCGCGATACATAGACGGATTCCCACGGTGGTGCAGGGGGCGTCTCGGGGCCGATAAATAGGCGGGTGAAATCCCAATGCAGGTTTTCAAAGGCGCTCTCACCGATGATAAAGGGTTCTTCTGCCAGCGCGTGCTGCACACTTTCTACTGCGGAAGAGAAATTTGCGTCAGCGATCGCAGGGAACAGCGTCGACAGATCTTGCTGCTGGAGAAAATTCAACAGTGCAGGCGTGGGTTCTTCGATCAGCAACCGACGTAAAAGATCGTAACCCACGGTGCGTTGGATGAGGTATTGCGGGAATTGATGAGGGGTCATCGTCATATCCTTTAAATGTCGGCCAGTGAAAAGGTGGATGGCGTCACGTGTTGTAATTGCACTTCTTTCACGTAATGCTCGGTCTCTGAAAGGTGTTCAATAACGTTGAGTGAAAGACAAACCTCAACGGGCAATGCACCAAGCAAGGAAATGGCCGTGGGGTGAAACTGAATACAGTGATGTTGCTGATTGTGTCTGACGGGAATGTGGTTCTGGGCCAGAAGTTTTTTCACGGCAGTAATGGCCGAGCCGAATACTTTGGCGCATTTGAAAAAAGCGTCTCGGGGAGAAAAATAGTAGGTGTTATCAACTGGGCTGAGGTGGTTTTGCAGGAACACTTGGCCGGTATGTTTATTTTCCAAAGAGCAATAGTGTACGCCCAGCCTCAACGCGCGCTCTAACGCGAACAGCATCAACTCCAGTGCCAATGTTTCGCTACCGGCAATGGCTAATCCGCCGGCATACCAATAATTGTAATACACCTGATAGGGGGGATATTTCAGAGTAAAACCGCGTTCGCGAAACGCATCGGCATTCGTCAGAGGAAAACAAAATTCCAGCAGGTTGATACCGTCAACGCCGAGGGCATCAAGTTTGCGCAATAACGCTTTCATCTGTTCGCCGCTGCCGGGAATAACCGGCATTTCCACCATTACAGTGGGAATATACTTTTTTGCCAGGCGAATGCGCCGCAGTATGCGGGCTTGCTTCTCTACCGGATCATCAATTTTGATGCTAAACCGAATTTCTTTTAGCCCGGCTTGTTGCAGTTGTTGTGCGGTTTGCTCGTCCAAGGGATCGCCGGCAGTGTAGAGCCGTGTGTGAATATCAGGAAAATGGTGCTGAACCTGTTTGAAAAAACCGGTCGCTTCCGCTTTGTGTAATAGTGGTTCTCCCCCGGTCAATGCCGCAAATTGCAAGGGCTCCCCGCTGGCGGCAATCTGTTCAACTTCCGTTGCTGCCTGACGCAGATGGTGTTGGTAGTAGTCATAATCCTGTTGATTGGGATTGAAACAGAAATAGCATTGACGATGGCATTTTAGCGAAATGAACGCAGTGTAACTTCCTTCTCCTGTGCGGCAGGCAACGCATGCACCAGAAATCCAGTTGATGTGAATGCTTTTATCATTGTTGGAAAACAGGGCTCCCATGGCGCGCAGTTGGTGTTTTAGGGCAAGTGCTTCATCGTTGCTTTCGCTGGTGGATTCAAACGGCAGACCATACTGTGTGATGGCGTGTAGGGTCTTTTGCTCAATCTCGATATATCGTTGAGCGTACTGTGCGAAATCAGGATCGTTAATACACGGAAAGGTCGTGCTATTGATGATGTTCATTTTTTATCCTCCATTACGCAGAGAAATTCAGGCTTTTCATGCCGATACGATCCCCGGTGAAGCGGAGCTTTTCTTGCATGGAACAGGCAGGGCACAGGTGCTCATCTGGATTCAACGATGGGAACGGTTGTTGACAGCGAGGACAAAATGCAACGTTAAAGGAATAATGCGTCTGTGTTTTTTTTGTTATTTCTTCTCTCATCTCAATAGCGGATTCCGGGCAGCTTGCCTGACAGAGCCGGCACCCAACACATTTTCCTGACTCAATAACCAATTGCTTATTTTGATAATGGAAAACGCCCGTTGGACATAATTTCAAGCAGCTACTACATAATGAACAGGTATCTTTATTGATATTGATACTGAACAATTGATAATCAGGGAGAATATCGCTGATTAATCTGTTTGTTGGCGATCTATTTTTTCCTAAATACCGCTGAACAGTTCCAATCCGCAGAAAACGACGCCGCGCGATAGCCACATCTAATGGTTCTGTGCTGGCATGATTATCATCATGCCGGTAATTATTCAGAGAGAAGGGCGCTTGGTGGCATGCACGTAATAGGTTATTTGTGCGGTCGACGACATCACACCATGAGAAATGATTATCATCTACAACCAGCGTACGGTACCCTGCATGATAATAGAGTAAAAGTTCTTTCACCGACGGGGCGGTAATCGCATCCAAATATAAATGGTCAGCAACAGTTTGACGTTCGGGGAATGAGCCTGTTATCGCCATTACTGGACACGCTGCTATGCATCCGCCGCAGCCTGAGCAGGCATCAGGAATAATGTTGACCATACCAGCGTTGGTGATAAACAGAGCTGCAGATGAACATGCCTCTGTGCATAGCCGACATTCGACTCTCCGGCTTTTATTTCGGATACAATCAGACGTTACGACAATGTCATCGTTGAACGAAGTATTAATAACATTCACCTCGTGCTGGCTTATATAGGGAAATATGACACTAATTTAGTGAAACAATATGTTTTATTTTTTTTTGTATGTATTTTTGACTGTTTTTTATTTATCTGTTGTTTGTTTGTTAAATTCTATCAAAGCTGTTATTTAAGTTAAAAAATACTATATCCATATACTGTATAAGGATAATGGATTTTTTCGATATGCCATTATTAGTATTTTCTATATATCCCGTTTTTCTCCCTTGTGGCGGTGATTTATCTGATTGAAGGGTAGGGCGGACACGGAATTTCAGACGAGATTATTTTAATGTATATTGATGATGATCATAAATAGCGTGGATTGAAATACAGTATATCGTTATAAAATAATATTTATAGCGATGTGTTTAATCTACATAATTTATTTATCAAATGATAATTGTTTTTGTATGAGCCATTTTTACACATGGCTCGAATTGAGGGATGAAATTTCAATGTCAGCGTAAGCTATCGTTATGGACGCCAAGAAAATGTCATAAAGTACAGGTAATGTGTCGGAGAGTTTTTATTTGTTGCGTTATATCACTGCGCAAGGGTTTCTCCATTCGAAAGCTCTCCACAGCATTATTGATTCTTTCTATTTTCAGGGCAGTTTGGGTAAATACCTGGGTTACTTTGCCGGTTATGAATAGCTGTGTGCGGATTTCACCGACAGAGCTGCGGAACAACGATACGCAGGTAGGGCGAAGCCATGGCGTTAGTGAAAGCGCTCAACATCATGACGTTGCAGGGTATGCCGCACAGTGTACGCATTGGCTGATCTGCGGGGAAAACGGCTTTGCTGTATCTCGTAAATGATTTATTCAACAAAGCCACCCACACACCTCAATGAGTCAACGGATTGAGGTAGGATTTACGCTATACGGTGAATCTCTGTACAGCTTGGTTCTATTGCTCATTATGGTAAACGGTTTCTGGCGTGGTTGCGGGAGACATTGTAGACAATGATGAAAAAATGAAGTCTTTCAGTTTTTTCTGCGGCCTGGTTTCAAAAATCCCGTGTAAGTTGTATTCAGGCGTATTCGTCGGAATCTGGCGTTGATACACTAGAATAGAAGTGTGTTTGATTTTTCTACAGGTTGTTTGATTCGGTTAATGTTGCTCATCACCTCTATTTTTTACAGCATCTGAGATTTTTGTTGAACGAGGAACGTTTTGATTTATGCATACATTATTATCCGTGTTATTGCGTATTTTCCTGCTTGCGACGTTTATGTCGCCTGTCGGATATGCGATTGCAGCAGAGTCAGATGCTGAACCGTTGCCAGCGCAAACTGAGTCGGTGGTAAAGATAAATGTTGATGCTGAACTGGCGAAGCTACAAAAACAGTTGGATAGTATTAAACAGCAGGTATCAAATGCGAATAGCGATGGTAAGTTTGGTGCCTTGAATGATACGACGCAGGAGTTGGTCAACAATACGAATGAACTTTCTGCGGCGGTCACCCCTTTGCGGGCACAAATTCAGGCACAACTAGATGTCCTTGGGCCTGCGCCAGAAGCTGACTTAGGCATTAATGAGACCAATGAAGTAACGCGTAAACGCAATAGCCTGAATACCCAAAAATCCAAAATGGATGCGCAGATTGATCAGATTCAGGCACTGCGCGCGAATGCAACTAACTTATCCGCGCAAATTGTGACTTTGCGACGTAATGCGTTGAAAACGCAGTTGGCATTGAACTCAGGTAGTATTTTAGGCTCCCGGTTTTGGTCACCCATTGTTGCTCCCCAAGCAGAGGATCAGAGACGGTTTGGTGTTTTTCAAGCGCAATTAAGCGATGCATTTATGGCATCGTGGGCACCGGATTGGCGCTATGGTTCGATATTTTTGTTATTGCTAGCGGGTATTCTGGTGACTACCGGGCGGCAACTACTTGAAAAGTATTTGGCCTGGGCCGGGATTCATCTATTGCCCGAAGGGCGGCTGCGTAGAAGCTTTTTGGCAACGGCTGGGGTGATATCTACCGTCCTGACAATAGGTATTGCTGCAAACCTGTTGGATATTACCTTCACTCGCCATGGGGAAACATCTGAACGCGTATCGTCATTTTTAGATGCACTTGTCAGATTAGCGATATTTTCCTCTATGGTTGCCGGGTTAGGCCGTGCTTTTCTTTCCAACCAGAGGCCTTCCTGGCGATTGCCATCGATCTCTAACCCTGTTGCAATGGCAATGAAGCCATTTCCAATTGTGGCGGCTGTGTTCATCTTAATCTTTGGCATTGTTGAGCAGATTACGGCAACCGTCGGGGCTTCCGTTGCTGCAACCATTATGGTAACGGGATTATCAGCTTTGTTTTTATCCCTTACCGTTGGCGCGATTACGCTCAAGAGCGACCAGGTTCGCCGCCAAATGGTACATTCAGGTGAGCAACCGGAAGCGCGATCCACGCTTGCTGGGCTTATTCATCTGGCAGTACTGGCGACATCGTTGGTTGTATTAGTGTCGCTGATGATTGGTTATATTTCGTTAGCGCGCTTTTTAACTTATGAGTTGATCTGGATCGGCATCGTATTATCGTGTCTTTATCTGTTTTCCACGTTTATTGCCGATATTTGTGAAAGTGTTTTTTCTCCCAACAATGCCAGTGGCAAACGTATCAAAAATTCTCTTAATCTGGATGATCGACACCTAGCGCAGGCGACGTCGTTGCTTTCTGCCTGTAGCAAAGTCTTCTTGATACTGATGGCGGCAGTCGCGCTTCTCAACGGTACATTTGGTACAACAACTCCACTTGAACTGGTACAAAAGGCCGTTGAAATCTGGGGTGGAAAAGGATTAGAAACGTTAAGTATTGTGCCGGCTCATTTGGTGAATGCGGCACTGTTTTTAGTCGTCGGGGTATATGTTTTACGCTCATCAAAACGTTGGTTAGAGCATGAGTTTTTGCCAAAAACGACGCTTGAACGCGGTATAAGAGCGTCGCTGGTGACGTTATTCAGTAATATTGGCTACATTCTGATTATTTTATTAACGTTGGCGACGCTTGGTATTCAATGGAATAAGCTAGCCTGGATCGTCAGTGCGCTTTCTGTTGGTATTGGTTTTGGTCTGCAAGAGATCGTAAAGAATTTTATTTCTGGTCTGATTCTGCTGACAGAGCGTCCGGTAAAAGTTGGAGATACGGTTAATATTAGCGGGGTGGAAGGTGATATTCGGCGGATTAATGTTCGGGCGACGGAAATTCAATTAAGTGACCGTTCAACGGTGATCGTCCCTAACTCGCAGTTTATTTCACAGAACGTACGCAATATCACAATGGGTCATCCGTTGGGGGTGGCAACACTAGCGCTGACGTTTCCTTTGGATATTGATCCGGAAGATGCTCGCACTATTCTACTGGATGCATTCCTTAACCATGACGCAATCCTTGATGGGCCAGCCCCCTCGGTTAAATTTACGCAGTTAACACCGACAGGCATGGTGCTGAGTGTGACGGGGTACGTTAGTGGTCCGGGAATGGTGGCACAGGCAAAAAGCGATTTATTGTTTGAGATCATCAAACGTTTACGTGCCGCGAGCATTCCTTTAGCTGTGCCGCAGAAAATGGTGCTGGAGAATGGTGTCGTGATGTCTGAAGGGAGTGCTCTGGAAGATAAAAGTTAATCGTGAGTAAACGATTCACCCCGTTATCTCTATATCCTAAATAATTCAAGTTTCAGGACAAAAACGGCAAAGCGTTTTTGAACAGCGCTTGCGCTGACCCCGAAGGGGTGAGGCCATAAGGCCGAATAACGCGGCAAGAGAAGGACAAATTCGTCGGAAACGAATTTGACCAGCCAACGGCTGGCCTCCGGTGAGAGACCGGATGTCTCTCATTTAATCCCGATGAGCTTACTTGAGCAAGTATTCGGGTGACTTACAAATCTGCCAGAGGCAGGTTTGAACGCTGCTTATAGCGGCCCTTTAGGGCGAGGCCCACGAGGGGCCGAGTAGAGTAGCCAACGCACATGCTACTTGAAGTATGACGGATATATAAGTAAAGGTAATGGGGATTATCGTTATAAATCAATCTGATGGCAATATCCATTATTTAACGTGCTGTTTGGTCATATTAATATAAATGTTTCGCAGACGGCGGGTGATGGGGCCAGGTTTCCCATCGCCAATTCTTTTTCCATCCAGAACAACGACGGGTAAAACAAATGTGGTCGCAGAGCTGATAAAAATTTCGGCTGCGTGATAGGCCTCCTCGGGGGTGAATAACCGTTCTTCCAGCCTGATATCGTTGTTTGCAGCCAGTTTCAATAATGAACGGCGAGTAATTCCGTGGAGAATGTCATTGCTTAGTGGGCGAGTGACAACAGTGCGGTCATGTAACACGATATAGCAGTTGCATGAACTTCCTTCTGTGACGAAACCGTTTTCAACCATAAAAGCATCATCGGCATGATGATAATGTGCATACTCTTTGGCCATGCATGCCGCTAGCAGGCTGACCGTTTTAATATCTCGGCGATGCCAACGGATATCCGGACAGGTGACAACTCGTAGCCCCGTTTCTGCTTTGGGATTATCAATGATCGATTTTGTCTGGGTAAATAATACTAGCGTAGGTTTGACGTCAGTCGGTGGATAATGGAAATCGCGATCGCCTGCGTTACCTCGGCTGAGCTGTAAATAAATGGCTCCTTCTTTCAGGTTGTTTTTCTCGATCAGAATATCGTGAATATCTTTCAGTTCGGGTAGTGTTACTGGCAATGTTAGTGATAATTCATGGCAAGAACGCTGTAAGCGTTCAATATGACCATCAAATTCTACCAGAGCGCTGTCTACAACGGCGGTGACTTCATAGACGGCATCGGCAAAGAGGAAGCCACGGTCAAACACTGAAACCTGAGCTTTGTCCTCTTCGACGTAATGACCATCAACAAACACAATACGTGGCGGCATTAAACGTTCTCCTCTGAGATTAATTCTGTGCGCAACAGATGAATTTAAGTGAACAATCCTTGCACATACGATTCAAAGTTAGCCAGTTTTCAGTGATAAAAATTTATGAGAGACCATATCGACAGACGCCATAATCTGAGATAGCTTTAATGTCGGTTCCGCCAATCGGAACCAAGCGTCGCTCGGACGGTCCGGGCGCTCACGTGACTATGAGGATGTTATGGCTGATTCTACTTCTCCGCGCCGTTTTACGCGCATCGATCGTCTTCCCCCCTATGTATTCAATATCACTTCTGAATTAAAAATGGCTGCTCGTCGTCGTGGCGAAGACATTATTGATTTCAGCATGGGTAATCCAGACGGGCCAACACCGCCTCATATCGTGGAAAAATTGTGTACGGTTGCACAGCGTGAAGATACCCACGGTTATTCTACCTCCAGGGGTATTCCGCGTTTACGTCGTGCGATCTCTCGTTGGTATGCCGATCGCTATCAGATTGATATTGATCCGGAAAGTGAAGCGATTGTCACCATTGGCTCCAAGGAAGGCTTGGCGCACTTGATGTTGGCAACGTTGGATCACGGTGATACCGTGTTGGTACCGAATCCCAGTTATCCTATCCATATTTATGGTGCGGTGATTGCTGGTGCGCAGGTACGATCGGTCCCGCTTGTCGATGGTGTTGATTTCTTCAATGAGTTAGAACGATCTATCAGGGAAACGATTCCAAAACCAAAGATGATGATTCTTGGTTTCCCTTCTAACCCGACGGCTCAGTGTGTTGAGCTGGATTTCTTCGAGCGGGTTGTAGCGTTGGCGAAACAGTATGGAGTGTTGGTTATTCACGATCTGGCCTATGCCGATATCGTGTATGACGGTTGGAAAGCGCCCTCTATTATGCAGGTTCCGGGGGCGAAAGACATCGCCGTCGAATTTTTCACCCTATCAAAGAGTTATAACATGGCGGGCTGGCGTATCGGTTTCATGGTGGGGAACCAGGAACTGGTTAGCGCGCTTGCTCGTATCAAAAGTTATCACGATTATGGGACGTTTACGCCGCTACAGGTGGCAGCTATCGCGGCATTAGAAGGCGATCAGCAATGTGTACGCGATATTGCCGAGCAATATCGGCAGCGGCGCAATGTGCTGGTGCGTGGCCTGCATGAAGCTGGCTGGATGGTGGATGAGCCGAAAGCGTCGATGTATGTTTGGGCAAAAATTCCAGATGTCTATGCGCATTTAGGATCGCTTGAGTTTGCTAAACGCTTGTTGGCTGAAGCGAAGGTCTGTGTGTCTCCCGGTATTGGATTCGGTGATTATGGTGATACCCATGTGCGGTTTGCTTTGATTGAGAATCAGGATCGAATCCGGCAGGCAGTGCGGGGTATTAAAGCGATGTTTCGTGCCGATGGACTTTTGCCGTCGACAAAACTCATACAGCCTAAATAAAATTTCCTCGTGTTAGCCAATTTTTCCTTTATTCCCGGCTTATAGTCGGGAATATTTTTTCCGTAATATCAGTATACGTTTCCAACCTGTATTGCCTATTGGGACGGGAGGAAATCATGTTTCTGGGGTGACGGCGGCTCGATGGCGATGGAGCATTTTCATCGGAATAACGGATTTACTGATGTCGGTATTGCCCTGTAATGCGTTCTGCATCGCAGCAAAGGCGTGTTCTACCCAAGCGTCTTCATTCTGGCGCATAGACCAGATTTTATTTGAGAGAAAGCCCAGCATTGCGTGTTCATCGAATGTACCGATATTCATTTCAGCAGGAATGTAGCCGTAGCGTTCACGTAATACGCTCAGAGCCCCTTCCAGCACGGGTAAGGATGAAGCGATAAAAGCCTCCGGCGCATTAGGATGATCGCTGAGGAATTGACGCATCATCTGCTCACCGTCTTCCCGGCGGTTATGGCTGGCTTCCAGAATCCAGTTCTTGCCTTCATCAAGTAAACCTTGCTGCGTTATTACCTGTTGATAGCCACGTAAACGCTCTTTTATAGCTGGTTGCAGTGTATCGCCAGCCATAAAGAATAATGGTGCGGAGGGATTGCTCTCCAACATGGTTTGGGTCAGTTGAACCGCGCCCTGAAAGTTATCACTCACGACCAGTGAGGCATCTCTGGTACCAAAATCACGGTCAAGTAACACCAATGGTCGGTTCATGAGTTTCAGGTGATGGAGTTGTGTTTGCCGGGTTGATGGCACCACAAATAAACCATCAATATTGCGTTGTAGTAGCGATTCGACCAGTTTGTTTTCATAACGGTCATCACTGTAAGTACAACTGATCATTAACTGATAGCCTGCTTCCCGGCAGCGCATTTCCAGTTTTTCCGCCAGTGTGGAGAAAAACAGGTTGGAGAGACGAGGAACGATCAGCCCCAACGTGTCGGTTTTATTGAGTTTGAGGCTACGAGCCGTATGGTTTACCACATAACCGTGCTCTGCAACGTATTCATTAATCCGCGTCTGTGTTTTTTCACTAATACGGTACTGTTCTGCCTTGCCGTTGAGCACTAAACGTACGGTAGTGATTGATATCTTTAATGCATTAGCAATTTGTTCTACCGTTTTTGACATAGGTGGGCGCCAGATTAAGATTATTGGTTATTCAACTTCTCATCGTTCACATGCAGTAAGGTGCCATACAAGGCTGAGCCCATCCGTGGGCTTCAGGTCATGAGATTTCTGCCATGCTGAATGGTGTGGGGCGAATCAACGTATATTAGCTTGCATTTTCGCTCACTTTCCCTCTTTTCTTCCGCCATTTCTTAATGGCTGGGGAGAATATTGGCAGAAACAGCGTTAATAGCGCAATGATGATGAATGCGGCACACACTGGACGAGTGAAGAAAATCGACGGATCGCCTTGTGACATCATTAGCGAGCGCCGTAGGTTGGTTTCCGCCAAAGGACCAAGAATGATGCCGATGACAATGGGCGACATGGAAAACTCTAGCTTAATCAGGATATAAGCCACAATGCCTGCCCCCATCATGACAAACACGTCAACCATACTGTGGTTGACGGTGTATGCACCGACGGTACATAACAACAGGATACTGGGAACCAGAATAGTACGTGGAATATCCATTACCTTAACGAACACTTTCATTCCCATAAAGCCTAGCAACCCCATGAAAAGGTTAGCCAGCATCAGGCCGATAAAGATGGTATTCACTTCAACGGGGTGTTCGGTAAAGAGTTGTGGTCCTAATGCCAGCCCTTGTACGAGGAACGCCCCCATGATGATGGCGGTGGCTCCATCGCCAGGAATACCTAATGTCATCAAGGGCACCATGCATCCACCCGATACGGCATTGGCTCCGGCCTCCGGTGCAGAGACACCTTCAGGTGAGCCATGACCAAATTCTTCAGGTTTTTTTGACCAGCGCTTGGCCTCGTTGTAGGCAATCCAGGATGAGATATCACCTCCGACGCCAGGAATGGTTCCAATAGCGGTACCAATGGCAGATGAGCGTACCCAGGTTGGCAGACAGCGACGGAAATCTTCCCAACTTGGCAAGATGCGGGTGATCTTGGCGACATTTCGCTGAACTGTGTTGGAGAAGCGTTCACGGTAGTCTTCTTCAAAGCTAAGCAAGCCTTGGGAGAACGCAAACAGACCGACTAATACCGGGATAAAAGAAATTCCGCCCATCAGATAGACCGAATCAAACGTGAAACGCATGCCGCTGGTCATCGGGTCGAGCCCGATGGTTGCAATCGCAAGCCCGATACCGCCACCTATCAGCCCTTTGATCATCGATTGTGATGACACGCTGGTGATGATACTGATGCCGAAAATAGCCAGTGCAAAGTATTCAGGTGCGGAAAAACCTGTGGCGACGGTTGCCAGCATCGGCGCAACCAAAATCAATGCGATGGTACTGAATACGCCGCCAAAGAGTGACCCCATCGTAGACAGTCCAAGAGCACGGCCTGCCTCGCCCCGTTTCGCCATCGGGTAACCATCTAGCACGGTTGCCGCAGAGGCCGGGGTGCCTGGTGTACTGATAAGTATCGCGGTGATTGAACCGCCATAAATCGCGCCACAGTACACACCGAGTAATAATAAAATGCCGCTGACGCCCTGAAAGGAATAGGTTAGGGGAAGGAGTAATGCGATCCCCATATTCACCGTCAGACCGGGAATAATACCAATGAGAATACCAGCCAGCGCACCTAAGAAAACCACTATTATTGTGTCAAAACTGAACACAATAGAAAAAGCCATAAGGACGTCGTTCATAATGATTCCCTTTTCAGGATTCGCTGAAAACTGAAGTTGGTAACGGCGAATTAAATAAATAAGTGAAAGAGAAATAAACCGCGGCCACGATGAGTAATGTGGATAACGCGATATACCATGTTCGACGTTCATTCATAAACAGCATGGTGACCGGAATAAAGACAATTGCGGACAGAATAAAACCAGCCCAATAAAGTACCACGCCATATATAACGGCAATCATGCTCAGAACATAGGTTAATCGGACGAATTTAGACGATAAATCAACCGGTTTATCAGCCGCCAGGCGGTCTTTGATAACGACAAACCATTGAAGAATGCCTAATCCAATAAATAACCATGCCAGACCATAAGGCCAAAATCTTTCCCCTGGTACACCATATTCATCAAACATCGACATATCTTTTGACAGGAACAAAATCAACCCGCCCAGTCCTACGGATATGAAACCGATGAGGATATTAAATTTGCGCATAGATATTCTCCCTCCTGCTGACTAAGGCCAGCAGGAGTGTCTGCACTATTATTTTTTCAGCGTATCGGCAATGAGTTGTTTATACATCTCATCATCTTCCTGCATCATCTTGAGCGCATCCTGGCCGACGATACTGACGGGCATAATCCCTTGTTTTCTGACCGCATCCTGATAAGCCGGATCGTTAATAACGTCGGTAAAAGCTTTAACTAGCTGGTCGGTGACGTCATTAGGGACTTTGGCTGTCGTGGCCAGGACCGCCCAGGCGCGCATTTTCACGTTAATATCCAGATCGAGCGCTTCTTTGATGGTGGGGACATCAGGAAACAGTTCAAAGCGTTTCTCATCCATCACAGCCAGAACGCGAAGAATACCGGCATCAACCTGAGATTTCACCGAGCCAGGCGTTGTTAATACCGCGTCGATATGGCCTCCAACCAATGCAGCAATGGAAGGCCCTGTGCCTTCGTTATAAGGGATATGGTTGAATTTGGTGCCTGTATTTTTCTCGATGTTCACCGCAGCCAGATGATAAATTGCGCCCATGCCGGAGTTACCGACTTTGAGTTTTCCAGGCTGCTGTTTTGCTGCATTAATAAAATCTTCCAATGTGTTAAGGCCAGAATCGGCTTTCACCACAACGGCTACCGGATCGGCAATGGTGGTTACCAGCGGTGTGAAATCTTTATAAGTGACGGGAGACTTATTCTGGTAAGGGAACATTGCCAGTTCCACTGTCGTCATGACCAGTTTATAACCATCGGGTTTAGCTTTGGCGACTTCAATTAATCCGGTGATGCCATTTCCAGCTGGCTTGTTAACAGGAACAAAGATAACGCCTTTTGGTAAGCGATCCTTAGCATATTCAATTAGCGTACGAGCAGAGGTATCTGTGCCACCGCCGGGATTTTTCGGTATGACGACTTCAATGTTCTTTTTAGCATAGGTAATGGTTGACTCTGCCAGAGCCTGACTTGCGCAGAAGGGAAGTGCTGATGCTAATAATAGAAATAAATACTTTTTCATCGTCTTATCCTTATAGGTAGGGTTGGAGCAAGTACGTCATTCACTCGAGTTATTTAGGGCATATGCGCTGATAAATAATATTTTTACGGTTCCAGGTATAGGTAATGTGAATATTTTCCCGTTCGACAACGATCGCCGGGTAGGAAAACTCGCCAGTTTCACTTTCTAAATCGCATTGTTTTTCCCATGTCAGCCCATTATCGGCTGAGTAAGCGACCGATAAGGGATAACGTCGGTTCCAGTTACCGGGAATCGGGTTATAGACTAATACCAGTTTCCCTTCTCCAAGGTGTACTAGGTCAATGCCACTATTATTATTCGGTAATTCAGTAGGATAAGCCACTGTCCAATGTTGACCAAAGTCTGATGAATCACTACGGTAAATGCGTCCTCGTGTACTGCGCATCAATAGGTGGATGTGGCCGGACGTTGATTCCCACGCTGTGGGTTGTATCACCCCATCCCACTGGAAGACGCGAGACAGATCGTTTTCCCACAGAGCATCCTGCTGCAAGCCTTGCCACATCTGGTCTTGAGAAGCGTTTTCCGGTGTTTCATGTACCAGAGGAATGGCGACGGATTGCCATTGTTTGCCTGCATTATTTGAAATATCAACAAAGGCATCCCAATAGCGATCGTCTTCTACCGACGAAGGGGCTAACCATTGCCCATTGGACATCACCAGTAGTTTGTTTTTTACCGGGCCACGAGGTCGTGAGTCACCTTCAACCAATTGCTGTGGCGATGACCAACTCACACCATCGTCGTCCGAGGTCACCAGGCGAGTTGTCCAGTGATGTACATCTGGGCCAACTTTGTAAAACAACCAGATTCGACCATGTTGCCGGTGTAATACCGGGTTCCAATGTGCCAGACCGTCTTGTGCAACGACTCTTTGGGGGACCGACCACGAATCCTGGCTACGTCTCGCAAGCCAGATAGCCGTATCCCCACTGCCTTCTTTCTGTCCGGCAAACCAGGCGACCAGTAATTGATCGTTCGGCAACGCCACCAGTGTGGAAGCATGACAGTTGCCAAAATAATGGTGATCGGCTGGCATCAGGCTCTCTTGCCATTCACTCTGTAGTTTCATCGGTTAACCCATTATCTCTGTGTTAAATCCTGCTGGAATGCTTCTCCCAGACGTACCATGCTGTCGATGGCCTCGGGAAAGAATCCTTTGCTGTAGGCGTCACTGTTACGTACCCGACAGGCATGCGTGGCGAAGTTCCCGATCTGCTGTTGGAAAAATTTAGCGCAGGCCGGATAATCCAGATTTTCCACCAGTGCCGAGGTTGACAGATAATCTGCTAATGCCAGGGCCTGTTGCGGCTGATCACGCCAGTTTTCATATAGCCATACATACAACTGTGGGTGGAAGTTCGCCATGATACCGCTATACGCCTGACATCCTGCCTGGAACGACGCTAGCAATGTCTGACTATTCGCGTTGGCAAGGTGCAAACGAGACCCCGCAACACGTTGCAGTCGTCGTTGAATGGTGGGTAAATCACAGCAGGTATCTTTGATAAAGGTATAGCGCTGGCTTTCAGCACACCACTCCACGATGTCATCTGACAGCAGGCGTTTATAGGGATAAGGACATTCGTAAATGCCTAAATCGACCTGTTTCGGTAATTGTTCGGTCAGTTGCTGTAGCGATTGAAGCGCTTGCTGGTCGGATTCACCTGCTAACGCCAGACGGTTGCTGATCAGAATGAGGCCATCAATGCCCGTTTCAGCCATGGCGTTAAGTTGTTCAACTTGCTGACTCGCGCCACTTGCCGTGTGGCCGGAAGCGACGATGGGCACTCGCCCATCAACCTGCTGAACGACAAAACGTACCAGTTCCTGAGTCTCTTTATCGCTGAGGAAAAACATTTCACTGGATTGACAGGCGGCGAATAAACCATGCACACCCGACGCCAGATACCATTCCACTAGATTCGCGAGAGAGTCATAGTCAATCTCGCGTTGTGCGTTGAACGGTGTCAGCATCACTGGCCAGACACCGACGTACTTATCCTGCACGTTTCGGTGTGGTTCATTCTGGCATTGCGCAGACTGGTGTTGTTGATGTGAGCTGGACATTATTCGGCCCCTATGAGCGTGTTGTGGGCATCACCGGCAAGGCGGACCCGTATGTTCTGCGTCAGCGCTTGAGCAACAAAGGCTTTCAGTACGTCGGCGAGCGAGGCCTCGTCGACATAAGCAATCGTCAGGTGATTACTCTGGTGTCCGGCCATCAGATCATCGCGAGTCACGCCATCCAGTACGGCGTTTAACAGCGGCCATTCATAATTTGTCGCCCGGCGGCGGCGTTCAAACTCAGCCTCTGGCAGTTCGACGCCGGTTCCTGTGCCAATATGCATAATCACTTGCGTGCCTTCATAGTGTGCCCGAGCCCAGATAAAGCGGCCTGCCTTTCCTTGACCAGCAATGGTTGAACCACCGTAGGGGAAAAACATCGCAGGTTGGCGATAACCGGTTGCTCCGGCGATACCGTTTTTCAAGTGGGCAAAGGGAACCGCGCCGGAGATCTCCAAATCCCAATAGAACGTTCCTTCATATTCACTTCCCCAGCGGATGTCGTGCAGCGTAGTTTCTGTCGGCATATCTAGCGCCTGTAATAGCTGCCACAACATGACTTGTGGAATGGCGCTGCCCATATCGACCTCGTTAATACAAGGAATTGAGCGGCCAGGCCAGATAATTTCGCCATTTTCGTCTGGAATAGGGAAGCGCTCCGCATTTCCGATTGCACCTTCGGCGAAATCGGAGGCGGCGCAAGAGTCTTTCAACCCCTGTTGATATTGCACACCGACTGCACTTAAGCCAAAACGTTTCACGAACCGTGCCATTGCAATCATCATGGCACACTGTTCCAACACTTGTTCTCGCGTTAAATGTTGGCGTCCATCATGACCGAATTGAAATTGCATCCCGCGTTGTTCATACCATTGCAGACACGCTTCGCGTAGCGAAAGCGGTACTTTTGCCATCTCAACCAGCAGAGCTGACTGGGATAGTGATTCGACAGGGATCCCCGTATTGATCATTGCCTGATGAGGGAACACGCCGTTGATCATTCCCATACAGAAAGTATCGAACAATCCGACAATCGCTTTGTGTTGCAGAATATATTGACCGACCTGCCGACCGATTTGTCCGGCGTGGGTGGACATCACTTCATGTGTGGGGGGAATGTCGTGCAGATAGTGTGTTTTATGATTGACGGCACCGTCACGCAACCATGTGTTCAGCCCTTGTAAAAAGGATTCATCTGCAAAGCTTTCAGACCATAGGCGAGAAAAAGGACGACCAAGACTGGTTAAACTGCCAGCCATACACAGCATGCCTACCAGGCCGGGCCAGGTGCCGTCGAAGTTGGCTAACAGCAGAATAGGGCCTCGGTGGTGTACGAGTGACGGCGCGATATGGTGGGAATACTGCCAGGCGGTCAGTAATACAATCACTGGTGCTTCGGGATCAATTGCGGCAAATAAATCGCTGCCTTCTTTTTGGCTACTAATGAAACCGTGTCCGCGTTGTTCGTTGATTGCATGGGCGCGTTTCATTTTGTATCCGAGATTTTCTAATGCGGTCTGCAAGCGAGTTTCGAATTGCAACTGCGTTGGCCAGCAGGTGACGTTTGCCGATTCGCGTAAATCAGCGTTTGTCACCAGCAGGACTTCGTTTTGTGCCGCCGTAATCGTTGCCGGAGAGGGCGGGAGTGTGAGTTTCAGCATAGTTTTCTCCTGGTCTAAATGAAAAAGTCATGTTCTGTTTGCGTTCAAACGTCGGACGAGTCGGTTTATTTCGGAGTATCAGAGCAATGCGTCCATCCGTTGCCTGGCCAATTGGCTATCCTGATACATCTGGAGATAGATCTGGTATTTGGCATCATGGAAAGCACGTTGTGAATGGTCGGCTTTCACCACCTTACCAGGTCTAACCAATGCATCTGCGGCTTCGGGTAATGAGCGGTATTTCCCGCAGGCTACTGCGCCCAGTAGCGCTGCGCCTAACGTGACGGCGTCGTCTTCGCTGACCTGATGAATGTCACAGCCAGTAATATTGGCGTATTCACGCAACCACAGTGGGTTCTTGGTCGCGCCTCCACATAACACTATCCGGCTAATGTTGTGACCCGCTTCGTTGAGGCTCTCGATAATATGGCGGGTGCCATAAGCAATGGCCTGTAATGTCGCGAGATAGAGTCGTGCGAGGGCGTCAGGGCCTTGTTCTAATGTCAGCCCCAAAACGGCACCGCGGGCGTGAGGGTTTGCTCGCGGGGAACGGTTGCCATGATGGTCTGCCAGTACGTGTAAATGCCGAGTAGGGTGAGGATCCCGTTGTTCTAGTTCAGCAACCCATTGATTCAGTAATACATAGGGACTGCATTGCTGTTTTTCTGATGACTGTTGTAACGGTTCCCAACAACTATGTTGACGCAGCGTCCAATCAACCAGCGCACCAGCCGCGCTTTGTCCGCCTTCGTTTAGCCACCAATGTGGCAGCATGGCGCCCCAGTAAGGGCCCCAAACGCCTGGAACCATAATAGGGTCACGGCTGACCAGCATATGACAATTAGACGTACCGCTAATGAGTGCAAGGCTGCCTTCAGGCTGTTGACCAACGAGGGCGAGTCCGCCAGCATGCGCGTCGATCATGCCGCTGGCGACCACCACCTGAGGTGGCAATCCACATTGTTGGGAGATGTGTGTTTGAAGGTAACCCGCTTTCTCACCAATATTCAGGATTTGAGTCGGGATTTTTTCAGGGAGATCGGCGAGTTCTATCGCGTTAAGCAGGGACTGGCTAAAACGATTTTCATGAGCCAGATAGTTCCATTTGCATGTCAGTGTGCAGATGCTGGCAACATCCTCGCCAGTGGCTTTCCAGACCAGGTAATCAGCCAGATCGAACAAACGCCATGCTTGCTGATAGCGTTCTGGAAAATGCCGTTTAAGCCACATGATTTTCGGCAGTTCCATTTCAATACTGACTTCGCCACCAACATAGCGTAATGCTTCGTCATTCGTGGCGTTAATCGCGGCTGTTTCAACATCGGCACGATGGTCCATCCACATGATGATGTTGCGTTCAGGTTCGCCTTGCTCGGAAACCGAGATGGCTTCGCCATGCTTGTCGACCACCACCAGTGAGCAGGTAGCGTCAAATCCAATTGACCGAATGTGTTCAGGCTCGATATCAGATAATGACACGGCTTCTTTAATGGTGTCGCAGACGGCTTGCCAGATTTCAGCAGATGATTGCTCAACCACATTGGTGCGTGGATGGGACTGGCTTATTGGGCGAACGGCAAAAGCAAGGCGTTGGCCGTTATGGTTGAAAACGCCCGATCTGACACTGGCTGAGCCCACATCTACACCAATAAAATAATCATCTTTCATCGCGACACCTCACTTGCTAACTCGAGTTAGCAATCTATTTTAAGCCAAAAAAAGAGACAATCGCTTTTAGCTTAATTTGTGAGCTGGATCGATGGGTAAAAAATAATCGATTGGAATAACAATGAATTAACATTTCTTGTTTTTCTGTAAAGAGAAAGCGTTTTATTGATGCGACATATCGTTTGTTTTATGTCTGTGATGGCGTGTCATTCTGATGGGAGGTGGTGATATGAGTGAGTCCAAATTTCATTAAAAATGTCTTATTTTAAAAATGGTTAGCGATGAAATTTTGATGAGCGTCGCAAAAAAGAGATGTGAAAGAGATTTAATAAAATTACGTTTTATTATTTGAGGTGTTGTGTTTCTTTTTTATTTTTTACCACGATCAAAAGAAGATACAGGAAACGATAATATGGCTTATTTCTTACCTCGTACCAGCATGACGATGGGGGCCGCTTTGGTATTAAGCGGTTTATTTGTTGGATATAGCAATAGTAGCGCGGCGACAACACCCTCTATGAACCGCTCATTTGCGCCACAAAACGTGAAAATTCCCGCGCTGGCCTATGATAGTTCGAGCGTGACGTTAGTGTGGGAAAAGCCGCTCCAGGCGGAATCAGCCATTAAGGATTACCATGTCTATATGAATGGGTCATTGCTGGGAAATGTCAGCGATAATCAGAATGCCCATTCCCCCGCTAAGCCTTATATCGATAATTTTTATAATAAAATTGACACGACGGGATGGCACACGCGTATCAGTTTCCATAATTTTAAAGCGACCGGATTATCGCCAGACACGGAATATCGTTTTACAGTACGAGCGGTTTATGCCGACGGTAAGGAATCCATTGATAGCGAAACTATCGTTCAGAAAACCACGCCAGTGCCGCATATCATTAGCGTGACTCGCCATGGTGCGGTTGGGGATGGCGTAGCTAACGATACTCTGGCGATTCAGAAAGCGATTGACGCGTGTACGGTAGCAACCTATCCACAGGGTTGTAAGGTCGTGGTTGAAGGGGGAGAGTTTAAGACTGGCGCGCTGTTTTTGCACAGTAATATGACATTTGAAGTGGCTGAAGGCGCAATATTGCGCGGCTCTGATAATGGTGATGATTATCCGATAGCGCGCGGTTATTACCTCTATCCCTACACGTCGCCAGCATTGCCAAAACGTCCGCCTTCATTAATTAACGTGCTGGAACAGGATGATAAAGGCAATACGCATGTGGGGACATTTGAAAATATTCGTATTGTTGGTAAAGGAACCATAGACGGTAATGGCTGGACGCGTGGGGTAAAAGCCGGTGGTGCGGCAACGGTGACCGATGAGCTAGGGAATGTACTGCCGCAGTATCGTGCCAGTAAGGCTGCCAATGTCTCTACGGATGGAATTTTGGCTAAAAATCAAACGGAGAAAGCGGTGGCTGACGGGATGCCGATTGATGAAGCCTATAAGAATCGCCGCTCCAGCCTGATGACATTACGTGGCATCCGTCATCTTTATCTGGAAGGGCTGACGATTTTGAATCCGGCATATCACGGTATCATGGTGTTGGAATCTGAAAATGTTGCCATGAATGCGCTGGTGCATACGACCTATGATGCAAATAATGCTGACGGCATCGAATTTGGTAATAGCCAGAATGTCATTGTATTCAATAACTTTTTTGATACTGGGGATGATAGCGTTAACTTTGCGGCGGGCTATGGTGCTGAAGTGGCAACGCTGGGGCAAAAAGCGCAAAGTGGCGCATGGATTTTCAACAATTACTTTCGGAAAGGGCATGGTGCGGTTGTGACGGGGAGTCATACGGGTGCCTGGATTGAGAAGATTGTCGCTGAAAATAACGTCATGAATCAGACGGATGTGGGGCTGAGAATGAAAAGTCGCCCCTATTACGGTGGTGGCGCGCGTGATGTGGTTTTCCGTCATAACGCCATGCGCGATATTGCCAAGGAACCTTTTGTCTTTACCATCAAATACAAGGCCGACGTAAACGATACTAAACCCGCTGCTCAACCTGCTCAGTTTCGAGACGTGAATGTTTCTAATGTCACTATCGATGGTACGGCGAGTAAAAATAGCATTCTGATCGACGGCATGACCGTTGCTGAAATGGCCAATGCATATGGCTTTTCTTTTGATCGCGATGCTTATCATCAAGGGTTTCATTTTGAAAATGTGAAATTCAAAAATACCAAAGCCACGGATATCACCTTCCTGAAAGCGAGCGAATTCAAAAATGTGATTTTTGAAAATGTTGCTGCGGCCTGGAAGTTTGGTCATGTTGAAAATATCAGGTTGGAAGATAAGGTTAATCGCGGTGGTGTTATCACTACCACGGGAGAAGAAACGATTAATCTTGAGGCCGCACAGGAATAAGGCATTATCCCGCGCTAAACGGCGCGGGTATTTATACCCGTCATACTTCAAGTTGCTTGTGCGTTGGCTGCGTTCAGTCACCCGAATCACTTACCTGAGTAAGCTCATCGGGATTCCCTCACTTGCCGCCTTCATGCAACTCGAATTATTTTGGGTATAGAGCCTATCCAGGATTATCGTCCTGATTATCCTGCCATATCTGCTTATACGATCGCTGTCATGTTTGATGCCTTGTCCATCTTGCCCTAACAAACAGAATTGCGTAGCAATACGCAATAATCCACTTTTGTTCATTGGAACGATTGGCGTGTCACATCCGATGTGAAAATATGCGCAGTGAAGGGAATGCTTCACTCAACGCGGTCATTAGGACAAGGTCACATGGATGCGATAGCTGAATTTGCTCAGGAATTTCCTGCGTGGTGGTTGGGAATATTCGCGCTGCTGGGCGCGATTGTTGGTAGCTTTATGAATGTTGTGATATGTCGACTGCCGCTCGTGCTGGAGCAACGATGGCGACGAGAGACCTATTTGCGGTCTGGCGTACCACTGTCTGCCGCGCGCTCGCGTTACAACCTTTGCTGGCCGCCTTCCCATTGTCCCGATTGCCAGCACACTCTTGCTGTGAGAGACAATATTCCCGTATTCGGCTGGCTACTTTTACGGGGGATATCTCGCTGCTGCCAGCGCCCCATTTCCATGCAATATCCCTTGGTTGAAGTGCTGACCATATTACTTTTTATTATTGCTGTAGAACGATGGCCGCCGGGTATGATGCTGTTAGGGGCGTTGATCTTGCTATCATCTCTACTGGTGCTGGCGGTTATTGATATCAAAACCGGGCTGCTACCGGATGTGATCACGCTGCCGCTGATTTGGCTCGGTCTGATGTTTAATCTTTCAGGAACGTTTGTACCATTAAACGATGCAGTTATTGGGGCGATGGCAGGATATGTATCACTTTGGCTGCTATTTTGGGGATTCAAACTGCTCAGGCAGAAAGAGGCGTTGGGATACGGAGATTTTAAGTTATTAGCGGCGCTGGGGGCCTGGATGGGATGGCGAGGGTTGCCTCACCTGGTCATTATCGCTGCGCTAAGCGGGCTGGTTGTTATTTTTGTGTGGCGCAAAATACGGCATAAAAATGTCGATGAACCCCTGGCATTCGGCCCCTGGTTGGCGCTAGGCGGCAGTGTTAGTCTGCTACTTGATGCGTTATGACATGTAATATACCCGTCATACTTCAAGTTGCATGTGCGTTGGCTGCGTTCAGTCACCCGAATCACTTACTTGAGTAAGCTCATCGGGATTCCTTCTCTTGCCGCCTTCCTGAAACTTGAATTATTTTGGGTATATATGGCTAAAGGGGCCGATGTTTGGCTCATGCCGTAAAAACTGACAGGCAGGAAAACTGAAAAGTAAAAAGGCCGAAAGTGCAAACACTTTCAGCCCGATTTATGCCCGTTATTCTGTCTACCACTGTATTGTGCCTTTCAGTAATGGGTTTCTGTCAGGCAAATGACGGGTTATTCCACCATCAGCATAAAAGTACTCACCCAAACAACCAGACAGAATGAGATACCCATAAAAAAATACTTCACCGATATATTCTCCAGCAGAAAGAAACCACGCCAGCAACGATCCCGATTGTGCGTTTTATTATGAAAGAGACATGTTTACCGCTTGCTATTTTTTCACGGAAAAACACATCCCCGCTGTCATCACCAGGGGTCACACTAGTTATGACGGGATCGGCGCTCAATCTACGCTGAGTCAGGGGCACAATTCAAGAGGGCTTCGATACAATATTTATGGAAATCGTACAAAATTTACGGAAATAGCATTAAAAAGCGTCGGAGGCAGATCATGGATAGATCCGAGGTGAATATCTGAGTGGATTAACGAAGGTTTGTCGTGAGTCTGCCTGGGCGATTCGGTCGTGATTAGGCCTCTACCTCTAAATTAGTATCTGGATATTATTATGAGTGAGATCAGTATTTTCTTTATCTCAATCGTTGTATTGTTTTATATATATCGATAATTCAGGACACAATGATGATAAAGAAATATAGCCGCACATTATGGTGGGTCGCACTGCTATTTGTTTTTTCTAATGCCTGGGCAACCCGTCAGGTGACGGACCAACTGGGACGCCATGTGACTCTGCCTGACCAGATCAATCGGGTCGTCGTGCTTCAGCATCAAACGCTTAATCTTTTGGTTCAATTAGATGCTCAAGATAGTGTGGTCGGTGTGCTATCCAGTTGGAAAAAGCAGTTGGGTGAAGGTTATTTGCGTTTGGCACCTAATTTGGCCCAGTTACCCATGCCTGGCGATCTGACTCAGGTCAATATTGAAAGTTTGTTGCAGTTATCACCCCAGGTCGTGTTCGTCGCGAATTACGCACCGCCTGAAATGATTTCACAGATTGAGCGCACGGGTATTCCTGTCATCGCGGTATCTTTGCGTCAGGACCAGCCGGGGGAAGCAGATAAAATCAATCCAACGATGAGCGATGAGAACACCGCCTATAACGAAGGGCTGAAAATAGGTATCCGCCTGATCGGTGAAGTGGTTGGTCGTCAGAAGCAGGCAGAGGAACTTATCAACTATACCTTTTCTCAGCGTCAGTTAGTGGGAGAGCGTTTGCGTGACATCCCAGTGGAAAAACGCGTACGCGTCTATATGGCGAATCCAGACCTCACCACTTATGGTTCAGGTAAATACACTGGATTAATGATGTCACATGCTGGTGCGTTGAACGTCGCGGAAGCCACTATTAAAGGATTTAAGCAAGTCTCTATTGAAAATGTGCTGTCCTGGAATCCTCAGGTCATTTTTGTGCAGGATCGTTATCCTGATGTGGTGAAACACATCATCAGTGACCCGGCATGGCAAGCGATCGATGCGGTGAAAAACCATCGGGTTTATCTGATGCCGGAATATGCCAAAGCATGGGGATACCCAATGCCGGAAGCGTTAGCTATTGGTGAATTGTGGATGGCGAAGAAACTTTATCCAGAACGATTTGGCGATATTGATATGCAGAAGGCGGCGACAGATTATTACCAGCGTTTCTATCGCACTGACTATCAGGCCGATGCCTCTGTGGCGCAATGAAACCTCAGTCATACCGCATGACGTTGCTCATTGTGGCGGGTGCAACACTGGCTATTGCTGTATTTTCACTGGGGATGGGTCGTTTTAGCCTGTCCCCCTGGAGAATAGTACAGATCCTGTTTGAACCGTTTATCGGAATGAACGATGCGCTCAGTGATATTGAACGACAGGTGGTATGGCGTGTTCGCCTACCGCGCGTGTTGTTGGCGTTGTGTGCCGGTGCCGGGTTGGCATTGAGTGGCGCGGCTTTACAAGGTATTTTTCGTAACCCACTGGTTGATCCGCATATTATTGGTGTCTCGGCAGGTGCGGCTTTTGGCGGCACATTAGCGATTCTGCTTGGCTGGACACCGCTGATATTGCTGTTTTCAACGTTCACTTTTGGCATGTTGGCTCTGCTGCTGGTGTTCATGATAGCGGCGGTATTGGGTAAACATAATATGCTTATCCTTATTTTGGCTGGCGTGATCCTCAGCGGTTTCTTTGGTGCGTTGGTCAGCCTGATGCAATATGTGGCCGATACTGAGGAAAAGCTACCTAGCATCGTTTTCTGGCTACTCGGCAGTTTTGCAACCGCGCATTGGGATAAGTTTGTCATGCTGTTTATTCCGTTGCTGATTGCGGGTGGTTTGCTGTGGCGATTACGCTGGCAGATTAATGTGCTGTCGATGGGGGAACAGGATGCTCGTACTCTCGGGGTGGCCGTTCAGCCATTGCGTTGGTTGATTTTGAGCTTATGCGCGGCGATCGTTGCCGCGCAGGTTGCAGTAAGCGGTAGCATCGGTTGGATTGGTTTGGTGATCCCACATGTGGCGAGAATGCTTGTAGGGGCAGACCACCGTCGTTTACTTCCTGTTGCGCTGTGGCTGGGTGGGGGATTTATGATTTTGGTCGATGATGTAGCCCGTAATCTCAGCGAGGCGGAGATCCCGCTGGGTATTATTACGGCCCTTCTTGGGGCACCGCTCTTTGCCGTGCTGCTTTATCGTAATCAGCGTAAGGACGGGAGCCGCTAGCATGTCACCCGTTATGTTGTCTACGGATGCACTCACATACGGTTATGCACAAGGAAAACGTTTCTTTGAGCCTTTGAACCTGTGTTGCCATGTGGGAGAGATCACTGCCATTCTTGGGACGAACGGGCGTGGCAAAACCACGTTGTTGCATACGCTGCTGGGTAACCTGAATCCGCTTTCGGGGCGGGTTCACCGCAACGGACAAATCGGGTTTGTGCCCCAGATATTTACTCCGCCATTTTCTTATCGTGTTTTGGATATGGTGTTGATGGGGCGAGCGGCGAGTATTCCGTGGTTTGTGAGTCCGTCCGCACAAGACATCGCCATTGCTACCGAAGCCCTGGAAACGCTGGATATCGCATCACTGATGGATCAGCCATTCAGTGAGCTTTCTGGTGGTCAGCGCCAATTGGTGCTGATTGCTCGTGCGCTTGCTTCACGTTGTCAAACGCTGATTTTAGATGAACCGATGGCGGCGCTTGATTTGCAAAATCAAGCCATCGTATTGCGTTTGCTGAAGCGATTGGCTAAAGAGCAGGGGCTTTGCATTGTGTTGACGACACACGATCCGGCACAGGTATTGGCGATGGCAGACCTGGCATTGCTATTAATGGATGATCAGCAATATCTTTATGGTCGCAGTCAGGATGTATTGAATGAAGATAATTTATTGCGACTTTATGGCATCGCGGTTAAGCAAGTGACGATCGATATTCAATCACAACGCTATCGTACGTTGGTACCGGTATTTACGCTTACGGAGGACCAATGAATCAGCCTTTACGTCTTTATGCCGCAGGTAGTCTACGTCGCGCATTCTCTCCGTTGTTAGCTGCATTTAGTGAACAATATGCCGTGACGGTTGCCTCCACTTTTGGGCCAGCCGGCATGCTTTGTGAAAGCATTATTCAGGGAACTGAAGTCGATCTCTTTGCTTCGGCCAATTGTACTCATCCGCAACGGCTAAAAGCGTTAGGCATGGCGGATGAAACGGCGATTTTTGCGACGAACGGGTTATGTATCGTGATGCGTAATGTGTCCGAACTGACGTCGCAGTCATGGCTTGAGGCGTTACTCGATCCCCGTTTTGTGCTATCAACGTCTACGCCCGGTAACGATCCCGGTGGAGACTATGCATTGCAGTTGTTCGATAAGATAGAACGGCACCATCGTGGGGTCGGGGTGACATTACGGGAAAAAGCCAGACCGTTGGTGGGTGGTTCAATGCAGCATGAGATTCCAGCGGGGATGACGGCGGGCAGCTATCTGATTCGTTCCGGGCAAAGCGATATGCACATCGGCTACTCTAGCTATGCGCCTATGTTGATGAATCAACCAGATTTACACGTTGTATTTCTTCCTGAGTCTTATGCGGTGACGGCGGAATATATGTTTGCCACACTCAAACCGGTTCGTCATGAAGCACGATTATTGGCTCAATACCTGTTATCAACACAGGGGCAAGGCGGTTTAGTTCAATATGGTTTTTCTTCCGTGTTTCGATAAGACCGGTACAAAGATATTCCCTCTTAATGGCTGATATCAGGTAAATCGGGCAATATTCATCATCTCTGTTATTATTGCGGCAAATTCCGCGCCCGTCTTTGTCTTTAGTCTGGCGTAATCTTTTGTTGTGTTACCGTTGGTAATAAGAGTCATTATGGTGAGTACACCCTCGTTTTCTTCCCTTGCTCTACCGGCTGAGCAACTCTCTAATCTGAATGAACTGGGTTATGCCGCAATGACACCCGTTCAGGCCGCGACGCTACCCGCGATTCTGCAAGGTTCCGATGTGCGAGCCAAGGCAAAAACCGGCAGTGGTAAAACGGCTGCTTTTGGTATCGGACTACTCAACCAGATTGTTGTTGAATCATTCGTCACGCAGGCGTTGGTGTTGTGCCCGACACGTGAGCTGGCCGATCAGGTTAGTAAAGAATTGCGTCGCCTCGCGCGTTTTGCTCAGAATATCAAGATACTGACGTTATGTGGTGGCCAGCCCATGGGGCATCAGTTGGATTCACTGGTCCATGCGCCGCACATTGTTGTCGGTACCCCCGGACGTATCCAGGATCATTTACGTAAAAAATCGCTCTCACTGGATGCTTTGAAAATATTTGTGCTGGATGAAGCCGATCGCATGCTGGATATGGGCTTTACTGACGCGATTGAGGATGTGGTTAGCTATGCCCCCATGGATCGTCAGACATTGTTGTTCTCTGCTACCTATCCGAATGAAATCGAGCAGATCAGCGCCAGGTTTCAGCGCCAACCTTTGAACGTTGATGTTATTGACGAAGAAGCAGAACTTGCAATTGAACAGCGTTTTTACGAAACGACAAGAGAGCAGCGTTTACCCTTGCTGATTTCGCTTTTGGGCCATTACCAACCAGCCTCCTGTGTGGTGTTCTGTAATACCAAACGTGATTGCCAAAGCGTATTTGATGCGTTGCATTCTCGAGGGATCAGTGTATTAGCGTTGCATGGCGATTTAGAACAACGCGATCGCGATCAGATATTGGTTCGTTTTTCCAATCGTAGCTGTCGCGTATTGGTGGCGACCGATGTTGCTGCCCGCGGTCTGGACATAAAAGAATTAGAGTTGGTGGTAAATTTCGAACTGGCTTTCGATCCGGAAGTGCATGTTCATCGGATTGGTCGTACCGGGCGAGCGGGGATGCAAGGCGTGGCGGTCAGCCTGTGCGTGCCTCAGGAGATGAACCGTGCCCACCTGCTGGAAGATTATTTAGGTATAACGATTAAATGGTCATCGACCGCAGAAATCAGCCGTGGTCATGCGGTTGAGCTGGAACCAGAAATGATGACATTGTGTATTGACGGGGGGCGTAAAGCTAAAATTCGTCCCGGCGACATTTTGGGAGCACTGACAGGGGAGGCGGGGATTACCGCCGCAGAGGTCGGTAAAATTGATCTATTCCCGATGCATGCTTATGTCGCGATTCGTCAATCCAGCGCGAAACGGGCGATGCAGCAACTTCAATCAGGAAAAATAAAAGGGAAAAACTGCAAAGTCAGGTTGTTAAAATAACGCGGGTAGGATGGATTGTCACTACGGGCCGAGGACTGTAAGCAGGCGGGATTCATTAGAAATGAATTTGCCCAGCGAAGACGGCTCGCAGTGACGATACATCGGTACTCGACGCGGTGGCAGAGAAATGATTGTTTACCGTCACTCGGTATTACCTTTACCGTGCAGCATTTCCTGAATTTGCTGGTAAACTTCAGCCGCAGACATATTGCTATAGGATGTCGTGCTTTCGAATGTCAACACCTGCTCTGGATCTGACCCTTGCAGGAAACTCAATAAAGCAAGGTCTTCTTGTGTTATGCGTTTCCCAGTAAAGGCATCAAACATTTCGGATTGCCCATCGGGATATTTAATGACGGAAACGAGTTTGCCGTTATAAAGAGGAATACCTGTTGTAGACAGCGAATATTCGGCAGTGGCATCAGGCTGTTCTTCTCTGTCTTCAACCGCTTTTTTCTCTGCACGCTCGCTATCAATTACGCGCTTTCTATCCGATGACAGCGTGACTTTTGTTGCGCTGTTTGACTCCATTGAGGAAGATGAATCAGAGTTTGTCGTCGATGTGTCGGTGTTATTACCAGTACTGATGGCAGCAACGGCGTTTGCATTTGTAGCGACGCCCGTTGTCGGCATAGTAGACTGGAGATTGACATTTAAGGACTGAATATCTGGAATGACCACAATATAACTCCTTTTTTATATATCCGTCATACCTCAAATTGTATGTGCGTTAATCGCACCCATGACCGACCCTTCCTGCAACTCGAATGGTTGAGGGTATAACCTTGCAAAAGATATGTTATCGTAAAGTAAATCGGCTGATTTATTTTTTTCATTAATATCAAAATTGCATAATTTTTATTCTTTTTATTACTAAACAAGGAGCCGATTGGTTGTCATGTCTCGTATCAAATTGACTATTGATTATTTGTACCAACTGGCGGGAGAGCAGCGAATTGCGTCTTTAGCCACGGCCAGAGTTTTTGTCGGGGAGACGCTGATTGCGACAGAAGAAATCTCCGGAATGACGGAAAGCCCCGTCAGTAAATATTTACATCATTCGCTTCCTGAGGGGCATCCCATCCGCGTTGAATGGGACTCTGATGGGGTTGTCTCCATGCACGTTTCAGAGGTTGATGTATGTCCCTGCTGTCAACATGATGATCACTAATTTATGTGGTTCAAAATGTTATCGCCTTGAACAACGTGGCGTGTCGGTTTTTTAGATCAACGCTCATTCCAGCCAGTGAAATGTGGTCGAAATCGGTTATGATGAGCGCTAGGTTATTCATCTAAAACAAAAGGAAATGTTAATGGAACAGATAAAAAACCTGGTAGTAACCTTGGAGCAATGCCTTCCAGGATTAGATATTGGCCCAATGCTGGCCAGCCTTCCTGAAAGCAGCGAACAGGGAACGGTATTGGACTGGTTGTATGAGCAACTGAGTGAACAAGGACTGATGGTTTATGAGGAGTGGGGAGAATATAGCGGCGATATTCCGGAATTAAAACCGCTGTCGGACTTAGCGATATCAGAGGATCCTGCCGAGTTTATTTTCTCGCTTATTGAGGAGATTGATTGGTCAACGGCCAGTGTTGATCCTGATGAGTTACCGTATGTTATGCCTTGGCTCGAACATATCAATTTCTATCTGAAACCCTATGGCGTCAGGCTCGTGGATCTTCTCCCTTTTGAAAATGCTTATATTCTTTGCCTGAGGGATGATGAAACCTTGCTGCAAAAATTACACGATCAGCTCAACGTGCTGGGTATGGGAATTAATGTTCGACAATCGATGGATCAAGAACAAGTCTCGGCTAAAATCAACTCTCTGATTTATGATTAAAAATCAGATGATATGAATGTCTTGTTTCTCCTTCCCTGATTAAACCCGTTACAGGTTTAATCAGTCTTGATGCTTTTCCTCTTCGCGCAGAGCTTCGACTAATTCGTTGGGTTCCATTGTATTTATCCATGAAAAAAGCCTGCAAGGCGAACCATTGCAGGCTTGGGGGTTATGGCAGATTTTAGGCAAAAAAATACCGGCGTGGGGCTTAAGCCATACTCCGGTATCTTTCGCGAATTTAGCGCGTATTGATGATTGGGGCAAGCAGAATGTGGATTATTGTCTGACTGAATTTGACATACACATACTTATTGTTATGATTGGATCATAACAATACTAGGGTAGCATATGGAACGTGATAGTGCTTTAGATTACCTGCTGTCATTGCATGGCGAGACGGTATACCGAGAAGATGGATACTGGTGGAAAGTGGATGCCTGGGAAGTTAAAGCGACGGCTTTCATCCCGCATGGTATCCGGTATGCGCTGACGTTGCATGACAAACACAATACACGGGTATTCGGAATGGATAACGCACACGCCATTAAGCCGCCCAAGAAAGGGAAGTTTTCGGGGCGTCTGGTCTATGACCATGTACACCGAACGCCTGTGGATAAAGGTTATCCGTATGAGTTTGTGTCTGTCGCACAGTTACTTGAAGATTTCTTTACCCGAATAGATGAAGTCATCGCAGAACGTGAAAAAAGAGGTTAATACGATGAAAGCCCTGATTGGCGTTATGCCTGAAGCCGTGATCCGCGCAAGAATGCTTGCCATCGTCAAAGGTCAGTACAAACCGGAAGAAGGGGAGCCTAAAGTCTGGTTTACTTCCATGAATGCGCTGGCTCAGGTACTCAGTAATGAGAATATCGCTTTGCTGCGACTTATGGATGAACAAAAACCCGAAACCCTCACCGAACTGGCGGAAATGTCTGGTCGTCAGAAAAGCAATTTATCTGTGACGCTCAAGACACTGAACTCGCATGGCTTTGTAAGACTGGAAAAAGTGGGCAGAAGTGTTAAGCCGGTAGCCATGTTCACCGATTTTGATATTCAGGTGAAACAGGAGTTTATAGAGAAGTTTTCACCGAAAGCTGCCTGAACGTAGCCCAGTTAGCTGGGCTGCTGCTTCCTGTTTTTTTATCTTTTATTCCCGCCAAATTTCCCTATAGATCAGCAGAAAGGTGTCGGTTCGGTTGGTTCACAGGCTGCTAAGCCTCGCCAGCACTGGATTTATGTGAACCAACATAGCCCTTATTGCGTTTGAGCGGTCAGTTTCGCCAGTCGCTTGATAAAGCAACCCGTCCCCCGATTCCGGCTCACTGTGGCGGCAATGCTATGTCCCGCGCCCCGTTAGTATTGACCAGCAGATATAAACCGCCGCCGTCAGCCAGCTTATAAGGCTTATCTTTGGGTTTGGCTGTGTCGATTTGACGAGCGTTTAATTTCATTTGGGGGTATCTCTTTTAGACCGAACACAGAATACCCCCAAATGTACCCCCTGAAATGTGTTGATTGCAATAGATTGTCGTAGACGTTGAGATAATGAAATCTGGTGTGAAGGCTTGGTATTACTGGGTTTTGTTGACCGGAGTAGACGTTAGGAGAAGTGTGAATGGTGGCCCCAGCAGGAATCGAACCTGCAACTAGCCCTTAGGAGGGGCTTGTTATATCCATTTAACTATGAGGCCTTAAAACGGGGTTATTATACTCATTTTCTTCCTGAGAATAAGCACTTAACGGTGCGATTGCTTAAACTGTCAGCAATCTTTCTCTTTTTCCTCTTAAGTGGGAATCAATAAACCAAAGTAGAAGCCAAACGATAAAATGTTACACTGTTGGTATTACAGCGCTCTGACTTGCTATCCTCTGGGTCGGATGAGGTTGAGAATGTTTATTCTCAGCGACAGGGCATAACGCAATATAATCAGGGAGAACAGATATGAATTACCGCCTGAGTGGGGTGGTGTTTGCCAGTGTGCTACTTATCGGCTGCGCCAGTTCGGGTGAACGGTCTCAGGAGGGACGTTCTGATCCGCTTGAAGGCTTTAACCGTACCATGTTCACGTTTAACTACGATGTGCTGGATCCCTATGTGTTGCGCCCGGTCGCGGTGGCGTGGCGTGATTATGTCCCCAAACCTGCGCGTAATGGTTTAGGCAATTTTTTCAGTAACCTGGAAGAACCAGCCACCATGGTGAACTACTTTGTTGAGGGAAAACCGTATAAAGCGATGGTTCACTTTAACCGCTTTTTCCTGAACACGTTGCTGGGGATGGGGGGGCTGATCGACGTGGCTACGATGGCTAACCCGAAACTGGCAAAGGAAGAGTCTCGCCGATTCGGCAGCACGTTGGGTAATTATGGTATGGGATACGGCCCTTATGTGGTGTTACCTGGCTATGGTAGTGTGACACCGCGGGAAGATGTGGGCGGTGTGGTGGATACCCTGTATCCGGTGCTGAGTTATCTGACATTCTGGATGTCTGCTGGTAAATGGGCGATTGAAGGGGTGGAAACGCGTGCACAGTTGCTTGATTCTGATGGCCTGTTGCGTAATTCTTCCGATCCCTATCTGCTGATGCGTGAAGCGTATTTCCAGCGTCATGATTTCCTGGCGAGCGATGGGCAAATTACCCCGCAGGCTAATCCAAATGCAGCAGCAATTCAGGATTCGCTCGACGAAATCGACGCCGAGTAAATTCAGTATTATCCGTTTAAAACCTTTCAAATCTAAGGCAGGTAAGATCGCTTACCTGCCTGTACCGCAAACTAAACAGCAAGATTAGAACGCGTAGTTCAGGTTCACACCGTATAACCAGGCCTTGCCTTTAGAGCTGAATTCATAGCGTGGAGATCCAGCGGTATCAGAGATAGGTTCGCTGATATTCACCTTCTTACCATGCATATAAGAAACGCCAACATCGACAGAGGCATCTTTGTTGAAAGCATAGGTGGTGCCGGCGCTTAGCCAGAAACGGTCCTGATCGGGAATAGAAATGGAACGTTTATCCGCGGGGACCGGGCTGTCATCAAACGCAATACCACCACGGAACGTCCAGTTATCGTCATGATAGTAAGTTGTTCCAAGTGCGATACGATAGGCGTCACGGAATCCTTCTTCTTTTTGGAACAAGGTCTGCCCGTTATTCCCCGTGGCTTTCAACTCCTGAAATTGGCTCCAGCTCGTGTAGGTCAGGCTGTAGTGAACCGCCCATTTAGGGTCGACTCGATGGTAAGCGGAAGCTTCCCACATTTCAGGTAAGTTTAATGTCAGTTTGCCGGGGATGGTTGCACCATTTGTACCAACTGGCGCACCTGGGATCAATGATGACTTATCGCTACGATAATCGCCTTTGAAATCAATATCGACTTTAGAGCGGTAAGTCAGACCAAAGCGATGCTTATCATTCACTTCATATAAAATGCCTGCATTCCAGCCATATCCCCACTCTTTACCTTCTAAATGTGCGAGTTCAGAGGAGGGTTGCAATCCAAATGCTGGGGCAAGTTCACCGGCCCGGCGAACGATTTTTGCATCGGCATAAACAGCATTCACACCCAGACCGAAACTGAAATGTTGATTCAGACGGTAAGCGGCGCTCAGGTTCAGGTTAGAGGTCACCAGATCGGTTTCTCCGCCGATGGAACCTGCGGCATAGTTATCGTTGAATTCGGTTGCCAGACCATAGTTGGTCACTGCCGATGCCCCAATCGCCCATTGTTCATTGAGTGGCATAATAAAGTGCAGGTTTGGCACCCAGGCATGAGGGGCGATATTTTTGGCGCTAGTATTTTGTCCTGGGACTTGTGAGTTTTTGCCCTGAACGTCAATATCTGGATTGATATAGGTCACACCACCCGAAAAGGAAGGGCGATCGAACATTGTCATGGTCGCGGGGTTACGACTCCCGGAAGTCGCGTTGTCCGCTACCGCGCCTTCACCTGAAAATGCCCGCCCCAGACCTGATGATGAATATTCATTAAGCTGGAAGCCAGCGGAGTATGCATTCGTTGAAATCAGTGCCACTGCGACAGCGATTGCAGTATGTTTTAACAGGTTTTTCTGGCTCATGACCAAAACCTCTTTATGTGCTTGTTATTTAACTTTGTTACGCGGGGTAACAAGGGACGCGCATTGTAGGGGGCGCGGTCAGTCTGACAAATCAGACCAGTTGCCAAAGTATAAGTTGGGAATGTCAAAATGTTGCATTTGTGTATTAAAAAGATGTCTAAAATGATGCGAAATTAGATCCACTTAACAGTTTGGTTAATTTTGGTAATGAGAGGTTACGTGAAGATTACTTAGTCATAACAATAGGATGTGATGAGTGTCACTAAATTTCTCTGCAACCAGTAAATTCTAGTGCTGATGAAGTCTGGCAGGTAAAATAAAAAGGAATGCAGGATTTTTGAACTGGATCAAGTTGCCGCACCATAGAGGAATGAACGATGACAAACGCGATAAACAAATGTAGTGCTGAAGAAACCGCTGCCTGTTGCTGCGTGGATGTGGGTACCGTGATGGACAATACCGATTGTACAGCATCTTATAGTAGAGTTTTCACCAATCGCGCCGAAGCGGAAGAGACATTAAGCGCATTGACGGGAAAAGCACGCGCCGTAGAGTCTGAGCCTTGCCTGATCGAAAGTAAGATTGATGCGGTCGATGGTGGCGTGAAATTGGATATCGATTTTACCTTCAGTTGCCAGGCTGAAACGATGATTTTTCAACTCGGTCTGCGTTAATAGCGTTATCCTTATTGAAGGTCGGGCATCCGAACTTTAGATAAAGAATGGTGGCCGTTATCATTACGGTGTTGACGGCTACGATGAGCTTTCCTTCCTTATTGTTTTTTATTTCTCTTTTCTCGTATTACTCCTTGTTCATATTCACACTTTTGTGCCGTTCCCGTTTGCGTAATGTAACTATTTCGTTAACAATGAGATCAGGTCAGACCTGTTGTGCGCGTGTTGTATTCCTCTGTTAGACAGGAGCGTTTATGAACGAGGTATTACCACTGATAACCCGTCGTGGCGATCGCGTGGCGATTGTTAACGGGTTACGAACGCCATTTGCCCGTCAGGCAACGGCATATCACGGTGTGCCCGCGATGGATTTGGGAAAGATGGTGGTGAGTGAACTCCTTATTCGGACCGGAATCAATCCTGATGAGGTACAGCAGTTGGTGTTCGGTCAGGTGGTTCAGATGCCAGAGGCACCGAATATCGCCAGAGAAATCGTACTGGGAACGGGCATGAGTGTTCATACCGACGCTTATAGTGTCTCCCGTGCCTGCGCAACGAGCTTCCAGGCCGTCGTCAATATTGCAGAAAGTATTATGGCCGGAACGATTGATGTCGGTATTGCGGGGGGCGCGGACTCTTCTTCTGTTTTGCCTATTGGCGTGAGCAAAAAATTGGCCAGAACATTGCTGGATTTAAGCAAAGCCCGCTCGTTAAGCCAACGGCTTAAACTATTATCCCGCCTACGCCCCAGCGATTTACTGCCGGTCGCCCCTCCGGTGGCTGAATATTCCACCGGATTACGGATGGGTGACACGGCTGAGCAAATGGCAAAAACCTATGATATTTCGCGTGAGGAACAGGACGCATTGGCCCATCGCTCACATCGTCTGGCGGCACGAGCATGGGAAGAAGGGAAGTTGGCCGACGAAGTAATCACCGCTTATATTCCTCCCTACCAACAGGCGTTACACGAAGATAATAACGTACGCCACGATTCGGCTCCGGAGCATTATGCCCGTCTGCGACCCGCCTTCGATCGCCTGCATGGAAGCGTGACGGCGGCGAATAGTACGCCATTAACGGATGGTGCTGCCGCGATTTTGATGATGAGTGAAGATAAGGCTAACCGTTTGGGGATCACCCCGTTGGGATATTTACGTAGCTATGCATTTAGCGCCATTGATGTGTGGGAAGACATGTTGCTCGGCCCGGCTTATGCCTCGCCGCTCGCATTGGCACGGGCCGGTATTACGCTGTCGGATTTAACCTTAATTGATATGCACGAAGCGTTCGCCGCCCAGACGTTGGCAAACCTGAAGATGTTTGCCAGTGAATCATTTGCCCGTAATAAGTTGGGACGGTCTTCGGCGTTAGGGGAAGTCGATAGGGATAAGTTCAATGTGCTTGGTGGTTCTATCGCCTATGGACATCCCTTTGCTGCAACGGGCGCGCGCATGATAACCCAGACGCTGAATGAATTACGTCGACGAGGCGGTGGATTGGGGTTAACCACGGCCTGTGCCGCAGGCGGACTTGGCGCAGCCATGGTTCTGGAGGTAACACCATGACCGAACAATCCGTTTTAGTTGCAGAAAAAGTCGAAAATAGGGCGTTTTCGCTGACTATCCGAACAGACAATATTGGCATTGTCACCATTGATGTCGCGGGAGAAAAAGTGAATACGCTGAAAAGCGAATTTGCTTCTCAGATCATGGCTATTTTTGAACAGGCACAGCAACATGCGTCTCTGCGTGGGCTGATTCTGATTTCCGCCAAACCGGATACCTTTGTTGCCGGGGCCGATATTGCCATGTTGGGCGAATGTACTCGCGCTGAGCAAGCTGAAGATTTGGCAAAGCAGGGGCAGGCTGTCTTCTCTCATCTTTCATCATTACCATTCCCTGTTGTTGCTGCTATCCACGGGGCTTGCCTGGGCGGCGGGCTGGAAATGGCGCTGGCGTGTGATTATCGGGTGTGTTCGCTGGATGATAAAACCAAGCTCGGTTTACCAGAGGTCCAACTTGGCCTATTGCCCGGTTCGGGGGGAACGCAGCGTCTGCCCCGTTTGATTGGGGTGGATAAAGCGCTGGATATGATACTGACGGGGCGGCACCTTGGCGCTCGTCAGGCGGTAAAAATAGGGCTGGTTGATGATGCCGTACCGCGTAGTATTTTACTGGAGACGGCTGTTGCGCTGATTGCGAAGGGAAAACGGAAAGCTTCCCCCCTGGGATGGCGAGCTCGTTTGTTAGGCAGTCCGGGGATTCGACGTGTGTTATTTAAGATTGTTAAGACAAAAACCCGAGCAAAAACGCACGGTAATTATCCGGCTACCGATCGTATCATTCAGGTGATACGTCGCGGTATGGAAAAAGGCATTGACGAAGGTTATCGACAAGAGGCTCGGGCGTTTGGCAAATTGGTGATGACGCGGGAGTCTGCCGCACTGCGTCACCTGTTTTTTGCGTCAACGTCGCTGAAAAAAGAGTCGGGTTCTTCCGTTGAAGCCAAGCCACTTCATCGAATTGGTATTCTTGGCGGCGGGCTAATGGGGGGCGGTATTGCCAGCGTGACGGCGGTTCGCGGGGCACTGCCTGTGCGAATTAAAGATATCAATGAGCAAGGCATCAATCATGCCCTGAAATATAGCTGGCAGTTCCTGACGCAGCGTGTTCAGCGTAAGCGCATGAAACCTGCTGAGCGGCAGCGAGTGATGACGCTCATTTCGGGGAGCACCGATTACCGTGGGTTTGAGTATGCTGATGTCGTGATTGAAGCCGTATTTGAAGAACTGTCTCTCAAACAGAAAATGGTGGTTGAGATTGAGCAATTCGGGGCTCCACAGACTATTTTTGCCTCTAATACGTCATCTTTACCCATTCACCAGATTGCCGCAGAAGCGAGTCGTCCACAGCAGGTTATTGGCTTGCATTACTTCAGTCCGGTAGAAAAAATGCCATTGGTTGAGGTGATTCCTCACGCACAAACCAGCGCGGAAACCATCGCCACGACCGTTTCGTTGGCAAAAAAGCAGGGCAAAATCGCCATAGTAGTTGCCGATCGCGCCGGGTTCTATGTTAATCGTATCCTTGCACCTTACATTAATGAGGCAGCCTATTGTCTGTTGGAAGGCGAACCTGTCGAGTCTATTGATCGGGCGCTAGTACGATTTGGTTTTCCGGTTGGTCCGCTGACGTTGTTGGATGAAGTTGGAATAGATATCGCGACGAAAATTGTCCCCGTGTTAAGCGACGCGTTTGGTGCACGGTTTACCCCGCCGCCGACATTTGATGCCATCCTGAAGGATGGGCGAAAAGGGCGAAAAAATGCGAAAGGATTTTACCGCTATAACGAGAAACGCTATTTCTGGCAATCGAAAAGAGACGTCGATAATACGATTTATCCATTATTGGATGTTACGCCGAAAGCTCATATTGATCCTGCATTGATTAGCCAGCGTTGTGTCATGATGATGCTGAATGAAGCGGCTCGCTGTCTGGATGAGGCGGTCATCCGGTGTGCCCGAGATGGCGATATCGGGGCTGTATTTGGTATCGGTTTTCCCCCGTTTTTGGGCGGGCCGTTTCATTATATGGATCGCCTTGGTATGACCACGGTCGTGAAAACATTGCAGGTGTTGCAGCAACAATATGGCGATCGTTTCGCGCCTTGTGAGCGCCTGTTGTCGATGCAGGAAAATCAGCAAACATTTTATGCTTCGGGTATGGAGAGTTAATCCATACCTCTGTTTCTCACTTTTCTTCTTATCAGGGAAGGCTCAAGTGCGCGCACCGGTTTGTCAGGCGGAGGGATCTCGCAGGGAACGGTTGTCAACATCAAACGTCATGCGTTTAGTTAATCGTCACGCTAACGGTGACCGTGTCGGTATAGGTTCCTTCAGGTTTATTGGCCTGATTTGTATTAATTCGAGCGGTATAGGGAATGGTTTGAGCGATTCCGGTCCCGATACCGGAATAGTCGTTATTTTCTGTCCAGGCTACGTTGCCGGAGTGGTAAATCTGATATTGCAGATAATGAGGCGTTCCGCCCACTGTCGCTGTCATCCTGCGCCAGTTGGCATCGTCAGGATGAGTGCTGGTCAGTTTTACGGTATAAGCGCCCAGATTGGTGCAACGAACCCCTAAGTTATTGGTGATGATAGGAAAGTCGGCAGGTAGCGCTGCGGATCCAAAGCTGATGTTCGGTGCGCTGGCGATCTGGCAGTCATTCGTGATATTCATCGTGATGCTCAACGTAGAGGTGATGGAACCTCGATCCTGGAAGCAAAGCAGTCCTACCCCTATAGCGCAAAGGTTGTAGTCCCATCGGAAACTGATCACATCGGTGTAGCTGCCCGCTGCCACGTTGTTTCCCACGCTGGTGCGGATGTAAATTGGCATGGTGCCGTCGGCCGAATTGAACAAACCTAATATGCCGAGAAAGGTCGTCTGGCTCCAGGTGTTACTGGAGCCAATGTTATACTGCGTACTACAACCTGAATCCATGCACAGGCTGTAGGGGATGTAGTCTGAACTGTTGCCACGTCGCATTCGCATGGTTGTTCCGCTGGGGTTGGTATCAGAGATCACGGTAGCGGTGATCGTGTTGGTCCCAGCAATGCTTAACAGGCTACCGCTACACTTGAAACCACTGCCAGATGTCACAACTTGCGATGCGCCGCCAGTGAGTGGCGGTCCGACAATCGATGAGGCGAATGGGCCGATCAGGATGGAACTGGGCGGTGCGCTACAGTCCGCGATGCTATCGTGTGCCACAAATAGACCGAAGAGAAATCCCAGACGCAGTAACCACGCTTTTTTTTGCATGCTGTTATCCTTTTGGATGAGGTTGGCACATGAGCGGCCCTATTGTTGCCATCATTTCCTGCGTTTCCGGTAATGAAAATTCAACCCGACAGATTTGCCCATTTTCTTGTGTAAAACGCAGCGTGTTGGATGCCCTTAGATTGGAGAAATACGTCAGTCCCTCATGACCGCTGACGGTGGTGGTGCCACTGGTTTCGTCCGTTACCCAGGTGCCAACGGTAAGCGGCTGACCATCTGTGTTATGTAATATAATATTGGCGGATAAGACGCGATGAACCGGAAATTTTACGATGGTTCCGCTGCCTTCTTTGACGGAAATTCGCTCTTCTACCTTCGGCGTTTCAACGTTAGCAGGAAGTTGTAATGGGTCAATCTCGACCTTCGCGGAATAGTTGGATGTCACCCAGGGAACGAGCAACTGGCCGCGTTTATTCGTTTGACCGACCAACTGATTTTCGTATTTAACAGGGATGCCTTCATAACCTTCCGTATCGACAACAATGAACGCATCGTTGATGCGGTTGCTGGGGAACAGGCCGCCATTAATGTAGATCAGCGCACCACTGACTTCCCCCCATTGTGTGGTATTTCCCTCGTTACCATAAACGCCTCCCTGAACCAGATTGTAAGGTCCGCGCCAGCTTAGTGCGCCTTGATAATAGGGATCTTTGCCCGCAGCGTAGGCCGCATGCCAGCCAAACCCACCTTCTGTCGGCGTGGAGCGGGTAATACCAAGACGCGTGGCATAATCCCCGCGATTATTACGTTGAATACCGGCATTGATTGAGTCGCGTGAACCAATGGGCATAACAAATTGCAACTGCACACTGTAGTCGTCTTCACCCAGCGTTTTATTCAGCGCGACATAAACAGAACTCCCTTGCCAGAGTTGGCGGGTATAAGACAGGTTCAGTAACTGTGTTCGTGCAGAGTCGAAAGACTGTATATCGAAATAACCTACCCCAAATGTGCCGTTTCCTGAGCCGAATGGTTGGCTACTTAAGGTGGCCTGATTACTTTGACGGCTAAGCTGGTTTTCCTGATAGGCTACCGTGAGATCGCGATAGTGGATATCGCGCTCCGCATGTTGCAGGTTGAGGCCAAACGTCCGGGCATAATAGGAATACCCGATGGTATATTGGTGTCCTGTGGTTTCTTTTTCACTTTGGCTGTAAGACGAACTGATGGTTCCCCAGCGCCCAACGGTAAAGTCAGCGCCAGCGCCGAGTAAATAAAGATTTTTTACCGTTTCGACGTGGCTGGATAGCGTTAACCAGTTGGTTAATCCATAGCGATAGAGACCGCTAACGGCGAGGTCAGAAGCATAAGATTCATTCCTGAAACCATAATCTTGACGCAGAGCACCAACGGACAGATCGAAATCACTGAGTCCGGCACGTAGTAATTCATTTGAGACGTAAAACGGTACGGTCGTAGAAATTTGCCGCCCTTGAGCATCCGTGGTAACGACGGTTGCTTCGCCTGCACCGTTTAAATAGGGCGTATTGGTTAACGTAAATGGGCCGGAATTAAGTGTCGAGCTGGTTGCTTTGTAGCCGTTGATGAATAAATCCAATGTGCTAGGGACTGCCGCGGAACCGGTATACTGCATTAACGGATAGGTAATGATATCGGGCCTGATACCAAAATCCCGGCTGATGCGGGCGCCTCCCATACGTACTGAATTACTCCAGGTTAATGAATTGCTGATCAGGTCGCCAACCTGATAGGTCAGCATACGTTCACTATCGCTATGACGCCAATAGGTATCGAAACGCCGATAACCATTCCGTTGAGAAGCGCTATTTTTTCCGGTTGTCACATCATAAATACCGGTATTGGTTATCATGCCGTAATCGCTGAAGAGACGCTGCTCCATCAACGTGTTAATCGTATCGTTACCGGTTGCTGGAGAAGAATAATAAAGGTTGTAGTTGAATAGCAGTCCTGTACTGCTACGAGGAATAAGACGTTCGGTGCCCGTACTGTGGCCGTTTACTTCCTGAAGGGGGAGCCAGTCAGTGGGAACGCTCAGTTTTAGCTGTTGCGAACCGGGGTCATATTCTGCGGTAACGTCCGGTAGGTCGTTAACATTAATCTGCGTGGTGCGGCGATCGGCGCGGCCATCATCCGGTAGCCTGATATGGTTACGTTTCAGTTCTGAGGCATCAACATAATAATGGCCGTTGCGATAGTTCACGGGCACCGCATCCTGATTACTTTGTCCATTGACGCTAATCGTTAAATAATAGATCGCGTCATTAATGGTGGGCTTGCTCCGAGGTGGGGCGGGTAAATCGGTAAACTCTTCCGCGGCAAATAATGCAGAATTAAACAATAAACTCGTGATGACCGTTCCAATCAGGAAATGTTTTAGTGAGGCCAGTTTTCCTGATGGGGTGTCTCGTTTGATTCTATTCCCGTTATTGAATATCACGTCATTCACGTTTAATTAAAACAGGCTCGGCCATATCTGATAAATGGGTAAAGAGCTGTAAAGCGTTTCCAGGTACGGATATCCCAGACGGGAGAGGCCAGCGCATTTGCTGCCCGGCTAATACATAACCGAGGAAACCGCTATTTATTTGGATTTTATTTCCCGTTCCTTCTTTAGACGCGGCCCAGAACACATTACTTAAGCGGGCACTGACGATGCCTTTATTGTGCACATACAGATGTGGTTTTCCTGCGACGTTCTCCACGCGCCAATAGAGTTCGGGAAGATTGGGGGTGCCGCTGGCACGCTTTTTCTCTGGACGGATTTGTGTCCAGATCCCTTCGCCATCAAGAAACAAAGGCAACAGGTAGCGCATTTGGAATTGAATACCCATTTGGGGCGATTCCGATGTTTTATTATAGGGCTCTGCAATTTCATCAATAATGATACGGTAGGCTTTCTGCGTCTTGGCTGTTGATGGAATGACTCGAATGAGTCGTATCAGGTGCCGTTTACCCGGCTCTAACGTGGTAAATGGCGGTGTGGCAATAACGTCTTTTTGCTCAGCATAGCGATCTTGAAAATCAATCTGTTTCCAGGCCACGATGCGGATTTGTAATCCGACAGGTTGGTTGCCTTTATTTTCCAGCCATAATGCTGCGCTGGTTTCATTTGATTCGATCACCTGATAAATCGGCCAGACAAGCAGACTACTTGCGGCAAAGGTCGATCCGCTTAGTGTAAATAATGCTACAGTCATCCATTGAATAAATATCACCAGTTTGCTTTTCATGCAGTTACCCTATTTATTTTAATAGGTCAGGCTGACCGTTATGCTGTCGCTATATTGCCCCGTGGGTGGCAAGGGTTGCGCGCCAAAATAACGGGCATAGACGGTGTAAGTCTGTGTGGTTGTGGGAAAGGCGGTGATATTCAGTGCCTGCGCACCGGTTCCCCACACCTCGGTTCGGGCGGCGTCACGATAGAGTTGATAAGGTAGTGAGCGCGTTCCTGCGGCATTCATTACATAGCGTTGGGCGCTATTCCCGCCGTGAAGGCCATAGTCCATGGCAACGGAGATGTTGATGCCTGGCGTACAGGTAATAACAATGGATCCATTGCCAACGGTGCTTGCTATATCAATATTGGTTGCGGCGGCACTCTGTGTACCAAAATTGATTGTTCCCATTGCGGTTTGATTGCTGCTCTGGTTGCTGCCGAATGCACATCCTTTTTGGATCGTGGCGCTAACGGTAAAGGTGCTATCCACCGTCAGCGCAGCCAGCGGTGAGGAAAAAAGCGCAACAGATGAGAACCATACCAACTGAAGACGCATTTTTCTTACCCGCATTAATCAATCAGTGATCCAGCGATATTCATGTTTTACCACTCAATGGTTGCTGAAACGGTATCGGTATAAGCACCGGCCGTTGGCGCAATAATGGTTTGATCGGAAGACAGAATTCGAGCATGAATAGGAATAGACTGCGGCGTTCCGTCTGATGTTAACGGTATTCCGGATGCACCGTCCGGTGGGATTTCTGCCGTTCTTCCTGCATCGGAATAAAGGCGGTAAGGAATACTATAGGTGCCTGCGCTGGGTGATAGTGTGCGTAGGGAACCCGAGTCATTGGCACCTTGACGAATATAGACGGTAGCTGGCAGGCCTATTGAGCAGGTGATTGTCAGGCCATTTCCCACGGTACTGGTGACTTGAGCATCGATATCGGTTGCCAGATTAGTGTAGGAACCGAAATCTAACGTTCCCCATGATGTTCCCGTACCTGCACCGTTATCAACAATGCAGGCTGAGGTAATGGCTAAGGTTACCCCAATGGTGCCAGTGATCGTTTCTGCTCGGGCCGTTGACGTTGCACCCAATATCAACAAGGCAATTAACGTAGGTAATGCTGTCTTTTTCGCATTCATAACGATCCTTTTGTCTCTATATTGCTTTCTTTCACCGATAAAAATACGTTTTATCATTAGCACGATAACTGTTTAGACTTGTTATTAATAAGGCCGCTGGTAGTGCCTTATTTCTTACATAAGTTTTCTACCTGGTGAAATAATGAAGGCGAAACAAAAATAACTGCAATATTTAAAATAATTAGTATGTTTTTGACGATAAATCAGTGGCTTTGGATAAATAAACGATGACGCCGAACAATATAAAAATTAAGTGACGGTCATTATCAATACAATACTGGTTTATTTATTCTCATTTTTAATTATTAAAATAGATTAATGAGATGATTTTAAAGATAGAGGCTCTGGTGAAATTTAACAACGCGATAAAATTGATATATGATAAAAAGCCTATAAATCATATTAATGTGGTTTTTTCGTTCTTTTTATTGTTTGTTTGTGGTTTTTTATGTTGTATTAATTAATAAAAACAAATTATTAACATGTTCGAGTTTGATGTCTATACCCAAAATGATTTGAGCCATCGGGCAGAGCCTCATCGTGTTGAACAACATGCCGCGTTGGGTTTGCTAGGGCGAGTAGCGAACATCGACTGGAGTATTGTCGCTTGTATAAGGTCACCCATTGGGGTGAGGGCATTGATATCGGCGCAGACCGAGGAAGAAAAGGGGATTTTACTTAGTGATTAAATTTACGATCGGAATCTGCGATAATAACCGCCTTCGTAGTTGGATGTCGTCTTGAGTTAAATCGCTTTTACAATTCAGTTCACTGTTTTGTAAAGCATTTAATGACTATGTCTTATCAATGTAGCGGTGTGATATGCAAGTTTTAATCATGCGTCATGGTGATGCTGTTCCTGACGCAGTCAGCGATGCGTTACGACCACTCAGCGAGCGGGGTCGTGATGAATCGCGCCAAATGGCGTTTTGGTTAAGTGACCAACAAATAGACATTGATCGTGTCTTGGTCAGCCCTTATTTACGTGCTCAGCAAACGCTGAGTGTGGTGCAGTCCATCCTGTCTTTGCCTGAAGAAAATGATTGTCTGACCGAACTGACGCCAGGCGGAGATGCGCAACTGGTCAGCTATTATTTGCAAACGCTGGCCAACGAGGGGACCAACGCGGTGCTGGTGGTGTCTCACCTTCCGATGGTTGGCTATCTGGTCGCGGCACTATGCCCAGAGGAAACCGCGCCAATGTTTGCCACATCAGCTATCGCTAAGGTTACTGTGGATGCGCAAACAGGCCATGGCGTTTTGGATTGGAAGATCGGTCCGACACAATTAACACCAAAGCCATAAGGTTTGCACTTGTGTTCCCCCAGTCTAATCAAGACTGGGTGCTTCCAATGCAACCAGCACCAGCAATGCGGCATCGCCACCAAACTCTTTGGGAGCCTGATGGAAAGCCTGTACATCAGGATGTTGAGCGAGCCATAAGGGGGTTTGCTGTTTCAGAATATGTTTGCCATGACCGTGCATCACACAGGCACAATAAACATGTTCCCGGCGGCAGGCTGCCAGCAGTGCGCCCAGTTCCTGCTTGGCCTGTTGTTGCGTCAGCCCATGCAAATCCAGAAACAGGTCGGGAGAATAATCCCCCCGGCGCAGTTTTTTTAACTCATAATGGCTGGCACCGGGACGGACATAACGTGTTGGTCCTTCGGTTTCCAACTGCGGCTGAAACTCGTCTGAAAAGTAAAAGCTGGCATCGACCTGTTCCTGCAAAACCCGTTTGGCGGGAAGTTCACCGAGCTTCCTGCGTCGTGGTTTGTGGGTATAGGTATCCTGATGTAGCTTTTTCGTACCAGAAATCGACGAGCGAAAAAGCTGTAACTCGTCGTCATTCAGTGAATATTTATTACTCATCGCTCGTTCTTCGTGCGTCAACATTCGCTCAGTTTACCCTGTCTCTGTCCTGTCGCTAAATAAAAGTCTGGATAACCGTGTGTTTGCGCCGTGATATCTGCTGATTTGTCGTGGGCTTCATGGCAAACTAAGCGCCAATTTCTTATTCCGATGTGTCTGCGGAGGCAACTTTGGACAAAATTTTCGTCGATGAAGCCGTCAGCGATCTTCATACCATTCAGGATATGTTGCGCTGGACTGTCAGTCGATTCAACGCAGCCAACATCTATTACGGTCATGGTACGGATAATCCCTGGGATGAAGCCGTTCAACTCGTCTTGCCTAGCCTATTTCTGCCGCTCGATCTTCCTGAGGATATGTATACGTCCCGGCTCACGAACAGTGAACGTCACCGGATCGTTGAACGGGTGATTCGCCGTGTTAATGAACGTATTCCCGTCGCGTATTTGACGAATAAAGCGTGGTTCTGTGGTCTGGAGTTCTATGTCGATGAACGCGTTCTGGTACCGCGTTCGCCCATTGGCGAACTCATCGGCAATTATTTCGGCGATCAGTTGCCCAAAGCACCCAATCATATCCTGGATATGTGTACGGGCAGTGGCTGTATCGCGATCGCCTGCGCGCAGGCGTTTCCAGAAGCGGAAGTCGATGCCGTCGATATTTCTCAGGATGCATTGGCGGTCACCGAGCAGAATATCCAGCAGCATGGTGTGGAAGACCGGGTTATCCCTATTCGCTCCGATTTGTTCCGTGAATTACCTGCGATTCAATATGACCTGATTGTGACGAATCCGCCTTATGTTGACGAAGAGGACATGTCGGATTTGCCACAGGAATTCCGTTTCGAACCTGAATTGGGACTGGCTGCTGGCAACGATGGTCTGGCGCTGGTCAGACGTATTTTGGCCTGTGCGCCGGATTATCTCAGTCATGATGGGGTATTGATCTGTGAAGTGGGCAACAGCATGGTGCACCTGATTGATCAATACCCAGACATCCCGTTCACCTGGCTGGAATTTGAACATGGTGGTGACGGGGTATTTATGCTGACCAAAGCGCAACTGCTCGACAGCCAAGCGCATTTCAGCATTTATCGTGATTAAGCCGCGCGGCAGTGCGCCGAATGGGCGCATGGTTCACGCGAAACCTTATACCTATATATACCTATTACATACCTATACGCTAAGGAGTTGTGATGGCAGGAAACAGTATCGGGCAGTTTTTCCGTGTCACCACATTTGGTGAATCCCACGGTATTGCTCTGGGATGTATTGTTGATGGTGTGCCGCCAGGTATTCCTTTAACGGAGGCCGATCTGCAACACGATCTGGACCGCCGTCGCCCTGGCACATCGCGTTATACCACCCAGCGTCGTGAACCCGATCAGGTTCGCATTTTGTCTGGCGTGTTTGAAGGCGTGACCACGGGCACCAGTATTGGCCTGCTGATTGAGAACACCGATCAGCGCTCTCAGGATTACAGCGCAATTAAAGATGTTTTCCGTCCAGGCCACGCAGATTACACCTATGAACAAAAATACGGCCTGCGTGATTATCGCGGGGGTGGCCGCTCGTCTGCTCGTGAAACCGCGATGCGTGTGGCAGCGGGTGCTATCGCCAAAAAGTATCTGCAACAGAAATATGGTGTGAAGATCCGTGGCTATTTATCGCAGATTGGCGACATAGCCTGTGAGCTTAAGGATTGGGAACAGGTTGAGCAGAATCCTTTTTTCTGTCCGGATCCGGATAAGCTGGATGCGCTGGATGAATTAATGCGCGGACTGAAAAAGGAAGGCGATTCTATCGGCGCAAAAGTCAGCGTGGTGGCGGAATCTGTCCCGGCCGGGCTTGGCGAACCGGTATTTGATCGTCTGGATGCGGATTTAGCGCATGCGTTGATGAGCATTAATGCGGTAAAAGGCGTTGAAATTGGCGACGGTTTTGCTGTGGTGACCAAACGCGGCAGTGAAAACCGTGATGAGATTACTCCCGATGGTTTCCAGAGTAACCATGCTGGCGGCATTTTGGGTGGGATTAGCAGTGGACAGCAGATTGTCGCGCATCTGGCGCTGAAGCCGACATCCAGTATTATGGTGCCCGGCAGGACGATTAATCGTCAGGGCGAAGCCACGGAAATGGTGACGCGCGGACGTCACGACCCGTGTGTCGGGATCCGTGCGGTGCCGATTGCCGAAGCAATGATGGCGATTGTGCTTATGGATCACCTGCTGCGTCAGCGTGCGCAGTGTGGTGATGTGGCGAGTCAGGTTCCCCGCTGGTAGAAAATCATGAAAAAAGGGTTTGTTGGGGTGATGGCACTGGTGCTGAGTGCGCCATTGTTAATGAAAATGGCGTGGGCGAAAACCCCCTGGCAGGAAATAACCCATCCGGTGGGCGGCACGTCGCAGTCCATCGGTAGCTTTTCCAATGGGTGTATCATTGGCGCGCAGCCTTTACCATTGCAGGCATCTGACTATCAGGTGATGCGAGTCGATCAGCGACGTTATTTTGGTCATCCCGATCTCTTGGCGTTTATTCATCGTCTGAGCGTTAATGTAAAACGTCGTACAACGGGTAACCTGCTGGTAGGTGATATGGGGATGCCAGCGGGTGGTCGATTCAGCAGTGGGCACGCCAGCCATCAATCCGGTCTGGATGTGGATATCTGGCTGCAATTGCCGAAGCAGCGTTGGAGTCAGCAGCAATTGCTGAACCCTCAACCGATTGATCTGGTGACGGCAAATGGCCGCCAGGTTAATCCGCGTCACTGGCAGAGTGAAATCACCACGCTGATTAAATTGGCGGCGCAGGATAATGACGTTACCCGAATTTTTGTGAATCCGGCGATTAAAAAGCAGTTGTGTACCGAAGCAGGGCACGATAGGGATTGGTTGAACAAGGTTCGTCCCTGGTTTGCTCATCGGGCACATATGCATGTTCGCCTGCGTTGTCCAGCCGATAGTCTGGAATGTCAGGATCAAGATCCGCCCCCGGCAGGAGATGGGTGCGGTGCTGAGTTAACCAGTTGGTTCCAGCCTAAACAACCGGGCGGCGAATCACCGGTCAAAACATCTCCACCTCCTTTACCTCCGTCTTGCCAGGCTTTGGTCGACAGACATTTTGCAGCGGAATAATTCATGGACTGGTTTGTTGTAGGGCCCGAAATGTTGGGCATTTTGTTTTTTGTTGCTGTCTTGGCGGGATTTATTGATTCGATTGCCGGAGGCGGTGGTCTATTGTGTCTCCCTGCATTGATGGCGGTTGGGCTTTCTCCTGCTCAGGCATTGGCAACCAATAAACTTCAGGCTGTTGGCGGTTCTTTTTCGGCCAGTCTGTATTTTATCCGTCGACGTGCAGTCAATCTCGGTGAGCAGAAGTTGGCTATTGCGCTCACTTTTGCCGGATCGACGTTTGGTGCCTGGCTGATTCAACAGATCCATGCTGACTTTTTGCGGCAGCTACTACCGGTATTGATCATCGGTATTGGCCTCTATTTTTTGTTGTCACCCAAAGTCGGAGATGAGGATCGTCAGCGCCGTCTTTCCGGGCTGCCGTTTGCAATGGTTGCAGGCGGCTGTGTGGGCTTCTACGATGGTTTTTTTGGTCCAGGAGCCGGGTCATTTTATGCGTTATCGTTCGTTATGCTGAGCGGTTTTAATCTGGCAAAAGCGACGGCGCATGCCAAGATACTTAACTTCACGTCGAATTTCGGCGGCCTGTTGTTCTTTATCTTGGGTGGAAAGGTGATGTGGGGGCTAGGGGCCGTGATGTTGGTCGGACAGTTTCTCGGGGCGCGGCTTGGCGCAAAAATGGTGCTAAACAAAGGGCAAAAACTGATTCGCCCAATGTTGGTGATAGTCTCTGCCGTGATGAGTTGTAAGCTCATTTACGATAGCCATGGAACGGAGATCGGTGCCTGGTTGGGGCAGTTTTTCTGATGACGACGAATAAGAAAATGGATAAACATCACTACCAGCAACTGATTGATATCTTTGGCGAGTGTTTTAGCAGTGAATACAATACCCGTCTGATTAAAGGCGATGATGAACCCATTTATCTGCCCGCTGATGAGCATGTTCCCTACCATCGGATTGTTTTCGCCCATGGTTTTTATGCCAGTGCGTTGCATGAGATTTCTCACTGGTGTATCGCGGGGGCTCAGCGTCGTTTGCTGGTTGATTTTGGCTACTGGTATTGTCCTGATGGCAGAGATGACGATACGCAAAAGCAGTTTGAATCGGTTGAAATTAAACCACAGGCTTTTGACTGGCTATTTTGTGTTGCGGCGGATTTTCCGTTTAATGTCAGTTGTGACAATCTGAATGGCAGCAGCGAGCCGGATCGGATCGCATTCCAGCGACGCGTACATGCGCAGGTGATGACATATCTGGAGAAGGGCATTCCCCCACGTCCAGCACGCTTTATTCGTGCATTACAAGCGTTTTACCATACACCGTCGCTGACGGCAGAACATTTCCCGTATCCAGCCGATCTTTGCTGAATGCGTGAAGAAGAGATTAACCGAGGGTAATAAATGATCGCAGAATTTGAAGTGCGTATTCTGGCGCTGATTGATGACATGGTAGAGCATGCCAGCGACGATGAGCTTTTTGCCGGTGGCTACTTGCGTGGTCATTTAACGGTGTCGGTGGCGGAAGCCGAAGAACAGGGTGAGCAGACATTAGAGGCGTTGCACCGTCGTGTGAGTGAAAGTATCGACAAGGCGATTAAAAACGGTGAGTTGTCCCCACCGGATCAGATTCTGGTTAACCGTATGTGGGATACGTTGTTCCAACAGGCGCAGCATTCGCAAACGCACTAACGCCGCTGGCGATGATGAACCCATTTTATGGGTTCATCAGTAAGCTTTCTGTCTACATGAGTGAGCTCAGCAAATAAAAGAGAGTCAGGCTGACTAGCACGCAGACCACCATATTTCGAATAAAAAACGCAATAATGACGCAGAGGATCGCGCCCCAAAAATAAGGATTATCGGGAAAAGGACGCAGTTCTCCTTGTGCGAATACGATGATCGGTCCACACAGTGCGGTGAGTAGGCAAGGTGCAGAATAGTTCAGCATATCTTTAATGATCCCGGGTAATTTAACCGGTGTTCGTGGTTCAAGGAAAACATACCGATTAAAAAAAACAATAGCGGCAAGTGAACAAAGTAATAACCAGCTCATGCATGTTCCTTGAGTAAACGAGAAATAATGACGGAGAAAAGCATGCCGCAGAGGCCAGCGATTATCACGGCGCCTTCAACATGGTAATAAGACAGCAGTATGGAAAGCAGGAGTGATAATGCCACTCCGGCCACGACGCTGAGCCGATTAATCATTGGGACGATTAGCGTAATAAACGTGGCGATGATTGAAAAATCCAGATGGTACTTATCCAGATCGGGAATAGCCGTCGCCATAAAAATGCCCAGCAGGCTAGCGATATTCCAAGTGAGATAAAAAACCAGACCAGCTCCGATGAGATAGCCGGGCGTCAGCGTTTTTTTATTTTTTTTGGCAATGCTCAATGCAAATAATTCATCGGTAAGGAGAAAACCGATAGGAATACGAAAACGAATATTTAAATGGGCAATAAAAGACCTGAGCGTTAATCCGTAAATAAAATGTTGGGCAGTGATAAAAAATACGGAAACCAGCAGAGTGAATACGCTGGCTCCAGATAGCAATAGCCCTAACGTTACCAACTGTGCGGCACCGGCAAAGATAATGGCTGACATACCAATAGATTGCCATAGTGTCAGGCCGGACTGAATGGCCATTGACCCTGCTAATAATCCCCAGGGAATGACCGAGAGGCATAGCGGTAGCATTTCTATCGAACCAGAAATAAAACCACGCCAGGGAGATAGCGTTTTATTTCCCTTATTTTTTTCAGACAAATGTGTGTCAGAAACGTCAGTTTTCATTGATGACGACATCCTAAAATCATATTTATGGATGTAGCCTACGATGATAAAAAACGGATGTATTGGACGAAATTGCGCGGACTAGCGTGGGTTTTTTAAGGTAACAGCTGATAATCAGCGGCAGGGACATGCAGCGAACGGATAAATTCGCCGGGTGTGACGCCCTGTGCTTTTTTAAAATGTCAATTGAAATGGCTTTGATCGGAAAAACCACATCGGGAAGCGGCGGATAATATGCTGTGTCCTGTTAAGAGTAATGATTTTGCTTTTCTCAGGCGAGCCTGAATCAAATAAGCATGGGGAGGCATACCGACGGATTTTTTAAATTGTCGTAAGAAATGCCATGGACTGAGCATGGCGAAATCGGCCAATTCGATCAAAGAAAGGTCACGTTCAGGGCAGGCATCCATTAACGCTTTGACGTTGGTAATATGATGATCTGCATCAGGTAAATGCCGTTCGTGGATCCTGCTTTTACCGTAGCGCATGATCAACCAGGCGAGAGAAGAGAAAAGCAGACTCTCCTTCAGTAGCGTATTTCCCTCCTGCGTGAGCAGAGTAAACGTCATACGCAATTGTTGCGACAGGCCAGGATCGTGAACGACGGCATCGGGAAACCAAGGCACCGACCCTTGTGGCTGTTGCATATCACGGGAAAGAGAACAGAGTAAATCAGGATTGGGGTAAATCGCTCGATATGCCCATCCATCGGCCATCGCGGAATATCCCGTATGAATCTCATCGGCATTCACCAAAATAATATCGCCTTTGGGGGCGACATGCTCACCACCCGTGCGATAAAACCGCTGCGCACCTTCCTCAATGACGCCGATGCAAAAGTTTTCATGGGCATGTCGGGAGAATCGTTGCTTTTTATAGTGGGCCTGAAGCATTTCAAGACCGCCAAATTCCTTCAGATGGCTGAATTGGGTTAGCTCCTGGCTTTTTTCCTTTTCGTTCATTTAATCTCTCTCATGCTGCGATGGGGTTAACTCTTTATTGTTTTACGTAGCGGTTTATTCCTACACATTGAGCCTCCTTGGGTATAGAACAAAATTGCTGTCGATATCATCGAGGGGCATCAGATGTTCAGTCAGACAGGTCTGCCTTTTAATAACTTTCTGATCCAAAATCGATTTGGACTTAGCGCCGCTAATGTTTCCCTGTCTAACGGCAGCGGTTCGCCATAAATTTGCGCGGCCAATATTTCTGCTGAGAGCGGTGCAGAGCAGAGTCCTCGCGATCCTAATGCACCGATAATAAAGAGATTTTGATAAACAGGTGCGGTAGGGATGTTTGCCGCCGGATGCTGTTGTTGGTGCAAATCCTGATAAGCGGTCAATGTTTGTTGATAGTGTGGAACGGCACCCAGTAACGGAAGATGATCGCGTAACGCACAACGTATTCCCTGACGGGCTTTATTCCCACTAATGTCGATTTGTCTTGCCCAGTCGGCTTCAGGCAGGCAATGCCATAGCCGCTGGCGATTCTCAATTTGTTCTGCTTCGCGATAATCGCAACGGGTATCGCCTCGTTGATAACTGGCGCCTATACAATGTTCCTGATGTTGTGGGCTGACTGGCGTGAGATAGCCGTCATAACACAATACCTGTTTCAACTGCTGTAGTTCGGGTGTCGTCGGGATATGACTGACTTGTCCGCGAACCGGATAGCTTGGTAATTGCTGAGTTTGTGCCCAGTCGGATATCTGATCGCCATTCGCCAGTACCAGCGTTGCATGGGTGACCTGCTGCCCATCGCCAAGTGTTAATGTCCAGCCATCAACCGTTTGTTCGAACGAGGAAACCCGCGTATTCATGCTAACCGTTAGCCCTTGTGTCTGAGCCAACGCCATTGCTGAGGCGGTCAGTTCTGCTGGGCATAGCCATCCTGCATCAGGGTAGGTGATGCCCCCAACCCCCAGCGTTAACCCACTCTCTGTTTCGAGTTGTTGTGCGGTTGCGCTAAACACCAGTTCAGTTGGCCATGCACCTTGCAGGATATGATCAATCTTGCGGGCGCTTTTATCATCATAAGCGAGTTGACTGACGCCACACCACTGGTGCTCAAAGTCCACACCTTGCGCGGCGAGCGCAGCGTATTGACGCCGGGCAAAGGTAAAAGCAATTGAGAAGAAGCGAGAAAGGGCATCGTGTTTGTCATTCAGTAGCGGATAGAGCGCACCTTGTCGGTTGCCTGATGCGCCGGCGGCGGGTTGTGCCTCTGCGCAGTAGAGTGTGACACGGGCTCCGCGCCTTTGTAGGGCGAGTGCCGTTAAGACACTCGCAATACCGCCGCCAATGATTGCTGTGTCATGGGGGCGTTCCCCGGCTGAACGGTGATACCACGGTGCAGACAACGAGGGGGGCGGTGCGAAAGGCAACATGCCATTCAGCATTTCGCGTTTCTGACCAAACCCTTTGATTTTGCTGACGTTGAATCCGGCCTGTTGTAATCCGCGGCGAACAAACCCTGCCGCGGTAAACGTGGCGAATGTCCCGTGTTCACGGCATAGCCGTGCCATGGACTGAAATAAGTTATTTGTCCACATGTCCGGGTTTTTAGCAGGGGCAAAACCATCTAAAAACCAGGCATCGACCTGATGGGTCAGTGAGTCATCCAACTCCGGCAATAGCGCATTCACATCGCCAAGCCAGAGATCGAGAATAATGGTTCCTTCGGCCAGAATGAGTCGGTGACAGCCTGTTAGCGGTATTGGCCATTGCTGACGTAGCTCGTCAGCAAACGGTGATAGCTCAGGCCACTGAGCATGTGCGGCCTCAAGATCGTGCTGACGAAGCGGAAATTTTTCAAAACTAATGAAATGTAATCGCTGTAACGTGGCATCTGGCGATTGTTTTTTGAATTGATCGAAGGCTTGCCACAGCGTGAGAAAATTCAATCCTGTGCCGAAACCTGTTTCTGCAATGATGCAGTTGGCGCGAGGGTGTGTCAGGAATCGTTCAGGGAACTGATTGCCCTGTAAAAAGACATAGCGTGTCTCTGCCAGTCCATCCTGATTAGAAAAATAGACGTCATCAAACTGTTGCGATACAGGTGTACCCTGTTCATTCCAGCTCAGGGAGGCGTGCTGGAGGGGAAGGCTATTCACGGCAACTGACTCATTATTCAAGCGATGCAATGATTTTAACGAGCGGAATGTCTGGGGGCAAATTTAGCAAAAGTTCGGCTGATCGGACTTGTTCAGCTTACAACTGTACGCTAAAGTGCGTGGCGAAATCCCAATTTTATAAGTGGAAGAGGTATTGAATGAAACGTGCAGTGATTACTGGTCTGGGGATCGTATCAAGCATAGGTAATAACCAGCAGGAAGTGTTGGCTTCTTTGCGTGAAGGACGTTCAGGTATTACTTTTTCTCAAGAGCTGAAAGATTCCGGCATGCGTAGTCACGTCTGGGGCAATGTTAAACTGGATACTGCCGGACTGATTGAGCGCAAAGTTGTACGTTTCATGAGTGATGCCTCTATCTATGCTTTCCTGTCAATGGAGCAGGCCGTTGAAGATGCGGGGCTGGCTCCAGAAGTCTATCAATGTAACCCTCGCGTGGGATTGATCGCCGGTTCCGGCGGATCTGCCCGTAATCAGGTTCTGGGCGCTGACGCAATGCGTAGCCCGCGTGGATTGAAAGCGGTTGGTCCCTATGTGGTGACCAAAGCAATGGGGTCGGGCGTTTCAGCCTGTCTGGCGACGCCGTTTAAAATCTACGGTGTTAACTATTCGATTAGTTCTGCCTGTGCCACATCAGCACACTGTATCGGTAATGCGGTTGAGCAAATTCAGATGGGCAAACAAGATATTGTATTCGCTGGCGGCGGTGAGGAACTGTGCTGGGAACTGGCGTGTGAATTCGATGCTATGGGCGCGTTGTCGACCAAATATAACGACACACCAGAAAAAGCCTCTCGTACCTACGATGCGGATCGTGATGGTTTTGTTATCGCGGGTGGCGGTGGCATGGTGGTGGTCGAAGAGCTTGAACATGCGTTAGCGCGTGGTGCCCATATCTATGCCGAAGTGATTGGTTACGGTGCGACATCTGATGGTGCCGACATGGTTGCGCCTTCTGGTGAAGGTGCGGTGCGGTGCATGAAGATGGCGTTGCAGGATGTTAACGCCCCAATTGATTACATCAATACGCATGGGACGTCTACGCCAGTGGGCGATGTGAAAGAGTTGGGGGCGATCCGTGAAGTTTTCGGCGATAACATTCCGGCAATTTCTGCGACGAAAGCCATGACCGGTCATTCACTGGGGGCGGCTGGCGTACAGGAAGCTATCTATACCCTGCTGATGCTGGAACACGGCTTTATTGCACCAAGCATTAACGTCGATACTCTGGATGAACACGCCGTAGGGATGAATATCATCACGGAACCTACCGAGAGAAAACTGACGACGGTGATGTCCAACGGCTTTGGCTTTGGTGGAACGAATGCCGCGTTGGTCATGAGCAAATTCGAAAAGTAATTCCCTTCAGTTAACGTTAAACGTATACCCAAAATAATTCGAGTTGCATGAAGGCGGCAACCGCATGAATCCCCAGGAGCTTACTCAGGTAAGTGACTGGGGTGAGTAAGGGTAGCCAACGCACAAGCAACTTGAAGTATGACGGGTATAGCTGTTTAAACACAGCTATGCTTACGCCCGCACTGCCTATCCTTTGCCGACCTATCTATTGTCAGAGTAGAACCCATAACAGAAACGTGACGACGCAAACGCTGACAATCACCAGAAACAATGGTTTCTGGAATAAAGATTGCCAATTCAGCGGTAGTGACGCAATTAAAGGGTTAAGCAACGGTTGTGGATGGGAGGCGAATGTTGCCCATCCATTTTCCTGTGCTCGTTGAATACGCTGCGCAAACAGAAGCGTCAGGATGTCATTCATTTGCATTGGCGTGAGCGGCGTTTGTAACCCGAGATGAAAACGGTTCTGAGTGTAATCCAGCAGCATTTGCTGTTCTTGTGCCGTTAGGGGCTGTTGCAAGGCATTTTGCAGCACGGAGAGACTCGATGCGGCGAACGTTGCCGCCGTTTGTGGATTGGGCTGCGATGTTAAAAGAGATGCGTTGGCCTGCGTTGCGGCATTGCTATTGGCGGTGGCTGGTTGTCCCGGTTGGCTGGAATCGGCAATACCGGCCTGACCCGGCTGTGGTTGCGGTGCTGCAGGTAACGGTGAAGCCATTTGCTGGGTATGATGCACCAGTTGCAGCGTTGACTGTGCCTGAATAAATTGAGTCAAGAATGGCAGGTTTTTTAGCGGGATGGCCTCACCCGCTTTTAAGTTTTGCATGGACATCAGCGTCGACCAGATTTTGGCTGGCTGCTCTTGCATCTGAGAGGCTACCCGATTGACTAATTGGTTCAGGCTGTTCTGTTCGGCAGGGTTTAGCGGTCGCTCAATGGTGTTAACGATAGTCTGTGATGAGGGTGACGCCGTGGTGGAGGATTGCGTCAGTCGTCCATTTTGCAATAGCGTGACCACTTGTTGCAGTTGCGCCTTACTGAGCGAACCCAGGACAGTATGACCGAATTGCTGGCGAATGAAATCGCTGACGGTCTGTCGGTTGTTCCCCTGAGATAGCATATCGGTCAGTTGTTGCAATAACTGCTGACGCCCACCGCTATCCTGTGCCTGCGTTAACCGATTTTGCAACAGTTGTTCCGCAGGTTGGTAATGACGTGATTGCAGCTCTGCATTTTCCGTCAATCCAAGCCCTTGCTTCACGTTATTCCATATTTCTGTCGCTTTTGAGGTGGTTAACGCCGCCACTTTAAGCACCAGATTTTCCAGCGTCGTACGTTGTGCCGGGGTGAGTGGCTGATCGCCATGATCGCTGCTGGCTGTACCCGCAACGGATGACGATGTTGATGATGTGACCGAACGTTCACCCGGCAATGGCGCACCAGGTCCGCTTACAGGTTGCATACTGGCTATCCTCGCCGCTGGCCGTTAATGGGAGGAATCATAGCAAGCTCTCTGCACCTTCGATAGCATAATACACGGTAAAATCGGGTACTAATTACGATGATTTTCGGTGAGTAATCGGACGTCTCAGTCGTTGTGCAAGAATGACGCCCAGTAATGTGATGCCACCACCAACCAAATGGTAGTCATGTAGTGACTCACGCAGAAAGATAATGGCAATAATCGCGGTAAATAGCGGCGTCAGGTTCATGAAGATAGAGGCCGTGTTTGCCCCCAGACGCATGACGCCCTGAATCCACATGAATGGTGCGATGATGGAAGCCATAATTCCGGCGAAAACAACCAACGGAATATTCTGGTGGTTGAGTTCTATGCTGTCAGCGAACAGAAAATTGGGGAGCAGAAGTAATACGCCAAACGTGATTTGTGTATATAACGACAGCCAGTTAGGCAGGGGAATATCCCAGCGTTTGGTTAGCACACCATAGAGTGCATAGGCTCCTGCGGCACAGAACATGAGAATTTCACCGATACCAATACCCTGAGAAAGAATCATTTCTGGATGACCAGCGCTGACGAGCCAGACGATACCGCCGAACGACAGCAGGCTCCCTATGATGATGCCTTGTGTCGGCGCGACGCGAAGTAAAGGGATACTGACGATCACGGTTAATAAAGGCACTAACGATCCCAAAATACCCATCATCAGCGCGCTAATGGTATGTGCGGCGTAATAGGCCAAACTTTGGTATAGCGCCATCCCCAAAAATCCAAGAAACATTAGTTTCCAGCCATATTGACGAATGGTCCGCCAGTGTTTGCGTACGCCCGGTAGCATAAACGGCGTCATAACCATAAAGGCGAGCAGCCAACGATAAAACGAGATCGCGGCCGGATCGATGGCGGTGGCGGAAAGTTTGTTAACGATCACATTGGCGGACCAAATCAGAACGGCGATGATGGGGAACAGCGTATTCAAATTGATGCTTCTCATAATGCGGTAAAACGTTGAGTTTAACACTGTGCTGAACGGAGAATAAGCATTTGGGCTTATCCTTCATTCAGTGGCAGAATAACGACCCTATTTTGGCAGGCTGACCGGTTATCGGGGACGAAAATGAAAATTCTGGTTGATGAAAATATGCCGTATGCCCGCGAGTTATTTCGTCGCTTGGGCGAGGTGAAGGTCGTACCGGGTCGTCCGCTCCCTCCGGAATGTCTGCAAGACGCGGACGCCCTGATGGTGCGTTCGGTTACGAAAGTGAATGCCGAATTATTGACTGGAACGACGATAAAGTTTGTCGGCAGTGCGACCGCAGGCACTGATCATGTCGATCAGCGCTGGCTTGACGCGAACGGCATTCATTTTTCCGCTGCGCCGGGGTGTAATGCCATCGCGGTGGTCGAATATGTCTTTTCCTCCATGTTGATGCTTGCCGAACGCGATGGTTTTGAGCTACGAGATAAAACTGTCGGGATCGTCGGCGTGGGAAATGTTGGACGTCGGCTAAATGACAGGCTGCGGGCATGGGGGGTAAAGACGCTATTGTGCGATCCACTCAGAGCCGATCGTGGTGATGTTGAACATTTCTTGCCGCTGGATGCATTGGTTCGAGATGCTGATATTTTAACCTTACACACGCCGCTGTATACCGATGGCCCTTACCGAACAAAGCATCTGGTCAATGCAGCCGTTCTGAATGATTTCGCCGATGGGCGCATTCTGATCAATGCCTGTCGCGGCCCGGTGGTGGATAACACCGCATTGCTCGCCGCATTGAAAAAGGGAAAACAGCTCAGCGTGATCCTTGATGTCTGGGAACCTGAACCCGCGTTATCGACTGAACTGCTGGCGCTCGTTGATATTGGGACGGCGCATATCGCTGGCTATACGCTGGAGGGTAAGGCGCGAGGAACGACTCAGGTGTTTGAGGCATGGAGTGCGTTTATCGGCCATCCTGAGCAGGTCGTTTTATCGTCCTTATTGCCTGAGCCAGAATTTGCCCGAGTGGTGCTGACATCGCCGCTGAATCAGGCGTTATTAAAGCGTTTGGTGCATCTGGTGTATGATGTGCGCCGCGATGATGCGTTATTACGTCAGGCTGCACATTTAAGTGGTGGTTTTGATCGTCTGCGTAAGCATTATCAGGAACGACGCGAATGGTCGTCACTTCAAGTCATCTGTAACGATAGCGCCAGTGCCGCGTGTCTGAGTCAACTGGGCTTCAACGCCGTTGTCGCGACCGATCTTTGACGTATTTTCATGGTAATAACAGAATGAGTCTGCGGGGAGTCTTATCGTCGCAGGCGTTTTTATTCATCAATATTGGGAGAAAACCGCATGTCTGACGGCTGGAATATTGCCTTGCTGGGGGCGACGGGCGCTGTGGGAACGGCGCTACTAGAGTTGTTGCAGGAGCGTGAATTCCCTGTGGGCGAACTCTATCCACTGGCCAGCGAGCGGAGCGTGGGTGAAATCATTCGTTTTAATGGAAAATCTTGTCCTGTTGAAGATGCAGTGGATTTTGACTGGTCGCAGGCGCAACTGGCGTTTTTTGTTGCAGGGCAAGAGGCTAGTGAGCGTTATGCTGAAGAAGCCGGTAATGCGGGTTGTCTGGTGATCGACAGCAGTGGATTGTTTGCGTTGGAGCCCGATGTGCCGCTGGTTGTACCGGGTGTCAATTCTCACGTGCTGGCGGATTACCGCAATCGTAACCTTGTCGCGGTGGCCGATAGTTTGACCAGCCAATTGCTGGTTGCAATTAAACCATTAACCGATGTCGCCGGTTTATCCCGTTTGCACATTACTACCTTGTTGTCCGTTTCTGCTCGCGGTAAAGCCGCCGTGGACGATTTGGCTGGGCAAAGCGCGCGCTTGCTGAATGGTATTCCACCCGAGCCTGGGATTTTCCCAAAACAGTTGGCCTTCAATGTATTGCCGCTGTTGCCTGATACTGAAGGTAGCGTTCGTGAAGAACGTCGTCTGGTGGATGAAGTCCGTAAGGTATTACAGGATGATGGATTGCCACTGTCGGTGACCTGCGTTCAGTCGCCGGTGTTTTACGGTCATGCACAAGTGGTTCATCTGGAGGCATTACGTCCGCTTTCAGCGGAAGAAGCGCGCAGTGAACTGCTGCAAGTCGAAGCGGTGCAGGTTAGCGATGAGCAGGATTATCCGACTCAGGTGGAGGACGCCTCTGGCAATGTACAGCTAAGTATTGGCTGTTTACGCAATGATTACGGTATTCCTGAACTGCTGCAATTTTGGTCAGTGGCAGATAATGTGCGTTTCGGCGGGGCATTAATGGCTGTGGAAACGGCGGAATGTCTGGTACAGGAGTATCTGGGGTAATGTCGGAGTCGATGTCGGTGGGTGCGATGCCAGAGGATGAGCGCACCGGACAGAATAGTCATGAAATGGCGTTGCTTAACGTTGCATTAGGCATTGAATATGACGGCAGTCGCTACTATGGTTGGCAGCGTCAGGCCGAAGTTGCTAGCGTTCAGGGCTGCCTGGAACAGGCGTTGAGCAAGGTGGCTGATGAGCCTATTACGGTGTTCTGTGCGGGACGCACGGATGCTGGCGTACATGCTACCGGGCAAGTTGTGCATTTTGCTACACAGGCGAGACGTAAAGATGCGGCGTGGACAATGGGCGTTAATGCCCATTTACCTCCCGATATTGCCGTGCGCTGGGTGAAAACCGTGGATGACGATTTTCATGCGCGTTTTAGCGCCACTGCCCGTCGTTATCGTTATGTCATCTATAATCATCGCTATCGTCCCGCCGTGTTGGCTCACGGGGTCACGCATTGTTATTTACCCCTTGATGCCGAGCGAATGGCGCGGGCAGGGCAGTGTCTGTTGGGCGAGAATGATTTTACGTCTTTTCGTGCCGCGCAATGTCAGTCGCGCACCCCCTGGAGAAATGTAAAACATTTAAAGGTTACGCGTTACGGTGCCTATATCGTGGTAGATATTAAGGCGAATGCCTTTGTTCATCATATGGTTCGTAACATTGTCGGAAGTCTGATGGAAGTCGGCGGTGGCAATCAGCCGGAAACGTGGATCTCGGATCTGCTGGCGGCAAAAAATCGCTCGTTGGCGGCGGCGACGGCTAAAGCTGAAGGGTTGTATCTAGTTGAGGTGGATTACCCTGAACGTTTCGCGTTGCCAAGGCCCCCGATAGGACCACTGTTTTTGAGCGATGAATGTTGAGTAATGGTTTTGTGTTGAGCATGCTGGGGTAACCGAGGGTGACGTTGCCAGCGGCGAGTGATAATGCGGGTGCCAGGGAGGGGAAATGACAATCGAAAGTAATGTGTATCGAACGTAGTGCGTATTGATACGGCTTATCGAAAGAGATTTTCTTATGGAATTTATACAGTTTATTATTGATTTTATTCTGCATATTGACGTGCATTTGGCGGAACTGGTCGCGGAATACGGTGTCTGGATTTATGCCATTTTGTTTTTGATTCTGTTTTGTGAAACCGGGCTGGTCGTCACGCCATTTCTGCCGGGTGATTCTTTGTTGTTTGTGGCGGGCGCATTGGCAGCATTGCCAACGAATGACCTGAATGTGCACACCATGGTTTTACTGATGATTAGCGCGGCGATTATTGGGGATGCGGTGAATTACACCATTGGACGCTTGTTTGGCGAAAAGTTGTTCAGTAACCCCCATTCAAAAATCTTCCGGCGCAGTTATCTGGACAAAACACATCAGTTTTATGAACGCCACGGAGGCAAAACAATAATTCTGGCGCGGTTTGTCCCAATTGTGAGAACATTCGCGCCGTTTGTTGCTGGCATGGGGCATATGAGTTACCGCCATTTTGCCGCTTATAACGTTATTGGGGCGCTGTTATGGGTGTTGCTATTCACCTACGCAGGGTACCTGTTCGGTGATTTGCCGATCGTGCAGGAAAACCTTAAGCTTCTAATTGTTGGTATTATTGTTGTCTCTATTCTACCCGGCGTGATTGAGATCGTTCGGCACCGTAGAGCGGCAGTACGCAGCAATGTAAAATAAGTGAAAAGTATTTTAACATCTTATTCGACCAGTTTTTTATCCACAGTACTGGATCGTTATGGTTTAATGGGCAGCATTTATGGTCTGTTCTCGGAATAATCCTTGATGCCAATGCCTTAAATCCCGCGATGAGCACGGGTTTTAAGCATTTTTTAGTGGGTTATGTTGCCAGGAAATAGATGAGAACAGCGGACTGGCATGTGCCAGGTTCAAACAGAAAGGTTATCAATGAGCTGGATTGAACGAATTCTTAATAAAAGCAATATCACACCGACCCGCAAAGCGAACATTCCTGAGGGTGTCTGGACGAAATGTGATAGCTGCGGTCAGGTTCTGTATCGTGCAGAGTTGGAGCGTAATCTGGAGGTTTGTCCGAAGTGTGACCACCATATGCGTCTTTCTGCGCGTGCTCGTCTGCAAGCGTTCCTGGATAAAGAAGGAACGGTGGAACTGGGTAGTGAGCTGGAACCGAAAGATGTCCTGAAATTTCGGGATTCGAAAAAATATAAAGATCGTCTGGCTGCGGCGCAAAAGCAGTCTGATGAAAAAGACGCCCTTATCGTCATGAAAGGGACGTTGTACGGTATGCCGGTAGTCGCTGCGTCCTTTGAATTTGCCTTTATGGGCGGATCGATGGCTTCAGTGGTCGGCGCACGTTTTGTCCGTGCCGTTGAACAGGCGTTGGAAGATGGATGTCCGTTGGTCTGCTTTTCAGCCAGCGGGGGCGCTCGTATGCAAGAGGCGTTGATGTCGCTGATGCAGATGGCTAAAACCAGTGCCGCTCTGGCCAAAATGCGCGAACGGGGTTTGCCGTATATCTCCGTGCTGACAGACCCAACGATGGGCGGTGTTTCGGCGAGTCTGGCGATGCTAGGCGATCTAAATATCGCGGAACCCAAAGCGTTGGTGGGTTTTGCCGGACCACGCGTTATCGAACAAACCGTGCGTGAAAAGCTGCCGCCGGGTTTCCAGCGTAGTGAGTTTCTGATTGAAAAAGGCGCTATCGACATGATCGTTCGCCGCCCGGATATGCGTTATAAACTGGCGACAATCCTTGCCAAGTTGACCAATCAACCAGAACCGGGTAACGATGTGGTCGAACACCACGGTGATACTGCGTCCGAACCACAGGATGAAGTGTAGCCGAACCAATGAACAGGAAGCGTGAGCCACAATGCTCATGCTTCCTGTATAAAATGAACCGTAAGCCAGTGAACGGGACTCATGAATAATCTTCAAATACCCCAAGCCACGTCGCCTATGGTCACGTGGCTTCATTATCTGGAACATCTGCACGCTCAGGCCATTGATTTGGGATTGGAGCGCGTTAAGCAGGTAGCCGAACGTCTTCAATTACTCCAGCCTGCCAGCACTGTCTTTACCGTCGCAGGCACCAATGGTAAGGGAACAACGTGTTGTACTCTGGAGTCCATATTGATGGCTGCCGGTTTGCGCGTTGGTGTCTATAGTTCCCCGCATTTATTGCGTTATACCGAAAGAGTGCGTATTCAGGGCGCGGAGCTGCCGGAGTCACGCCATTGTCAGGCATTTTCTGATATTGAAATGGGAAGAGGGGATATTTCTCTTACCTATTTTGAGTTTGGGACGCTTGCCGCGTTACAGTTGTTTAAGCAGGAAAATCTGGACGTCGTGATTCTGGAGGTTGGCTTAGGTGGTCGGCTTGATGCGACCAACATTGTTGACGCGGACGTCTCTGTCGTGACGAGCATTGCAATCGATCATACTGATTGGTTAGGCAAGGATCGCAATAGTATCGGCAGAGAAAAAGCGGGCATCTTTCGCCATGGTCATCCGGCCGTTGTCGGTGAGCCGGATATGCCAATCTCGATAGCTGAGGTGGCGCAAGAGAAAGGCGCGATATTATCGCGTCGTGGACGCGATTGGGATTTTTCTGTTCAACGTGATGGCTGGAGTTGGCAGAATAAACAGCGTGAGCTGTCCGGTTTGCCAATGCCGAACGTGCCTTTGGCTAACGCAGCTACTGCACTCGCTGCGTTGAACGATTCGCCGTTGAATATCAGCGAAGAGGCTATCCGTCAGGGGCTGCGGCAGGCCGCATTACCCGGACGTTTCCAGATTGTTCGTGAAAAACCCATGTTAATTCTGGATGTGGCACATAACCCTCACGCTGCGGCATACCTGGCTAGCAGACTGACAGCTTTGCCTAAAACGGGAAAAACTCGTGCAGTCATTGGTATGCTGGCGGATAAGGATATCCCCGGTACGCTGGCTTATTTGCAGCCGCTGGTGGATGAATGGTATTGCGCACCGCTGGAAGGGCCACGCGGTGCGTCCGTTGAACAACTAACAACGCATCTGGCGCGCAGTCAATCGTTCGCCGATGTTGCTAGCGCGTGGCGTCAGGCGTTGGTGGAATCAACTGAGCAGGATATTGTTGTAGTGTGCGGATCTTTTCATACGGTAGCGCATGTGATGGAAGCGCTGGATGAGGAGAACGGAAATGGCGAGTAAATTTCAGAATCGCCTGGTTGGAACCGTTATTTTGGTTGCCTTGGGGGTGATCGTGTTACCCGGCCTGTTGGATGGTAACAAAAAGCACTATGAGGATGAGTTTGCGGCGATCCCGTTAATCCCGAAGCCGGGGGATAGCAATGAAATGGACTCGCTGCCGCCGTTGAACCAGTCTTTGATCACTCAACCGCCGGAAGGAGCGGAAGAGGCGATGCGAGGTTCTGCGCCAGCCGTCGATACGGCTACTCCTACCGAGAACGTTGCGCCAGCGACAAATACGCCGGTGGTCACCGCGCCACCGATTGTGGTAGAGCGGCCGCCAGTGCAGGCACCGGTCCAAACGCCGGTTGTGCCAAAAGTGCAGCCGAAACCGGAGGTGAAACCTAAAGCGGAGCCTCGGCCTGAACCGAAACCCGAACCGAAGCCAGAGATTAAACCCGAGCCTCGAACGGAAACCCCGCCAGTTGAACAGGCGCCAACTGGGCAGGCTTATATCGTTCAACTGGGGGCGCTGAAGAATGCGGATAAAGTGAATGAAATTGTCGCTAAGCTTCGCCTCTCTGGCTATAGGGCTTATACCGTACCGACAACACCCATCGCAGGACAGATTACACGTATCTATGTTGGTCCGGATGCCTCAAAACAAAAGCTTCAGGCATCGTTGGGCGAGCTACAACAGTTGAGCGGACTCAGTGGGCAAGTACGGTCACATAGCGTTCGGTAAGCGGAAATCTGCCTTTATTATCGATTGATAAAATCGGCAGAAATACGCTACGCAAACGTTTTCTTTTTCTGTTAGAATTCGCCGCGAACAGGATGACGTCGCGGCTACTGATAGCCTCGTTCATTATTAGGATCGTTCATGGTTTGGGTTGATTACGTCATTATTGGCATCATCGGATTTTCGGCTCTGGTCAGCTTGATTCGAGGGTTTGTTCGTGAAGCGTTGTCATTGGTCACTTGGGGATGTGCATTTTTTATCGCCAGCCATTATTACGCCTACCTTGCGATCTATTTCACTCGTTTTGATGACGAACTGGTACGTAACGGTATCGCTATTGCCATCCTGTTCATTGCGACGTTGATTGTGGGTGCTATTGTCAACTATGTGATTAGTTCACTGGTCGAACGCACTGGGTTATCCGGTACTGACCGCGTATTAGGCATTTGTTTTGGTGCGTTGCGCGGCGTGCTGATTGTCTCTGCGCTGCTATTCTTTTTGGATACCTTTACTGGTTTTTCACAGAGTGCCGACTGGAAGCAGTCCCAGTTAATCCCGCAGTTTAGCTATATTATCAGGTGGTTTTTTGACTACCTGCAAAGCACGTCAAGTTTCTTGCCGCAGCACGTCACGCTGCGGTAGCGCTGATGAGGAAAAGACACCATGTGCGGTATTGTCGGTATCGCCGGTTTTACACCGGTCAACCAGTCGATTTATGACGCGTTAACGGTGTTGCAACACCGTGGGCAGGATGCAGCGGGTATTGTAACCATCGATGCCTTAAATTGTTTTCGCCTGCGCAAGGCCAATGGCCTGGTAAAGGACGTATTCGAAGCTCGGCATATGCAGCGTTTACAAGGAAATATGGGGCTTGGTCATGTGCGTTATCCGACAGCGGGCAGCTCCAGTGCTTCAGAAGCGCAGCCTTTTTATGTCAATTCTCCCTTCGGGATCACACTGGCACATAACGGTAATCTGACGAATGCGCACGAACTGCGTAAGAAGTTGTTTGCACAAGAGCGTCGTCATGTTAACACCACGTCAGATTCGGAAATTCTGTTAAATATTTTTGCCAGAGAACTGGATCGTTTCCAACATTACCCGCTGGAAGCCGATAATATTTTTGCCGCCGTTGCCGCCACACATCAGCAAATTCGTGGCGCTTATGCCTGCGTCAGCATGATTATTGGGCACGGGATGGTGGCATTCCGCGATCCTAATGGGATCCGTCCTCTGGTGATTGGCAAACGCGATTTGGAAGATGGACGCAGCGAATATATGGTGGCGTCGGAAAGTGTGGCGTTAGATACGCTGGGCTTTGAGTTCCTGCGTGATGTTGCACCGGGTGAAGCGATTTATATCACTGAGAAAGGGCAGTTATTTACCCGCCAGTGTGCTGAGAACCCGAAAAGTAACCCTTGCCTGTTTGAGTATGTGTATTTTGCTCGCCCTGACTCGTTCATTGACAAAATTTCTGTCTACAGTGCTCGTGTGCGTATGGGGCAGAAGCTCGGCGAGAAAATCGCGCGGCAGTGGGAAGATTTGGACATCGACGTGGTCATTCCGATTCCTGAAACGTCTTGTGATATCGCGTTAGAAATCGCTCGTATTATTAATAAACCGTACCGTCAGGGGTTTGTGAAAAACCGCTATGTGGGACGGACATTTATCATGCCGGGGCAATCGGCGCGTCGTAAATCCGTTCGCCGCAAGTTGAATGCGAATCGGGCTGAATTCCGTGACAAGAATGTGCTGCTGGTGGATGATTCCATTGTGCGTGGCACAACGTCAGAGCAGATCGTCGAAATGGCTCGCGAGGCGGGGGCGAAGCGTGTTTATCTGGCTTCTGCTGCTCCGGAGATCCGTTTCCCGAACGTTTATGGTATCGATATGCCAAGCGTCAATGAGCTGATAGCCCATGGTCGCGAAGTCGAAGAAATTCGTCAAATTATCGGCGCGGATGCCCTGATTTTCCAGGATCTGGAGGATTTGATTGCCGCTGCTCGTGAAGATAATCCAGATATCGTGCAATTCGAGTGCTCGGTATTTAATGGTGTCTATGTGACGAAGGATGTCGATCAGGGTTATCTCGATTATCTGGAAGCGTTGCGCAATGATGATGCCAAAGCATTGCGTAGCCAAAATGAAGTTGAAGATCTGGAGTTACATAACGAGGGATGATGCTGGCGGTGAATGTTAACGCGGTAATGTGCCGGGTTATCTGATAAACCGATTTATTTTCCCGCACATCGTTCATTCGCCTTTCCTTCATAGGGAAGGATTAACGGATTGATAATATAGTAACTTTCTTCCCAGCGATGGGAGAAATGGATCAGTTTAAAACGTTTGATATCAATCGATAAAAAAGGGAGCATGCTTTGGCATGTTCCCTTTTTTTACATGAGAACACGATATCAACATCCTCGTTGCAAGCCACGAACCGTCAGGAAAAACACTTCCAGCTGTACCGTTGTGCCTTCCCATTCGCCAAACATTGAACATTATTTCAGTCATTCGTTTGATCGATCATACAAACCATCGATACATAACTAACACAGTTCACTCAAAACGATCACATTTGTCATTTATTGATTGAAAATACTAATAATTATCATTTACATTGTTGGGTGTTTTTTTACACAATTTCTTGCAAAAATATTCAACAACAATAAAGGGCATATGATGAAATATACCTCTTTGATTTCTATTAGAAATGCAGTATCTCTGGCGTTAGCGACAACCGCGTTAAACACGATTGCAGCTGAAAATAACAATGATGTTTTTGTTGTTACTGCAAGTGGTTATGAACAAAAGCTGACCGAAGCAGCGGCCAGCATTTCTGTCGTTAGTCAGGATGAGTTAAGCAAGCGTAAGTATAACGATCTGGCTGAAGCATTGAGTGATGTTGAGGGCGTTGATGTACGCAGCACTACTGGAAAAACCGGTGGATTGGATATCAGTATTCGCGGTATGTCCAGTGATTACACCTTAATTCTGGTGGATGGTATTCGTCAGAACGGTACTGCTGATGTCACGCCTAATGGTTTTGGCGCTATGAACACCAGTTTCATGCCACCGCTGTCAGCGATTGAGCGAATTGAGGTGATTCGTGGCCCAATGTCCACATTGTATGGTTCTGAAGCAATGGGCGGCGTGGTCAATATCATTACCAAGAAAGTCGCAAAAGAATGGTCGGGAACGGCAACGCTGGAACACACGTTCCAGGAAGATACTGACTATGGTGATGCCTCTAAGTTCTCTTTCTATTCCAGTGGCGCTCTGGTGGAGGATTCACTGGGATTGGCCTTACGTGGCAGTATTTTCCGCCGCGAAGCGTCGGAAGTGACAAACTCATCTGGAGAGTTGTTAAATCAGCGGGGCGCAAATCCAGTCAAATCAGATAACTATCTGCTTGGCGGTAAACTGAGCTGGCAGGTCAATGACAAGAATACATTGTGGTTGGATGGCGAGATCGCTAATCAAAAATACGACAATAAAGAGAATCAGCTCGGCACGATAGGGGTGGTTGGCGGTTATGAAGATACGCTGCGTTACCAGCGTCGTAAAGTGACGTTGGGCAGTGATAATCAGTTGGATTTTGGTACCTGGAATTCCAGCCTTTCTTATAATCAGACGGAAAATAAAGGACGCTTGATTACCTCAGACTCAGTGCCCGATAACTCCAGCGCTGCTGGTGATAAGCGTTTGCTGAAAAATACCAACATTATGCTTGATACCAAACTGGTTGCCCCATTAGGGGATAGCCATCTGTTTACCGTTGGCGGTCAATATTGGAATGCCACAATGAAAGACGGCATTGTTCTGGCAAATTCCGGCGGAAAATTTGAACAGGATTACTGGTCACTGTTTGCTGAGGATGAATGGCGACTGTTGGATTCACTGGCATTCACGGGTGGAGCGCGTTACGAATACAATGATACGTTTGGTGGTCATGTCAGCCCGCGAGCCTATCTGGTCTGGAATGTCATGGATGAATTGACGGTGAAAGGAGGTGTCAGCACCGGTTATAAGACTCCTTCGCTGGCACAATTACACAATGGTATTAGTGGGGTGAGTGGCCAGGGAACGGTCACCACGATTGGTAATCCGGATCTTAAGCCGGAAGAAAGCGTCAATACCGAGCTGGGTGTGTATTATGAGCACTATTCGGGATTTGGTGCTAATGCCACGGTGTTCCAGAATCGCTACCGCAATAAAATCAGCTCGTTAACGGTTGATGATTTTTCCAGTACACATACCAATGTTGGCAAAGCAAGCACCGAAGGGGTGGAACTGGCGACGACGATACCATTATGGTCGGATAGCTGGACGATGAACCTGAATTACACGTTCACTGATAGTGAGCAGAAGGATGGTAAGAATAAGGGAGCCCGTTTGACAAATACACCAAAGCATATGGCTAATGCTCGGGTTAATTGGGACGTTAACGAGAAATTGTCCACATGGTTGAAAGCGGAATATCGTGGTAAAACGGCGCGTTATACGCAAAATTATGGGTCGTTAACGGATGGGCAAAAGGCGGCGTATGACGATAAAGGCGCTGATTTCAAATCGTATACCGTGTTCAACTTGGGGGGATCATATAAGTTGTCGAAAGATGTGACCGTCAATGGTGCGATCAATAACCTATTCGACAAAGATTTCTCCAGCGGTGTACGCACATATGGTACAGGAAGGGGGGCCTTCACAACGGGAGACTATTATTCATTTAGTCGTTCAACGAGCGGATCTGTCATCACGGGGCGGAATTACTGGCTATCCGTTAACGTGACATTCTGATGTTGAAGCTGGGGATGTTCGTGAGAACGTCCCCGATGCCGATCACCTCGATTTATTCTTGCTTATCGCTAACCATTGCGGCAAAGTCAGCGCAAATCACTCATGCGCATTCATTCATCGTATGCGGCTAGTCAGAGACTATATTGATGAAGCGACTTATTATTGGTATTTCCGGTGCCAGCGGCGTGATTTATGGCGTTCGGCTATTGCAGATTTTGCAGCCTATCGAAGGGATAGAAACGCATCTCATCATCAGTAATGCCGCCCGGCAGACACTGGCGCTGGAGTCTGATTACAGTCTGCGCGATGTACAGGCATTGGCGGATGTTGTCTATGACTCCCGCGATATTGCCGCCAGTATCTCCTCTGGCTCATTTAAAACTGACGGCATGGTGATATTGCCTTGTTCGATCAAAACCCTGTCGGGCATCGTGCACAGCTACAGCGATAATCTGCTGACGCGAGCAGCCGATGTGGTGTTGAAAGAACGTCGTCCGCTGGTGCTTTGCGTACGAGAAACGCCGCTTCATTTGGGGCATTTACGTTTGATGACGGCTGCCGTCGAGCTTGGCGCGTTGATTATGCCTCCCGTTCCTGCCTTTTATCATCGCCCGCAAAGTGTGCAGGACATTATTGATCAAACGGTAAATCGCGTGATCGATCAGTTTAATATTGAATTGCCAAAAGACTTATTCACCCGTTGGCAGGGGGCATAATAGCGACGTTGTTATCGGCGAGATATATTGCCAATACCCCCATTCAATAACGTGTTCCGCCCCAGAATGGGGCTTTTTAATAACATTGCACCATTTTAATGAGATATTGCGCTTTTATGGTGCAGATCCCTTTCTATTTGTATTGAACGCCTGCCGATAGCTATTCCTTTATTTTAAATAAAAACCAATAAAATCAATTTCTTACTATATTTTTTACATCAAGGTCGATGTTAGACCTGGTTTTTTTCGCTGATTTACCTAAATGGCATGAAAACTGCTATGTTTTGTAATGAGACGAAAACAGCAATCACGTTATCGATTTTTTAAACGGATAAAAACCGTTTGGATGGTTAATATTAATTTAATATCAATGGATTAGGGTGAGGTCACAATATGAATAAGCTGGTGAAAGTTATACCTTTGGCATTCATTTTGGTCGCTGGCAGTGCGATATCTGCCGTGCCTAAAAATATTAAAATTGGTACCGATCCCACTTATGCCCCATTTGAATCGAAGAATGCCAGTGGTGAACTAGTCGGGTTTGATATCGATTTGGCGAAAGAGTTGTGCAAGCGTATTGACGCCAGTTGTACGTTTGTTGAAAGTGATTTCGATGCGTTAATTCCATCGCTGAAAGCCAAAAAGATTGATGCCATTATCTCCTCACTTTCCATCACGGAAAAACGCCAGCAGGAAATTGCATTTACTGAGAAATTGTACGCAGCGAATGCACGTTTGATTGCCAGTAAAACGGTGAAAATTGAGCCCACTTTGGCTTCGTTAGGTGGGAAACGTGTCGGCGTATTGCAAGCCTCTACCCAGGAAGCTTTTGCGAATGCTAACTGGCAGCCCAAAGGCGTAGACGTTGTTGCCTATCAGAATCAGGATCTTATTTATGCCGATCTGGTAGCAGGGCGTATTGATGCGGCGTTTCAGGATGAAGTTGCCGGTAGTGAAGGCTTTTTGAAGCAAGAGATGGGTAAAGACTATGCATTTGCTGGCCCGGCCGTTAAGGATGACACGTTTTTTGGTGTTGGCACAGGCATGGGATTGCGTAAAACGGATACAGAATTGAAAGCGGCTCTGGATAAGGCTTTTGATGAAATGCGTAAAGATGGGACCTACGACACCTTTGCAAAAAAATACTTCGATTTTGATGTTTACGGTGGTTAAGACCGCATCGTTACCTGTCGGGGAACCAAGGGAAAGCCTTTTCCCCGACGTTTTTTAATGTGTTTTTGTTTGGTCGCGGTGCGATACAGGATGCCATTTATTTCCCCTTATTATTCACGGAATTGATCGATGCTTTATGGCTATTCCCAACTCATTCTGGATGGCGCTGCCATGACGCTGGAACTGGCGCTCAGTGCTTTACTGCTGGCGTTGGTTATTGGGTTGATGGGTGCGGGCGCTAAACTTTCCTCCAGCCGATTGTTATCGGGATTTTTTTCCGGCTATACCACATTGATTCGCGGCGTACCTGATTTGGTGTTGATGCTGTTGATTTTTTATGGCTTACAGATCGCACTGAACACGTTGACGGAGGCACTGGGCGTTAGCCAGATCGATATTGATCCGATGATGGCCGGGATTATTACGCTGGGATTTATTTACGGCGCGTATTTCACCGAAACATTTCGCGGTGCTTTTTTAGCGGTTTCTCGCGGACAAATTGAAGCCGCTGTGGCTTTCGGTTTTTCGCCGATGAAAGTATTCCGCCGGATATTGTTTCCTTCCATGATGCGTTTTGCCTTACCGGGGATCGGTAATAACTGGCAGGTTATTCTAAAGGCCACGGCATTAGTTTCTTTGTTGGGGCTTAATGACGTGATTAAGGCTACGCAGTTGGCAGGTAAGGGTGCACATGAACCCTTTTATTTTGCGATCGTGGCAGCGGTGCTATACCTGTTTTTTACTACGCTCTCCAACGGCGTGTTGTGGTGGTTGGAACGGCGCTATTCGCAGGGAGTGAAAAAAATAAGCGATGAATGAAATCCTGCAACAATATTGGCAACCGCTGTTGTGGAGCGATGGTTATCGCATGACCGGGTTGGCGATGACCCTGTGGCTATTGATCTCCTCTGTGACGATCGGCGGTCTACTCGCGCTGCCTTTGGCGGTGGCGCGAGTTTCACCACGTCGACGCTTTAGTTTTCCTGTCTGGTTATTTACGTACATTTTTCGTGGTACGCCGCTCTACGTGCAACTACTGGTTTTCTATTCCGGTGTGTATAGCCTGGAAATAGTGCGTGGCACTGACCTGCTAAATGCATTTTTTCGCAGTGGTCTGAACTGCGCCATTCTGGCGCTAGCATTAAACACGTGTGCTTATACCACCGAAATTTTTGCTGGTGCGATTCGTTCCATTCCACATGGCGAAATTGAAGCGGCGAGAGCTTATGGGTTCTCTCGTTTCAAACAATACCGTCATATTATTTTGCCGGGAGCATTACGTATTGCGTTGCCCGCTTATAGCAATGAAGTGATTTTGATGCTGCATTCCACCGCACTGGCGTTTACCGTCACGGTGCCGGATATTCTGAAAATTGCCCGCGATATTAATGCGTCTACCTATCAGCCGTTTTACGCGTTTGGCATCGCGGCGGTTATTTATCTGGTGATTTCTTTTACGTTAATTGGCTTGTTCAAAAAAGCAGAGCAGCGCTGGTTGCGTCATCTTTATCCCCGTTCATCCCATTAAAAGCAGGAAGAAACTATGTCGAATAATAAGCTGATGGTGACGGAGTTACGTAAACGCTATGGGCTGCATGAAGTGTTGAAAGGCATTTCATTACAGGCTAAAGCTGGGGATGTTATTTCCATTATTGGATCGTCCGGTTCGGGTAAAAGTACCTTGTTACGTTGCATCAACTTTTTGGAAAAACCGTGTGAAGGGGCGATTTATGTCAACGATCAGGAAATACGGATGGTGCGCGATAATGATGGTCAACTGCGGGTGTTCGATAAAAAACAGCTTCAGTTGCTGAGAACTCGCCTGACGATGGTGTTCCAGCACTTCAATTTATGGAGCTTTATGACCGCACTGGAAAATGTGATGGAAGCGCCTGTGCAGGTTCTGGGGCTAACCAAAGCGGAAGCACGTGCCCGCGCCATTTTCTATCTGGACAAGGTAGGGATTACTGGAGCAACACAGGATAAATATCCGGCAAATTTATCCGGCGGTCAGCAACAACGTGTCTCTATAGCCCGAGCATTGGCGATGGAGCCGGAAGTCTTATTGTTTGATGAACCGACGTCGGCGCTTGATCCTGAATTGGTGGGCGAGGTGTTGCGGATTATGCAAAAACTGGCTGAAGAGGGGAAAACCATGGTGGTTGTGACACATGAAATGGAGTTTGCTCGCCATGTTTCCAGCCATGTCATTTTCCTGCATCAGGGGGTTATTGAAGAAGAAGGTCCCCCTGATGCGGTATTCGGTAACCCTAAAAGCCCGCGTTTGCAGCAGTTCTTATCTGGCACGTTGAGATGATGTCTATCTGACAGTTTTGAAAAACGCAGACAGCGCATACACCGTGTTATGGCTGGGCGGATATGACCGCTTTCAACGCCTCCTCCAGTTCGAAGAAACGGAAACCGAACCCGGCGGCTTCCAGCCTTTGTGGTAATGCGCGTTGTCCGCCTAATACTAACGTTGAGGCTTCCCCCATCAGCAGTTTGATGGCAAAACTAGGGGCACGGAGGAAACCGGGTCGATTGAGCACCTGGGCCAGCATGGCTGAAAATTGCTCGTTACGTACCGGATAAGGCGACACCATATTAAATGGTCCGCTGAGTATCGGGTTATCGAGCAGATAAAGGATCCCGTTTACCATGTCATCAATATGAATCCACGGCATATATTGTTTTCCCGACCCCATGGGGCCACCCAGTCCCAGTTTGAAAATAGGCAACATTTTGGCTAATGCACCGCCTTCAGAAGACAGCACAATACCCGTACGTAACAGGCAGACTCGGGTTTTATCACTTTCTGCGGATTGTGCTAATGCTTCCCAGCGTGCGCACAGGTGATGGGTAAATTCATTCGCAGGGGTTTCATCTTCCGTGACTAATGCTTCTCCCTGATCTCCGTAATAACCGACGGCAGAGCCGGAAATAAGGACAGATGGCGGTTCGTTACTCGCGTTAATCAGTTTGGCGAGTTGCTCTGTTATGTTCCAACGGCTTTGGCTCAGTCGCTGTTTCTGTTGTGGTGTCCAACGTTTATCGGCGATGGGTTCACCGGCTAGATTAATGACCGCATCGAAGCCATTTAGCGAGGTTTGGTTATTCAATGTCGACCAATATTCTACCTGGTTGCCCCATATTTCTCGGGCTTTATCAGGATCCCTTGTCAACACGGTGACGTGATGAGCAAGCAGTCGTAATCGTTGAATCAGATGACGTCCGATAAGACCGGTTCCACCGGTAATCAGTATTTGCATGTCTGGCCTCGCTTATCCCTTCATTGTTTTGACCATGATGGCGGGCTATTCCTTGTGATAGCGCATCGTCATGGAAACAGAATCGGCGTATCGCAAGGCAAACAATTTATCGACTTCTACTTCAGCATAGGTGATCCAGTCATGATCGCTGGCAATATTGAGTATATCCTGCGTTAATTTTTCCAAGAGCGCGAAACGTGTTGTCTCGACGTGGTGAATAATGTTTTTGGTGATAGTGCGATAATTTAGTGCATCATCAATATTCTCGCTGTTGCGTGAACGTTCTGCCGGGTAATGGATCACAACGTTAATAACAACATCTTGTCTGTTATTGATTTCCTCTTCTTTTATTCCAATGAACGTGCGCAGTCGTAGGTTTTTTATGCGGATAATTGCATCAGTATGGCGGTATGACATTCATTAGCCCTCATTTTCTTTTCTATTCTGACATGGCTGCATGCGTGGTTTTCTCGCAGTAGGGAAATGTCGAATGGTGTCTTGTTGAGTTTCAACGTTTGTATTCTTAACCATACCAGAAGTGCAAGATAGGCGAATGCGCTTAAAGCAGGCATCAATTGCTGCATTGTAGAGCAGGATGTCTCAAAACAGGGCCAACGATATGCACGTTAGGGCTAAAAACGCCATGTTTTACCGACAGCCAGCGATTCTTTTCATTTGGTACAGTCTTTGCAATACCCCTGAATATTATATTGATATCAGGGGATGGCAGAATGGAAAACAGTAAATCAGAACCGGGGTTAAAACGGACGCTGGGTAGTTTCCACTTATGGGGAATTGCGGTAGGTCTGGTGATTTCCGGCGAATATTTTGGCTGGAGCTATGGTTGGGCGCAGGCAGGGACATTAGGCTTTCTGATTACCGCGCTGGCGATTGCCGCGATGTATTGTGCATTTATTTTTAGCTTTACCGAATTGAGTACTTCGATCCCACACGCTGGCGGACCGTTTGCCTATGCTTATCGTGCATTTGGCCCAACCGGCGGTTTTATTGCCGGTTTTGCTACGTTGATTGAGTTTGTGTTTGCTCCTCCAGCCATTTCAATGGCTATTGGGGCCTATCTGAATGTGCAGTTTCCCTCGTTAGATCCGAAATGGGTGGCGGTTAGCGCCTATCTGATATTTATGGGGCTCAATATTCTTGGTGTTGGTATTGCCGCAACGTTTGAACTGCTGGTCACACTGCTGGCGATATTCGAACTTCTGGTCTTTATGGGGGTCGTTGCGCCAGGATTTGAATGGCAGAATTTTGCCAGCGGCGGGTGGGCTGGATCTGACGAATTTAGCTCGGTAGCCCTTTCCGGTATTTTTGCCGCGATCCCCTTTGCTATCTGGTTTTTTCTGGCGATAGAAGGGGCGGCAATGGCGGCGGAGGAAGCGAAAGATCCTCGTCGAACTATCCCTCGTGCCTTTATCTGTGGCATTTTGACGTTAACGATGCTGGCGATCGGTGTGATGCTGTTTGCTGGTGGTGTAGGCGACTGGCGTCAACTGTCTAATATCAACGATCCGCTGCCTCAGGCGATGAAGTTGATTGTCGGCAGTAACAGCGGTTGGTTACATATGCTGGTATGGCTTGGACTATTCGGCCTGGTGGCGTCGTTCCACGGTATTATCATGGGTTACTCTCGCCAGATTTTTGCGTTGGCCCGTGCCGGCTATCTGCCTAAACCTCTGGCTCGTGTTCATACGCGTTTCCGTACGCCGCACCGCGCCATTTTGGCCGGCGGTGTTGTCGGTATTGCTGCGATCTTCTCTGATTCTTTTGTGACTATCGGCGGTCAGCCGTTGACGGCCAATATTGTGACAATGTCGGTATTTGGTGCCATTGTTATGTATATCACGTCGATGGCGTCACTGTTCAAATTGCGCCGTAGTGAACCCGCGTTGGTCCGTCCGTTCCGCGCACCCTGGTATCCGTTTGCTCCAGCGTTTGCTCTGGCGATGGCGGTGATTTGTCTGGCGGCGATGGTGTATTACAACACGCTGCTGGCGATGATTTTTGCAGCCATGATGCTATTGGGTTATGGCTGGTTCCGTCTGACCAGTACATCGCGTGATACGGCGGCATTTGATCCACAGTTAACCGTTTCTAAATAAAGAATATTTTTTCTGATAAATCAGGCTGCCCACCTTCTGACGTGGGCAGTATTGACATCATGATCGAGGCGAAGGCATGTATCAGACAACGCTCAGTCATCGTCGCTATCGTTTTCACGATTTGCGTGAATTGATGGCAAAGGCGTCACCCGCTCGTTCTGGCGATTTTCTGGCTGGCGTGGCAGCACAAAGTTCAGAAGAACGAATGGCAGCGCGTATGGCGCTGGCAGAGTTGCCATTAAACGAGTTTTTGCAACAGGCGCTTATCCCTTATGAACAGGATGAAGTGACACGCTTGATTGTCGATTCACACGATGGCGCGGCATTCGCGTTGATTTCGCACCTGACGGTAGGCGATTTTCGTGACTGGCTGTTAAGTGAGCAAACGGATAGTGAAAAATTAGCGCGAGTGGCGAAAGGTATTACGCCGGAAATGGCCGCGGCGGTTAGCAAACTGATGCGTAATCAGGATTTGATCTTGGTGGCGAAGAAATGTCGGGTAGTAACGAAATTTCGCAATACGCTTGGGCTGGCGGGGCATATCAGCGTGCGTTTACAACCAAATCATCCAACGGACGATTTGAAAGGCATCGCTGCCAGTATGCTTGACGGGCTCCTATACGGCAGTGGGGATGCTATGGTGGGAATTAACCCAGCCAGTGACAGCTTACCGCTGTTGGAAAAATTGAATTATATGTTGGACGATGTGATTAGCCGTTTTGAAATACCAACGCAATCCTGTGTGCTGACGCATGTCACCAATACGTTGCAACTCATGGAACGTGGTGCGCCGGTTGATCTGGTTTTTCAATCGATAGCCGGTACGGAGGCGACCAACAGCAGTTTTGGTTTTAATCTGGCGACGTTGGAGGAGGCTTATCAGGCGGCGTTAAGTCTGAAGCGTGGCACCTTGGGCAATAACGTGATGTATTTTGAAACCGGGCAGGGGAGTTGTTTGTCCGCTAATGCCAATTACGGTGTCGATCAACAAACCTGTGAAGCTCGTGCCTATGCCGTTGCTCGTCATTTCTCTCCTTTTTTGGTTAATACCGTTGTCGGGTTTATCGGCCCTGAATATTTGTATGACGGTAAACAAATTATCCGTGCGGGTTTGGAAGACCACTTCTGCGGTAAGTTGATGGGGGTCCCGCTGGGGTGTGACGTGTGTTACACCAACCATGCCGAGGCCGATCAGGATGACATGGATACTTTGCTGACGTTGCTTGCCAATGCCGGACTAACATTCCTGATGGGGATCCCCGGTGCGGATGACATCATGCTGAACTACCAGAGTACTTCTTTCCATGATGCGTTATATATCCGTGAGTTACTGGGGCTAAAACATGCTCCCGAGTTTGGTGAATGGCTGGAAAAAATGCGCATCATTGATACTCAAGGGCGTCTGTGTGATACCAGTCGTCATCATCCGCTGCTACAACATCAACCTTATCTGGAGGGAGGCCGATGAGTGAGATCATCCACGATAATCCCTGGGAAGCGTTACGTGAGTTTACGGCGGCGCGCATCGCGCTAGGGCGTACTGGTGCAAGTCTGCCAACTCGTGAACTGTTGCACTTCGGCATGGCCCATGCGCAGGCCCGCGACGCGGTTCATCAGGCCTTTGATAGTGAGATGTTGGCGAATGAATTGGAACTCGTGGGATTAAACACGTTGACGGTTCACAGTGCGGCACCAACGCGAGAGCAATTTTTGTGTCGGCCAGACTTAGGTCGTCGCCTGTCTGAAGCCAGTCGTACGCTATTGATGAACGCATCGTTCCCCCCAGCCGATCTGCTATTGGTGATCGGTGATGGTTTATCCTCCAAAGCCGTGCATCGGCAGGCCGTCCCCCTTATTTTGGCGTTGCAGCCGTACCTCAAGCTGCTTGGATTATCTCTGGCTCCCATTGTGTTGGCACATCAATCTCGTGTTGCGTTAGGTGATGATATTGGTGAATGCTTACGGGCCAAAGCGGTAGCGATACTGATTGGTGAACGCCCCGGCCTTTCGTCACCGGATAGCCTGAGTGTTTACATGACATGGGGGCCGCATATTCGTCGCCTTGAGTCGGAGCGTAACTGTATCTCGAATATTCGTCCTGAGGGGCTGGATTATCCTCTGGCGGCGTTCAAATTGGCCTGGCTGCTAGAGCAATCTTTCCAACGGCGTTTGTCGGGTGTCCAACTCAAAGATGAAAGTGATAATCCGGCGTTGCACGGGGTAATTACGCCGCCACGCGCCTTATTGATGCGCTGAGCGCACTCGATGCATTATTTATACTGAATTCATACTAAGATTGAACACACAACTTTGTTAGACTAATCCCATTGTTGGTGAAGCGACATTGGGGATAACGATGAAGTTGATGTTTGCATCTGATCTACATGGATCGTTGAGTGCGACAGAGCAAGTGCTATCTCTGTTTGAAAAACAGGGGGCGGACTGGCTGATTCTCTTGGGGGACTTTTTGAACCACGGTCCCCGGAATCCATTACCTGATAACTATCAACCTGCGGAAGTGGCTGCTCGCCTGAATATTTACGCCAAACGTATTATTGCGGTGCGTGGAAATTGCGATAGCGAAGTGGATCAAATGCTGCTGCATTTCCCGATTACCGCACCTTGGCAACATGTGCTATTGCCGAAAAATCGTCTTTTCCTGACGCATGGGCATATTTATCATCCTGATAACTTACCACCGTTAAATGCGGGTGATGTCTTGGCTTATGGGCATACCCATATCCCGATCGCTGAGCAGCGGGAAGGGATATATCATTTTAATCCAGGTTCGGTTAGTTTACCCAAAGGCGGTTACGCAGCGAGCTATGGGATGTTGGAAGATGATGTTTTATACGTTCTCCCTTTGTTGGGGGGAGAGCCTATTGCACAGGTCACCATTAGGCTCTAATTTGTCTGTGCTACTCGATTAATAACATCGACTATTTAAAACAGATGCGCGTTATCACGCGCCAATACTAAAGGGTTTCAAAGGATGGCGGAACAAAATCAGCCAGCAGGCACTGAGTGGGTAGATATCGTCAATGAGGACAACGAGGTCATCGCTCAATCGAGTCGTCAGCAGATGCGTGCTCAGAGTCTTCGTCATCGAGCGACTTACATTGTGGTGCATGATGGCATGGGTAAGATTTTGGTGCAGCGTCGTACCGAGAGTAAAGACTTCTATCCCGGATGGTTAGATGCAACTGCTGGTGGGGTTGTTCAAAGCGGTGAACAGATGCTTGAATCTGCTCGTCGTGAAGCCGAAGAAGAGCTCGGTATTGCTGGCGTTCCATTTGCGGAGCATGGTCTGTTTTATTATGAAGCAGAGAATTGCCGCGTATGGGGCGGGTTGTTCAGCTGTGTTACCCACGGCCCTTTTGCGTTGCAAGAGGCTGAGATTGATGAGGTCAGTTGGCTGTCGCCAGAAGAGATTACGGCACGCTGCGATGAGTTTACGCCGGATTCACTTAAGGCGCTGTCGCTGTGGTTAACGCGCTATAACGATCGGGAGTATGGTAAACCGATTTCCCGCAAACCGAGCGAAGAAGAGGTCGATACACCAGCAGTCGCGATCTCTCAAGATGAAAATGGCAGCAACGTCGAGCCATCGGAAATCGATTCGCACAAATAATGGCGTAGCCCCTATTATCCTTCCGCCGCTACATTTTCTCTGTCGCGGCACCTTGTTTTCTATATGAGCGATACGCGCTACATGATCGATACGAACAGCTCGCTATCACTCGGGAATATGAATGCTCTTTTTGATGTCTTTCAGATAAATCACGATAGTGAATGTCATGATGACTAACAATGACCATGAACTCCATTTCCCTACATGGACCATCGACCAGGCACCGAGTTGTTCGGGATAGCGCCAGATGCTGAAAAAGGTACTGATATTTTCAGCTAGCCAGATAAAAAAACCGATCAGAATAAAAGCCAACGACAGCGGCATGCTCCGTTCTTTATCGTAAGGTGTGAAGACTACGGTGGTGCGAGCATAGAGGCCGACGGCGAGAGCGGCGATATACCAGCGATAATCGCCGATATAATGATGAGTGAAAAAATTGGCATAAATGAGCAGTGCCACCAGCGTTGCCAACCAATAAGGCGGATGATGGCGAATTTTTATATCAAACAATCTCCAGGACTGAATAATATAGCTACCCACTGAGGCGTACATGAACCCGGCGAATAGCGGTACACCAAGCACTTTGGTGTAGGCGAAGTCAGGGTAAGACCAGGAACGAATGCCTGATGATGTTTTGAATACTTCCAGCGCAAAGCCTACCAAGTGGAACAGCGTGACGGCTTTTAGTTCGTCCCATGTTTCCAGTTTGCTGGCAATCATCCATCCCTGAATCAAAATGGCAAAGATCAGTAGCAAATCATAGCGAGGGATGGAAAACCAGCCACCTTTCGGCATGCTGAAAACTACGAGAAAGAACAAACCAACGAAGAGGCAAGCGCGAGCTTCTTTGACGCCGAAATAGAGAAATTCAACAACCAAGCGGGTTAACCCTTTTGGTGATGAAGGCGTTACTCCCTTAGTCAGTCGCTGTTGAAAGTGCTGATCCAGCATTCGTATCATTGCCATCCGTAAACCTTGTGTTATGACGATTCTTAAGTGGATTTGGGCTTTCAGGTAATTTTCAGGTAAGTCACGATAAAAAATGCCAGCCCGAGGGCTGGCATCAGTATACCCGTCATACTTCAAGTTGCTTGTGCGTTGGCTGCGCTCACTCACCCGAAT